>JAODAO010000092.1 GCA_025463465.1 Glaciihabitans sp. | reverse complement strand
TCCCATCCTCGGCAGGCACTACCTGCAGGCGTGGGATCAGCGCAGCGGCTTGTTCGGCAGCGCCGGTGGGCACCAGATGCGCTATCTGGCATGCACTCTCGTAGACCGATGCGGAGAGACAGACGGAGTCGAGTTGCTGACAGTCCTCGCGCAGAGCGGCCCCTCCTCCCTTCGGCTCGCCAGCGATATCGTCCGTCGCGCAAAGTCGTCTGATGAAAATCTAGAAACTCCCCGGCTTTGGCTGGAGGAAGCCACCCGCACGATGGCTCGGATACTTGAGACCCACCTCCGCGAAGCGGCTGTAAGGCCTGTCGAAGAGTCCCTGGATCTCACCAACCAGCTGTACGCGTACCGACATCTCGCTGGAGACGTGGCAGTTCGCCAGTTGCTGTGGGAACTTCTCGGAAAACGCCACTGGACGGTCGAAGAAGTCCTGGGTTCACTCATCGGGGTTGGCACGTCGAGCAACGGACGCGGAACGTGGCAGTCGATGGGAGATTTCTCAAGTGGCGACGTCGAGGCATTTCTTGGAATTGACCGTGTGCTTCAGGAACTCGGTCCGGAGCTCGACCACCACCACGCGGATTGGAATTCCATACGCAAGCTTCAAGGGTCGGGAGTCGATCTTCCCTCCCGCACGGCCTACGCGTTGGCGTCTCTCCGACTTGTACGCGAAGAACGTGGGGAGACCTCGCAGCCGACCGCCGTGGTCGCAGACGACACATGGGCTGATGGGTCTCAGGATTAGCCTGCCGCATGCAGGTCATTCCTAGTGCTCGGGCGCACCCGCGAACGCCCGGCGCTGGGACTAGGAGTAGCCCAATCTGGGCGGTATGTCGCGGCTCGGCGCGAGCTCGATCGATCGGTGGATCCGGAGCTGCCAGGACATGCACTTCGTCTCGTATTAACTGCCGCAGCTGGCTGTGACTCGCGCGGTTCGGGCAACACTGGGCAACACGAGAGTCCAAAACGGTCATCGAGTGCCACAAATGTCCAAGTTCAAGATGTGTCGAAAAGGCTGTGGCGCAGCTCGTGCGGGTGCAGGTCGGGGACGCCGATCGTCGCGGCGGCCGACCGGAACGGCTTGCGGGAGACGCTGACCCGCAGCGCCTCGCCGCCGCGGAGGCCGCCGAACACCGACCTGGGAGCACGTGAAGCTGCCCAGTATGAGTTGCGCAGCGGCACCGGTGAGCATGCCGAACAGGATGATGGCGATGATCAACATGGCGCGGTCCCTTCTGAATCCCCGACGAGAAGGGGCCTGTGGCTCGGACACTACGCAGCCACCCTCCTCGTCGCTTCATCAGGAACGGGTGAGATCTGTGGCGATGATTCGGCCGGTTGATGCGTCGGATGCGGCCGAAGAGGGACACGCTGGCCCGTCGCCCGTCGCCCGTCGCCCGTCGCCCGTCGCCCGTCATGCTGCAGGGTGAGGCGGTTGTGCGCACGGGGCGGCACGATGATTCGGACGGCGCCGAAAGAGCAGGGAGGATGCGGTGGGCCTGATCCTCCCGATCGTCTTCCTCGGTCTGATGGCGAGCCTGTCGCCCGCCACGATCGTGGTGTTCGTGCTGGTTTTGGGAACGGCCAGGGCTCGGGTGAATGCCGCCGCGTTCCTCATCGGGTGGGGGCTCTCACTCACGCTCATGTTCACCGGGACCTACGCGCTGGCGGCCTCCGGCGCGAGCGAGACGCAGAGCGGGCGCACGTCGGTCGCGGTCCTGGAGATCATGCTGGGCGCCGTCCTGCTGGTGCTCAGTTTTCGGTTGTGGCGACGCAGGGGGATCGCGCCCCACTCAGCCGCGGAGTCGAGCTGGGGAGGGGAGCGGCTCCTCGAGCGAATGCAGGGACTGACTCCCCCCGGCGCCGCGGTGGTCGGCGTCCTCAAGCAACCCTGGGCGATCACCACCGCTGCGGCTCTGGTCGTGGTGCACAGCCACACCACCGGACTACTCGTCCTCCTCGCCTTCGGGTTGTTCACCGTGGCGTCGACGGCGACCGTCGGACTGATGTTCCTCTACTACGCCCGCAATCCCGCTGACGCCGACACCTGGCTGGCTGCGCTGCGGGACTCGGCAGTTTCGGCCGGGCCGACGATGGGCGCACTGACGGGGTTCTTGGTGGGCGGCTTCCTGCTGATCGCCGGCTTGATCAACATCAGATAGGACGCGAAGGGTCGAGGTTCGGACTGCCGCGGTCCGGTACGGAGCCTGTGCCACGTGAAGGCTGGACGTCGGTCTCGGAGGGTGGTGCCGGCGCGGCTTCTGAACGGCCCGGGCCCGGAACCGGGAGCAGCATGCTCACCACGTAGGCCACCGCGACCGCGATGACTATCTCGGGTGTGGTCGAGAGCCCGTTGGCTCCGAGGAGCAGGGTTGCGAGCAGGGTCGAGGTCAGGGGCAGGCGCAGCATCGCCGTGCACATGGCTCCGATCCCGATCCCGATCGCTGGTGTCATTGCCATCCCGGGCAGGCCGGACGCCGCGATGCCGAGCACTGCGCCGATAAATATCGCGGGGAACACCGGGCCACCGCGGAACGCGCTCAGGGACAGGCCGTAGACCAGCGTCTTGCATCCCGCGAGCAGGAGGAGGGCGCCGACCGAGTAGTCGGTTGCGTGGGCGACCACGTCGGGCAGGTCGCTCTGGCCGGAGAAGAGGACCTGCTTGAAGCTGTGGTTCGACAGCAGCTGGTAGACCATCGCGGTCAGGCCGATGCCCAGGCCCAGGAGCGATGTCACCAGCACCCGGCTCCGGTGCACGACGGGGCGCAGCGACAGGCCGGACCAGCGGATCACCCAGCCGAGGCAGGCGGACGCAGCGCCGAGGGGAAGGGCCCAGGCCAGCGTCGCGGGCGTGGGGGTCACCTCGGGGGGTAGCGAGGTGAGGGCCAAGGAGAAGTCTCCGAGACCGGTCCAGCTGTCGAGCCCGACGAACACGAGCGTCCCTACACCGGCCGCGAGCAGGCCAGGGAGGGCGACCAGGATCAAAGTCGTGCCGGCGATCCCGGCGGCCTCCATGATCAGGAACGCGCCGAGCAGGGGTGAGCCCAGAAGCGTGCTGATCGCGGCGAAGCTGCCGGCCGATGCCATGATCGTCACGGCCATCGGGGGTGCGTCAGTCTTGAGCTGGTGGACGACCAGCGCCGCGAGGCCACCCCCGACGGCGATCAGTGGGGCCTCGGGGCCGAGCACAGCGCCCAGCGCCAGCGTGGTGAACGAGGCAAGAACGATGCCCGGCAGCTCGCGGTCGATGGGCGGCCCGCCGCCAGCCGCGAATCCGAAAGCGGGTGAGTGGCCACCGTTGCCCGGCAGGTGGCGGATGCTCAGCCCTGTCAGCAGACCGCACAACACCAGGAACGGCACCGGCCACCAAGCCGGAGCGCCACCGTCGAAGACGTCCTTGGGCAGATCCGCGAAAAGGTACTGCTGGATCTTCGAGACCAGCGCGAGGAACCCGTAGGCGATCGCCGAGATCGGCACGCCGAGCAAGGTGGCGAGGACCAGCGCTGAGAGGTAGGCCCGCGACCGAATGACTGCGGCCGGATCCATCGCCGGTGGCAAGGCCCCGGACGAGGACCCGGCGTTGATGTCAGGTGCCGGCATCGGGCGGCGCTCTAGATGCGCTCTGTCGGGAAGCCATGCTGCTCGACCGCGCTGCGGTCCGATCCTCCGTGTCTCCGTTCACTCGCCATGCCGAATCCTCCTCTAGCG
>JAODAO010000079.1 GCA_025463465.1 Glaciihabitans sp. | reverse complement strand
GCGCAGCAGCGTCGATTTTCCGCAGGCGTTCGCGCCCACGATGGAGGTCACCTGTCCCGGCGGCACGGTGAAGCCGAGCCGGTCGATGACGGTGCGGTCGCCGTAGCCGAGGGTGAGGTCGCTGATGACGAGTGAGTGGTCAAGGGTCACAGGGAGCCTCCCGCGCGGTTGGTCCGGATGATGAGGTAGATCAGGTACGGGGCGCCGAGCACCCCGGTGACGACGCCGACGGGGTAGCGGGTGCCGAGCGCGTACTGGCCGCAGAAGTCGGCCACCAGCACCAGGAGGGCGCCCACGAGCGCCGACGGCACCAGGAGCGATCCCCCGGGGCCCACTATCCGCGCGGCGATGGGGCCGGAGAGGAACGCGACGAACGCGATCGGTCCGGCGGCGGCCGTGGCGAAGGCGATCAGCCCGACTGCGGCGACGATGATGATGAGCCGTGTGCGGTTGACGCGTACCCCGAGGGCGGCGGCGGTGTCGTCGCCGAGCTGCGTCATCGAGAGGTTGCGCGCCTGGCCGAGCAATACGGGCGCGAGGATGCCGAGGGCGGCGAGCACGGGGATCACCTGCGACCAGCTGCTGCCGTTGAGGCTCCCGGTGAGCCAGCGCATGGCCTCCTGCAGGTCCCAGTCGGCGGCCTGGGAGAGGATGTAGGCCGTGACGCTGTCGAGCATGGCCGCGATGCCGATGCCGATCAGGATGAGGCGGGTACCTGCGACCCCTCCCCGGTAGGAGAGGACGTAGACGAGTACGGCCACAGCGAGGCCCACCACGATGGCGAAGACCGACACCCCGGTGGCGCCGAGGCCGAGGGTGATGATGGCGAACGCCGCCGCGGCGCTCGCGCCGGAGCTGATGCCGATGATGTCGGGGCTGGCGAGCGGGTTGCGCAACATGGTCTGGAAGGTGACCCCGCCGAGTCCGAAGCACAGGCCAACGAGGACGGCGAGGACGGCGCGCGGCAGCCGGAGTCGTCCAACGGTGAACGTGGCGCCCGGAACGTCGTTTCCGGCCATGACGCCCACCACCTCGGCGGGTGTGTAGAAGCTCTGTCCCACCATCAGCGAGATGGCGAAAATGACCACGATCAGGATGGCCATCACGATGATCACCGTGCGGCGACGCCTCGCGCGGTGGGCGCGTCCCCGGGCCACGGCATCCACCGTTTTTTGCACGTTGATTGTCACAGTGCGCGAACCTTCTGTCTGCGGACGATGTAGATGAAGAACGGGGCGCCGATCAGCGCGGTGATGATTCCCACGTCGATCTCGGCGGGGCGGGCGACGATGCGGCCGAGGATGTCGGCGCCGGTGAGCAGGCCGGCTCCAACGACGGCGGAGAACGGGAGCAGCCAGCGGTGGTCAACACCCACCAGGAGCCGGCAGGCGTGGGGGACAACGAGGCCAACGAAGGCGATGGGCCCGGTGATGGCGGTGCAGGCACCACAGAGGATGACCGCGCCGAGGGCGGCGGCTCCGCGGGCGATGGCCACCCGTTCCCCGAGCCCCGCGGCGAGTTCGTCGCCGAGTGCAAGCGAGTTAAGGCCACGGGCGGAGAGGAAACACACGACCAGGCCGACGGCGAGGAACGGCAGAACCTGCCAGATGCTGGTGAAGGTGGCGCCGCCGACACCGCCGATCTGCCAGGAGCGGGCACCCTCGGCGATGTCGTTGCGAGGGAGGATCACGGCGGTGACAAAGGAAGCCAACGCCGCGGAGGTTGCTGCGCCGGCAAGGGCAAGTTTCAGGGGGGTGGCACCCCCACGGCCGAGGGAGCCAACGGTGTAGACGAAGAGTGCGGTGATTGCGGCGCCCAGGATGGCGACCCAGATCTGGGAGTTGGCGGAGGAGAGGCCGAAATAGGCGAGGCCGATCACAATGGCAAGCGAGGCGCCGACGTTGACGCCGAGGATTCCGGGGTCGGCCAGGGGGTTGCGAGTGACGCCCTGCATCACGGCCCCGGACATACCGAGGGCTGCACCGGCGAGGACGGCGAGGACGGTGCGGGGGATGCGGACGGCGACGGCGGCCTGGTCGAAGCCGTCCGTCGCGCCGCCGAGGGCTGCGACGATGTCGACCCACGCTACGTCTCGGGATCCCACGGTAAGGGAGGCGAACATCAGGGCGGCCAGCGCGCCCACAACCACCAGGAACCACACCCCGCGAACGCGTTTCGGGCGCTGCACAGTGGCGGCGCCCGAAACGTCTGGGGTTGTTACCGATGTCACTCTGCCGTGACGGCGGCGGCCTTACCAGCGGCCGCTGCCAGGAGGGCGGCGTAGTCGTCGAGGATCCACGAGATCGACAGGGGTGTCGGGTTCGCAGCGGTGCCAAGTGGGCTCGTGCTCGGCAGGTTGACGATTGCGCCACTGGCGACGGCGGGGATCTGCGACAGCAGCGGGTCGCTCTCAAGGGTCGCGACGAGGTCCTCTCCGCCGTAGGTGACGATCACGTCGACGTCGTTGAACGCGTCGGCCTGCTCGGCGCTCTGCGTCAGGGAGAACAACTCGGTGGCTGCCGAGGCCGTGGCGATGCTGTCGGCGTTGACCATCCCGAGGTCCTCGAAGAACATCACCCGGGTGTCGTGGGTGGTGTAGAAGCTGACCTCGCTGAGGTCGGCGGTGTCGACGTGGGTCATAAACATGGTGGAGGTGCCGGCAAGCGTCGGGTACTTCGCAGCGGTTGCTGCGATCTCGTCCTCGAGCTCGGCGATGAGAGCGTCACCCTCGTCGGTCATGCCGATACCCTCGCTGTTGAGCTCGATCATCTCGCGCCACGAGGTGCCCCAGGCGGTCTCAGGGTACGCGACAACGGGAGCGATCTCACTCAGGGTGTCGTAGTCCTCCTGGGTTAGCCCGGAGTAGGCGGCGAGGATCACGTCGGGGTCGGTGTCAGCAACAGCCTCGAAGTCGATTCCGTCGGTCTCGTCGAACAGGACGGGGGCATCGCCTCCGAGCTCCTCGAGCTTTTCTTCAACCCAGGGGAGCATCCCGTTGTCGTCGTCATCACCAAAGGTGGCCGCAGCCATACCCACTGGGACAACGCCGAGAGCGAGTGGAACTTCCTGGTTGGCCCAGTTGACCGTCGCGACGCGCTCAGGCTTTTCTGTAATCGTGGTGGTGCCGAGTGCGTGGGTGATGGTGATCGGGGTGAAGTCGCTGCTGCCACCATCGGCCAAGTTGCCGGGGGTGGAGGTGGCGCAGGCGGTGAGACTCACGGCGAGGAATGCAGTCGAGGTGACGGCGACGAATCTGGATGCGCGGGGCATGGTGTCCTTTCGGTGGAGCTGCTGTGGTTCCCAGAACAGTTGTCCTCGTGAGGTTCGTGCATCGTCGATTTATCTCCGGGCGCACCAATAGGGAGCCGGAGGCGGGGACAACAATGGACGTCGCCGGACTGAGCTAATACGAGCGTCAGATCGGGACAGTAACCGGTTCGAGGCACAAACTTAGGAGTGCCTTACCTAAGCTACGGGGTGCCGGAAAGTAAAGCAATCGAGCAAATAGGACTAGTTTCTGCGCGAAACGGACACGGAACGAGTGATGTGCGCTTCGCATCTCGCGGTCAGATCGCCCTAAAACGGCCCGGGCTCATCCCGGTCACCCGACGGAACGCCGTGCCAAACGCACTCGCCGAGCGATAACCCACCTGGAGGGCAACGTCATCGATCCCATCGCCGCCGGCCAGCAGAACAATCGCATGCTGGGCGCGGGAGCTGGCGATCCATTGGCTGAAGTTCAGCCCGGTCTCCGCTCGGAAGATACGGGTAATGGTGCGTGTGCTCACCCCGAGCCGGCGGGCCCAATCCTCGAGGGAAGTCGAATCGGCGGGATCCCGGCGGGCTGTCTCAACGATCGGGGCGAGCAGGGCCGATTCCGGTTCGCTCAACAACAGGTGGTGTGGGGCCGGGGCCAGCACGTCAAGCACCATCGCCTCGGTCGTCGCGCGCGACGCGGCGGTGAGACCGCCGCTGTTCAGGCGTTCGAGGAGGAGCTGGAGGAGCGGCGTCACATCCACCGCAACCGGCTCGGCCGAAATTGACGGAACGGTGTGGACGCTGAACTGCTCGGCGCGGAACGCGGTACCCGCCGGGGTCCAACCGGAATGCGCAACACCGGCCGGGATCCATAGGCCAACCGAGGGGGTCACCGTCCACACCCGTGAACCAACCGTGGTGGACGACGCACCCCGCTCGTTCCACAGCAGCTCATGGGTTGGATGCGAGTGCTCCTCCCAGTGGGTGTCCCGAACGATGTGTTCGTGGGTGCTGGTAATCGCATAATCAACATCGACGGACCCGGCCTCATAGAGCGGCAGGCTACGGGTGTCTGCCGCGCCGGCAAGCCGGCCTGCGCGACCCGGTGCGACCGGTTCCCGAGACAGCAGGGGCGGTGGAGGGATCGTCACACGACCAAGGGTACGGGTGCCATCGTTCTGGAAATGCGCCGTGACCTGCCCAATACGGGAATGCCCGCGGTCCGGCACCGGTTCAACCCCGTAATGACTTCTTCACCCGCAGCACAGACATCCACCACACAGACATCCACCACCGCCCCCCTCGCTACCCGTACCGCCCTTGTGGTCGGCGCGACCGGTATCGGGGGATCCGCGCTGATCGACCAGCTCACCAGCGAAGGCTGGAGCGTGCTGGCCCTCGCTCGGCGCCCCGGGCAGGGCCGCGCTGGCGTGACCTGGCTGTCGGCAGACCTCCGCTCCGCCGAATCGCTCGCGTCCGCGCTCTCCGGCCAGACGCCCAGCCACGTGTACTTCACCGCATGGTCACGACAGGACACCGAGCAGGAGAACATCCTCGTCAACGGCGGGATGGTACGAGACCTGCTCGCCGCGCTCGCCGGGGCCCCGGTCGAACACGTCGCGCTGGTCACCGGCCTCAAGCACTACCTCGGCCCATTCGAGGCCTACGGGCAGGGCCTGATGCCCGATACCCCGTTCCACGAGGACGAGCCGCGCCTTGACGCCCCCAACTTCTACTACGCGCAGGAGGACGAACTGTTCGCCGCCGCTGCCAGCCAGGGCTTCACCTGGTCTGTTCATCGCTCGCACACCGTTATCGGCCACGCCGTCGGCAACCAGATGAACATGGGCCTGACCCTGGCCGTCTACGCGTCGATCTGCCGCGACCTCGGCCTGCCGTTTGTCTTCCCGGGCAGCGAGACGCAGTGGAACGGTCTCACCGACATGACCGATTCGACGATCCTCGCCGACCAGATGATCTGGGCCTCTACCAACGAGCAGGGTCGCAATGAGCCGTTCAACGTGGTCAACGGCGATGTGTTCCGCTGGCGGTGGATGTGGGTGAAGCTGGCCGCATTCTTCGGTGTGGAACCCGTTGGCCCCGGCGCGGAACCGCAGCTTCTCGAGCTGCAGATGGCGGGCAAGGAAGCCGAATGGACCCGGATCGCCGAGCAGCACGGCCTCGTCGAGTCTGACCTGAACCGGCTCGCCTCCTGGTGGCACACCGACGCCGACCTCGGCCGCCAGATCGAGGTTGTCACCGACATCAGCAAAAGTCGCCTTGCCGGTTTCACTACCCACCACCGCACGGTTGACTCGTTCACCAACCTGTTCGAGCGCTACCGCAGCGAGGGCCTGATTCCGCCAGCAGCCTGAGGTGGTCCCCGGTAACGGGGCTCGCTCCGCAGAATCTATACTGAGGTTCAATCAGTTATAGGTGGATGTGGTGGGATCTGTGTCGCGCACGGTAATCGAACGGGTCCGCCGCGGAATGCTCCTCCTCCCGGTGGTTGTCCTCGCCGTCGGGATGTCGGGATGCACCCTCGCCGCGGCTCCCGCGCGCGACGGGATCGCGACCGTTCCGGTTGCCGGGCAGGTGGAGGTTGCCGAGATCGTCGACGGCTTCGACTGCCAGGCGCCGAATTTGCGCGAAAGCCACGCTGACCCGCTAAAGCCAAACGCCGACGAATGGTTCCACGCTCCTGCACCCGCGGCCGGTTCTATCCCCGACGGATTCGAGCCGGTCGCCGTGCACCTGTGCCACTTTGGCGGGGACGAGGATGCCGACGGGTGGTGGAGTTCCATCGAGGTCGAGTCGTACCACGGCGACCTGGCACTGCTCGTCGATGCCCTCGAAACACCCGATGTCACCGGTTACGCCGGGGCGTGCAATTTCGACTATCAGTCCATCACGCCCGTGTGGCTCGTAGACGCTGACGGTGACGCCATCCGGGTTCACTGGCCGTTGACCGGATGCGACAAGGCCCAGCCGGCGGTGGACGACGCGCTCCGGGCCCTGGACAAACCGGACACCACCGTGCTGAGCCGCACACTCCTGCAATCGCGGGAGGCAATCGACACCTACTGCAGCCCGGAATACAACACCCCGGTGGTGGCCCCGGCGGGCACCCCGGAATACCTCGCCGGTGCCAGCGACATGGCGTGGTGCCGCTACACCGTGGACGAGCGGTCCCCGGCCGCAGACAAAACGGGCACCTTCACCGCGGGCGGCACGTTGTCCGTCGCTGATGTCGCAATGATCCTGCCCCTGGTGACGCAGCCGTCGGCGCTTGGGCAATGTGAGGGCCGGTCGGACGAGTTCGTCACCCTGGGCATTCCCGGCACTGGGGCCGGATACAGCAACTCCGTGAGCGTGTGGCTCGACGGTTGCGAAAGTAGTGAACCCGATGACACCCGCGCGGCCGCGCTGCCCGGCGAATTCAGCTCCCTGTTCGACTAACGCCAGTTCGACTGACGCCTGGCACAAAGGCGACCGCCCCGAGGGCACGTAACCCCTGTCCGACGGTCCGATGCCGGGAATAGGCTCGCGGCATGATCAACGACGATCCGACCGTGTCCAATCCGGATTTTTACCACACCCTCTGGGAGAACGACCTTGTGCGGGTGCTGGAATACAACGACACCCCCGGTCAGAACACAACGCCTCACAACCACCCGAATTCGGTGATGGTGACACTGAGCGAATTCTCCCGTCGCCTCTCGTCGGGCGAACGGGAGTTCAATGTGCACCTGGAGTCGGGAAAGGCCGTCTGGCTTCCCGCCCAGCGACATTCCGGGGAAAACACCGGAGACACCCCCACGCACACAATCCTGATCGAATTGAAGTGTGCCGCCGCCGGGCAAGCCTCGCCAACGGCGCTTGGACCCGAGTGACCCATCGACGCTTCGCCGCTGGCTTGGACCGTCTACCCATCCACTCCCGCGACGGCGGGGCTGTGGTCCCTGCCGCCCGAGATCTCCGATGCGGGTAGGGCCACATCGAGCTCGAGTAATTCCTCGACGCTGAGCGAGATATCCACCGCGCCCGCGTTCTCGTCCTGTCGATCACGCCGGCGATTGCCGGGGATCGGAACGGCACCGTGGGCGAGTAACCATGCCAACGCGATCCGGGCGACGGTCAGTGCCCGGGCCGTCGCAATATCCTCCACACGGTAGCTCCAGCCCCTTCCTCGGTGAATCGTTTGGTCGTGGTGCCAGCGGTCGCTCAAAAATAACCTCCCGGTGGCGGCGAAGTGCTGTCATCCTGAAGCAGGTGAACGGCTGCGGGATCGCTGATCCACCGGACGGTTGGGGGCTGCCGCCTTCCCCGGGGCAGACATTCCACAGTGTCGTACCCCGTTACTATCATTGGCTGCACGCCGCGCCGCCACGAGTTACACCGACCGGAGATCATGATGCTCGCGAAGTTGCTCTCCCGATACCTGAAACCGTATCGCCGCCTGCTCGTTGGTGTTGTGGTGTTCCAGTTCGCCGCGGCCATCGCGTCGCTGTACCTGCCCACACTCAACGCGAACATCATCGACAAGGGTGTCGCGGCAGGCGACGTCACCTACATCTGGTCGACCGGTGTCCTGATGCTCGGCATCTCCCTCGGCCAGATCACCGCGTCGATTGTCGCCACCTACTTCGCGGCTCGGGCTGCCATGCAGATGGGCCGCGACATCAGAGATGGTGTCTTCGAAAAGGTCAGTGCCTTCTCCGAACGCGAGGTGTCGCAGTTCGGAGCCGGATCCCTCATCACCCGCAATACGAACGACGTGCAACAGGTGCAAATGCTCGCCATGATGGGAGCCACCATGCTGGTCTCCGCGCCGCTGCTGGCAATCGGGGGCATCGTAATGGCCCTTCGGCAGGACATCGGCCTGAGCTGGCTGATCGCCATCGCGGTTCCCGCCCTGCTCCTGGTCGCTGGCCTCATCATCGCCCAGATGGTTCCCCTCTTCCGCACCTTCCAGGTGCGCATCGACGCCGTCAACCGCATTATGCGGGAGCAACTGACCGGTATCCGGGTGGTGCGGGCGTTTGTACGGGAACCGATCGAGGAGGAGCGCTTCGCCCTTGCAAACCACGACATCATGGTGATCGGCCGCAAGGTCGGCTCCCTGTTTGTGCTGCTTTTCCCCCTCGCGATGCTGGTGCTCAACGTCACCGTTGTCGGAGTCATTTGGTTTGGCGGCATCCGGGTCGACAACGGTGACATCGAGATCGGAACGCTGTTCGCTTTTATGCAGTACATCATGCAGATCCTGATGGGAGTGCTGATGGCGTCCTTTATGACGATCATGATTCCCCGCGCCGCCGTTTCCGCTGAACGTATCAGCGAGGTGCTCGCCAGCGACAGCACCCTGGTGCGCCCGGCCGACCCCGTGTACACCTTCCCGAAGCCCGGATCGCTCACCCTCGAAGACGCCGGTTTCACCTACCCGGGTGCGGAGCGTCCCGTGCTGGCCGGGATATCCTTCCACGCGGAGCCAGGAGACACGATCGCTATCGTCGGCTCCACGGGTGCGGGCAAAACGACACTGGTCTCGCTGATCCCACGCCTGTTCGACGTCACCGCCGGCCGCGTGTCCGTCGGCGGGGTCGACGTGCGCCAGGCAGACCTCGACTCCCTGTGGGCCAGCATCGGGCTGGTTCCGCAGCGACCCTTCCTTTTCGCGGGAACCGTCGGATCAAACCTGCGCTTCGGGCGCGAGGATGCCACGGATGCCGAACTTTGGCATGCCTTGGAAATTGCGCAGGGCAGTGACTTCGTCGCCGAGATGGAGGGACAGCTGGACGCCCGGATCGCCCAGGGCGGCACCAATGTGTCCGGAGGGCAGCGCCAACGACTCGCCATCGCCCGTGCCATCGTCCACGATCCCCGCATCCTGGTCTTCGACGACTCGTTCTCGGCCCTCGACCTCACCACCGACGCCCGGTTACGGCAGGCGCTCTGGCGGGAGTTGCCGCACACCACCAAAATCGTTGTCGCCCAGCGCATTTCCACGATCACCGAAGCCGACACCATCATCGTCCTCGATGACGGGCGGATGGTTGGCTCCGGCACCCACGCCGAGCTCCTCGAGACCAGCACCACCTACCGCGAGATCGTCGAGTCGCAGCTCGGTGTGGAGGCAAGCGCATGAGCAAAAACAAGAGGGGGACCGGCGCCACGGCCGCGCCAATCTCCGAAGAAGAACAACTCGAGCTGGAACTGGCCGAGCAGGCACGCCTGTCGTCCGGCGACTGGGACAGCGTCAAGCCGGGCAAGGCCGCAAATTTCGGCCAGAGTTTTCGCCGCCTTATCGGCCTGCTGAAACCACACGCCTTCGCTTTCACCTTCGTGTCGATTCTCGGGGCAATTGGTGTTGTCCTCACGGTCAGCGCACCGAAGGTTCTGGGCGAGGCGACAAACATCATCTTCGAGGGAGTGGTGTCGTCGCAGCTGCCCGCGGGTGTCACTCAGGCGCAGGTTGTTGACCAGTTGCGGGCGTCGGGCGATGACGCCCAGGCGAACGTGATCCAAGCCATGTCCTCGATCACTCCCGGTGAGGGTGTTGACTTCACCCGGCTCAGCCAGATCCTGATGATCGTCCTCGGGCTGTACGTTGTCGCCGCGGTTCTCGGCTGGCTGCAGGGCTACGTGATCAACATCATCATGATGCGCACGATGTACCGCCTCCGGGAATCCGTCGAGGCGAAGATCAACCGCCTGCCGCTGAGCTACTTCGACAGGGTGCAGCGCGGAGAGGTGATCTCGCGGGTGACAAACGATATCGACAACATCACCCAAACGATGCAGCAGTCGCTGTCCACGGTCATCACCAGCGTGCTGACCGTTGTCGGTGTCCTCGTTTTGATGTTCTCCATCTCATGGCAGCTCGCCATCGTCGCTCTTGTGTCCCTGCCGTTGATGGCCGTGATCTTCGGCGTCATCGGTCCAAAGTCGCAGAGAGCCTTCAGCCTGCAGTGGCGGAAGGTCGGCCGCCTGAACGCCCGCGTTGAGGAGTCCTTCTCCGGTCACGCCCTTGTCAAGGTGTTCGGGCGCGAGCGGGAGGAGCAGGCCAAGTTCAGGGAAGAGAACGAGGAACTCTACAAGGCATCGTTCAAAGCCCAGTTCCTCTCCGGCATCATCATGCCGGGAATGATGTTCATCGGAAACCTGACATACGTGGGCATCGCCGTGCTCGGGGGCCTGATGGTCGCCGGCGGCCAGCTTCGCCTCGGAGACGTCCAGGCGTTCATCCAGTACTCCCAGCAGTTCACCCAGCCCCTGTCCGAACTCGGAGGTATGGCGGCCGTTGTGCAATCCGGCGTCGCCTCGGCCGAGCGGGTCTTTGAGCTCCTCGACGAAGACGAACAGGAACCGGATGGCGAGAACGCGCCGGAGCAGGTGGTCGGCGACGGCACCATATCCTTCGAGAACGTCGCCTTCTCCTACACCCCGGAACACCCCCTGATCCGCGATCTGACCTTCAGCGTTAAACCGGGCCAGACGGTCGCCATCGTTGGGCCGACCGGCGCCGGTAAAACCACACTCGTGAACCTCATCATGAGGTTCTACGAGCTTGACGGCGGACGTATCCTCCTGGATGGCCAGGATATTTCTCAGTTGCGCCGAAACGAGGTTCGCGCGCGTTCTGGAATGGTGCTGCAGGACCCGTGGCTGTTCGCCGGCACGATTCGCGAGAACATCCGGTACGGCCGGCAGAGCGCGACCGATGAGGACGTGATGGCGGCAGCGAAAGCCACCTACGTTGACCGGTTTGTCCACTCGCTGCCCGACGGTTACGACACCGTCCTCGATGAGGATGCTTCCAACGTCTCAGCGGGGGAGAAGCAGCTCATCACCATCGCTCGGGCCTTTGTGGCCGCACCATCCGTGCTGATCCTGGACGAGGCGACATCTTCGGTTGACACCCGGACGGAGTTGCTGCTGCAACACGCCATGGCGGCACTCCGTGAGGGACGAACGTCTTTTGTTATCGCGCACCGGTTGTCCACGATCCGCGACGCCGACCTGATCCTGGTGATGGAGCATGGCGACATTGTTGAACAGGGCACCCACAAGGAACTCATTCAGCAACACGGGGCGTACTCGCGCCTCTACAATTCTCAGTTCGAGAGCGCGACCAGCGACCTCGACCTGGAGGGCGCGGAGGCACTCCGCGACGCGCACAGCACCGAACTCACCGACAAACCGTCGTAGGCCAATCCCACCAGAAGGCTTTCTGCAGGCCTGCCGGATGACCCCAACGCGCGGCTAATTCATCACACCGCCTCCGACGACCATCGTGCGCTGGGGATAGTGGGGCTTTTCGGCGGATAGACCTGAGATGCCGTCGATATCCGGGGTGCTGCTTTCAGGTCCCGCTGGCATAATCCGAAGATGCGCTTTGTCGAAAATGTTGCAACAGAAAAGCCCCTGTCCGTCATCGGCCTGGGAACGTGGCAGTTCGGGTCAAAGGAATGGGGCTACGGCGGATCCTACGACGACGCTGAAGCGGGCCGGATCGTAAAACGGGCGCGTGAACTCGGCGTCACCGTCTTCGACACCGCTGAGGTCTACGGGTTCGGCCGGTCCGAAACCATCCTCGGTAAGGCCCTTGAGGCCAGCGGCGGAACAGAAGGGATCGTCGTCGCCTCGAAGATATTCCCCGTGTTTCCCATCGCCCCCGTGGTGACCAGTCGGGGTGTAGGTAGCGCCCAGCGGCTCGGCGTCAAGTCGATCGACCTCTACCAGGTACACCAGGCCAATCCTGTGGTGCCCGACAGCACCATTATGAAAGGGATGCGTTCACTGCGCGACGTGGGAGTGATCCGCGACGTTGGCGTATCAAACTACTCCCTCGACCGGTGGCAGCTCGCGGAGAAGGACTACGGCTCGGTCGTGTTGTCCAACCAGGTGCAGTTCAACCTCCTCCAGCGCAAACCCCTCGCCTCGATGCTCCCGTGGGCCCAGTCCAGCGGCCACATCGTCATCGCGTACAGCCCCCTCGCGCAGGGCCTTCTCTCCGGCAAGTACACCAGCGCGAACCGTCCAACCAATGGAGTGCGGTCGGCGAATCCGCTTTTCCTCCCCGAGAACCTGGACGCCCTCGCGCCACTGCTGAAAATCGTGAGAGAGATCGCGGATGTTCACGGCGCAACGTCGTCGCAGATTGGACTCGCGTGGGTGATCCACCAGCCGAACGTCGTCGCGATTCCCGGAGCCTCCAGTGTGGAACAACTGGAGAGTAATGTCGCCGCGGCAGACATCCGCCTCACCGACGAGGAGTACTCACGCCTAACGACCGCAGCCGAGAAATTCCACCCGGTGACCGGACTGAAGGCCATCCCGAAGATCGTTGCATCCCGCTGGAAGCATTGAGAATCAATCCCGTCCAACCTCTCGCCTGAACGAACGTCACAGCGGTGTATCGTGCGGCGATTTCAAGGGGTAAGCCGGCGGCCTGGTAGATAAGCGCGTCGCCCGGCGTTGCGCTGCACGCGCGGGAGTTGTCCGTCGAATAAACCGAAATCTTTCCCCCGCAGCGGCCATGTCCTCGCCTCTGTGACGGCGATGCCGATGCGATAAATCACCCCTTGTGCCACGGGTAAAGGGAGCGTAACGTACAACCAAATGGTTGTAGAAATGCTGAGTGATGACGATGTCGACCGTATCTTCCAGGCCCTGGCGGATGCGACCCGGCGCGACATTATGAAGCGGGTGATCGTGCGGGAGCAGTCGGTCTCCGACCTCGCCCGCGCGTACACCATGAGTTTCGCCGCCGTACAAAAGCATGTGGCGGTGCTGGAAAAGGCGTTGCTCATCACCAAGGAGCGACGCGGACGGGAGCAGATTGTGCACGGTGATCCGACAATGCTGCGCAAAGCCGCCCGTTTGCTTGACGCCTACGAGGACATCTGGCGTTCCCGCCTTGAGGCGATGAACCAGGTGTTAGCCGACGACCCACCCGTTACGAAGAAGTGAGAGAGGAACACTGTTATGCCTGTTGTGAACGTGGAGAAAGACCCTGACGCGCTGACGCTGACGTTTGTCGCGGAGTTTGACGCACCGATCGACCGTGTCTGGCAGCTGTGGAAAGACCCGCGGCAGCTGGAACGCTGGTGGGGCCCGCCAACCTATCCGGCTACCTTCCATCGATACGAATTCACCGTCGGTGGGGAAGCGGAGTACTACATGACGGGGCCGGACGGGGAACAACCCCACGGGTGGTGGGACATCACCGCGATTGAGGAACCCACGCGGCTTGAATTCGATGATGGCTTTGCTGATGAAAATGGTGCGCGTCACACCGAGATGGGCTCGGCCCATGGTGTTGTGACGCTCGAGTCCCGGGGGAGCGGCACCAGAATGACCACCACCACCCACTTCGCGTCCCTTGAGCAGATGCAACAGATGGTCGAGATGGGAATGGAAGAGGGTATGAATCTGGCCATGGGCCAGATCGATGGCATCCTCGCGGAGGTCTCCGTCTGACCCTGCTCGAGGCCGTCCTGCCCGACCAAGTAAGAACTGCCCGCGTCGAGAAATCGACACGAGCAGTTCTTATTGTGTGCCCCGGGGCTTAGTGCGCTCCGGGGCAGGGGTGCGGAGTTTTAGTATTCGCGGCGCGGTTTGCGCGGCCCACGGTCTCCGCCGCGGTCATCGGGGCGTCCACCGGGACGTCCCTTGTCGGGGCGGATCTCGATCAGCTTGCCGCTGATGCGCGTCTGCTCCAGCTTGTCGAAGACCTCCTGGGGCAGGTTGGCCGGAAGGTCGACGATGGAGAAGTCGGGCAGGATCTTGATGGCGCCGAAGTCTTCGCGGCTCAGACCACCCTCGTTGGCAAGAGCTCCAACGATCTGGCGCGGCTCCACCTTGTGGCGCTTTCCGACCTCGATCCGGTACGAGGACATGTTGCGGTCGGTGTTGCGCGCGCGGCGCTCGGGACGCTCGCCCGATCCTCCGCGGTCGCCACCACGGTCGTTGCTGCGCTCGGGACGGTCGCTGCGGTCACGGTCCTCGCGGTCGAAACGCTGAGCGCGGGCTTCCTCCGGGGAGAGCAGCAGCGGGGTGTCGCCCTGGGCGACAACGGCGAGCGCTGCGGCGACGTCGGCCTCCGGCACGTCGTGGTGGCTGACGTAGTGGCCAACGATGTCGCGGAACATCTCGATGCGCTCGGGGTGGGCGAGAGCCTCGGTGATGGCATCGTCGAAGCGTGCGAGGCGCGTGACGTTGACGTCCTCAACACTCGGCAGCTGCATCTGGGTGAGCGGCTGGCGGGTGGCCTTCTCGATCGCGGTCAGCAGGCGACGCTC
>JAODAO010000455.1 GCA_025463465.1 Glaciihabitans sp. | reverse complement strand
CCCACCCTGCTCGACAACGTGCCGATCACCTCACAGGCGTACCTGGACGAGATCTTCGGCCCGGTCCTGTCGATCGTGCGGGTCAAGACCTACGAAGAGGGTGTCGCCCTGATCAACAACGGCGCCTTCGGCAACGGAACCGCGATCTTCACCAACGACGGTGGGGCGGCCCGCCGCTTCCAGAACGAGATCGAGGTGGGCATGATCGGCATCAACGTTCCCATCCCCGTGCCCGTCGCGTACTACTCGTTCGGTGGCTTCAAGGACTCCATCTTCGGCTCGAACAAGGCGTACGGCATCCACGGCTTTGACTTCTACACCCGCGAGAAGGCCATCACCAGCCGCTGGCTCGACCCGTCCCACGGCGGCATCAACCTGGGCTTCCCCCAGAACTAACCCCGCCATACCGGCAACAGGCGCGGGGAACCGCGGCACCCCATAAGGGTGGCCGTGGTGCCCGCGCCTGTCGCCGGGAGAAACAAAGCAACAAGAAAGACACAGGATGCAACGGCGCAACGAATGGTTTTTTCCCCACGGCGACCTCGCCAGGGACGGCTGGCAAACGGTCGTTGACGAGTCGACCCCGGGGTGGAAACACACCGGACTCCGTGTGGCCCAGATCGCCGCCGGTGACGAGCTGGCCCTGCCGAGCGACGGCCTCGAGCGCATCATCGTGCCCCTCGCCGGCAGCTTCACCGTCACCCATTCGAGCATCGGTCCCTCGGAGACGGTGGCCCTCGCCGGCCGTGCGTCCGTGTTCTCCGGCCCGACCGACGTGTTGTACCTGTCCAGTGTGGCAACGGCTACCATCACCGGTGTCGGCCGCATCGCCGTGGCCGAGGCGCCCACCGAGAACGTGTACCCGACCGCGTACATCGCCCGGGAGGACGTGCCGGTGGAGTTGCGCGGCTCCGGCCGGTCCAGCCGCCAGGTGCACAACTTCGGTACCCCGGACGCGCTTGTCGCCGACAAGCTCATCGTCTGCGAGGTGATCACCCCGGCCGAGAACTGGTCGAGTTACCCGCCGCACAAGCACGATGAGCAGGTGGCTGGCAAAGAATCCCGGCTCGAGGAGATTTACTACTTCGAGTCAGACGTGTCCGTTGGCCTCACCGCGCCGCCCGCCGCCGACCCATTCGGCTACATGCGCACATACTCCTCCGCCGCGGGGGAGATCGACATCATGGCCGAGGTGCGAACGGGGGATGTTGCCCTGGTGCCATTCGGTTGGCACGGACCCTGTGTCGCAGCCCCCGGCTACGACCTGTACTACCTGAACGTGATGGCCGGTCCAGACCCGGAACGCGCGTGGCTGATTAGCGACGATCCCGCACACGGCTGGATCCGCCAGACCTGGGAAGGCCAGGAATTCGATTCCCGCCTGCCCTACCTCGCACCAAACGACACCGATGTGGAAGGCACACACGCATGACAACACGCAGGATGACGGTCGCCCAGGCACTCGTGGAGTTCCTCGGAAACCAGTGGACCGTCGACGGTGACATCCGGGAGCGCACCATCCCTGGAATGTTCGGCATCTTCGGCCACGGCAATGTCGCCGGGATCGGGCAGGCCCTTAAGCAGGTCAACGTGGACGACCCCGACCTGATGCCGTACCACCAGGCCAGGAACGAGCAGGCCATGGTGCACCAATCGGTGGCATACGCCAGGATGCACCGCCGCCGCTCCACCTACGCCAGCGCTGCCTCCGTCGGCCCTGGGGCCGCCAACATGCTGACGGGTGCTGCCCTCGCCACCACCAACCGCCTGCCGGCGCTGCTGCTGCCGAGCGACACCTTCGCCACCCGTGTCGCCGACCCCGTCCTGCAGCAGATCGAGATGCCGCACGACACCAGCATCACGGTCAACGACGCCTTCCGCCCCCTGTCGAAGTTCTACGACAAGGTGCAGCGGCCGGAGCAGCTCTTTTCCATCGCGCTCGCCGCGATGCGGGTCCTCACCGACCCGGCCGAGACCGGGGCCGTGACGATCTCTCTCCCGGAGGACGTCCAGGCCGAGGAGCTCGACGTGCCGGAGGAGTTCCTCGCCCCGCGCGAATGGCACATCCGGCGCCCGCTGCCGGAGCGCGCGCCGCTCGCTCGCGCCGTTGAGGTCATCCTCGCGGCGAAGAACCCGGTGATCATCGCCGGCGGTGGTGTCCTCTACTCCGGTGCGGAAGACTCCCTCAGGGCACTGGCCGAGGCGACCGGCATTCCCGTCGGCACCTCGCAGGCCGGCGGTGGCTCGATGCTCTGGGACCACCCGCAGTACCTCGGCGGGGTTGGCGCCACCGGCACCTCCGCCGCCAACCGTATTACCGCCGAAGCCGATGTGGTCAGCGGTGTTGGCACCCGGTTCAGCGACTTCACCACCGCCAGCCGCACGGTGTTCCAGAACCCCGACGTGGTGTTTGTGAACATCAACATCGCCTCCTTCGACGCCTACAAACACGGCAGCCGGCTGCCCATCGTCGCGGACGCCCGCGAGAGCCTCGACGCGCTCCTTGTCGAGCTCGCCGACTACTCCGTTGCGCCAGAATACGCCGCACTGGTCGCGTCGGAGAAGGAGCAGTGGGACAAGCGGGTCGACGAGGCGTTTGAACCGAGCGGGGCCACCCTGCCGGGACAGACCGAGATCATCGGCGCCGTCCAGGCGGCCAGCGACCCCCGCGACGTGGTCATCCAGGCCGCCGGGTCGCTCCCCGGTGACCTGCACAAACTGTGGCGGGTGCGGGATGCGCTCGGCTACCACGTGGAATACGCCTTCTCCTGCATGGGGTACGAGATCGCCGCAGGGCTCGGGGTGCGCCGCGCCGCGCCTGACCGGGACGCGATTGTGATGGTGGGGGATGGTTCCTACCTGATGCTGCACACCGAGCTGGTGACGGCGGTGGCCGAGGGAATCAAAATAATCGTTGTCCTCATCCAGAATCACGGCTACGCGTCGATCGGCCACCTCAGTGAGACGGTGGGCAGCGAGCGATTCGGCACCCTGTACCGCACCCTCGACACCACGGCGAAGAACTTCCAGGGCGAGCAGGTGCTCCCCGTCGACCTCGCCGCCAACGCCCGCAGCTACGGCGTCAACGTCATCGAGGTGACCCCGGGCGCCGACGCCATTGAGCAGCTCTCCGCCGCTCTCGCCACGGCGAAGGCCGCGGAGACCACCACCCTCATCCACATCAACAGCGACCCGCTGCTCTACTCCCCGGACGGCGGCGGCTGGTGGGATGTTCCCGTCGCCGCGGTGTCCACCCTGCCATCCACCCAGGCCGCCTACGACGACTACCTCATCCAGCGGGCCAGGCAGAAGCCGCTCCTCGGCTGAGACGCCGCCGTCCCCACGACCAGAATGACCATCCCGCGAGAGCGAAGGATCCGACTATGACCAGCACCGTGACCGCCACCGGCGTGACCAGCACCGACAAGATCCGTATCGGGACAGCCCCGGACTCCTGGGGGGTCTGGTTCCCGGACGACCCCGGCCAGATCCCCTGGCAGCGGTTCCTCGACGAGGTGCAGCTGGCCGGTTACCAGTGGATCGAACTGGGACCCTTCGGGTACCTTCCCACCGACCCGCACCAGCTCGAGGACGAGCTGGGCACACGCAACCTCAAACTCTCCGCTGGCACCGTTTTCACCGGCTTCCACAAGGGTGAAGACCAGTGGAAGCGGGCCTGGGACCAGGCGCTCGAGGTGGCGGGGCTGGCAACGAAGCTGGGCGCCGAACACCTTGTGGTGATCCCCGACCTCTGGCGCAGCGACGCGACCAACGAGGTACTCGAGTCGCGCACCCTCGACGACGAACGCTGGAGGAAGCTCGCCGCCGGGCACAACAAACTGGGCAAGGCGCTGCTGGAGGAGTTCGGGGTGAAGCAGCAATTCCACTCCCACGCCGACAGCCACGTCGGCACATACAAAGAGGTCGAGCGGTTCCTGCACGAAACCGACGCCGCGTACACGAACCTGTGCCTCGACACCGGCCACTTCTCCTATTACGGCGGTGACAACCTCAGACTCATTGCCGCCTACCCCGAGCGGATCGGGTACCTGCACCTCAAACAGGTGGACACCGACCTGCTCTTCGACGTGCTCAAAAATGACGTGCCGTTCGGTGAGGCCGTCGGCCAGGGCATCATGTGCGAGCCTCCCGCCGGGGTGCCGGAGCTCGGCCCGATCATCGACGCCGTCGCCGCCATCGACCCGAACATCTTCGGGATCGTGGAGCAGGACATGTACGGCACGGACATCAACCTGCCGCTCGGGATCGCCACCCGCACCCGCGAACACATCTTCGGTTGCACGTCGCACGCCCGCGTCAACTGACGTAGGCACGCGCCATCCAACACCCGCACGCAAAGAAGCACAGGGAGCACCAGAATGACCACAGCCAACCTCCGCGTCGCCGTTGTCGGCGCCGGACAGATGGGCGCCGACCACATCGCCCGCTTCTCCCACAAGATCTCCGGTGCGGAGGTTGTCGCCGTGGTGGAACCGGATGAAGCGCGGGCGAAAGCAGCCGTGGCCGGGCTGCCCGAGGCCAGCACCCGCACCCGGATCGAGGATGCCCTCGAGAAGGACAGTATCGACGCTGTCCTGATCGCCACCCCCGGCCCGTTCCATGAGGCGGTCCTGCTGCCCGCCCTGGAAGCCGGGGTCGAGATCCTCTGTGAGAAGCCGCTCACCCCGGACTCGGAATCCAGCCTGCGCATCCTGCAGGCCGAGCAGCAACTCGACCGCCCCCACATCCAGCTCGGCTTTATGCGACGTTTCGATGCCGAATACATCGCCCTGCGGGAACTCATCGCGTCGGCTGACGCCGGGGCGCTGCTGATGCTGCACTGCGCGCACCGCAACGCGTCGACGGGGGAGGGCTACACCAGCAGCATGCTGATCACCGACTCCGTTGTGCACGAGATGGACGTCATCCCGTGGCTCGTCGGTGAACCGATCGCCGCCGTCGAAGTGAAGAAGGCACGCAAAAACTCGCTGGCACCGGCCTGGCTGGACGACCCGCAGCTCATCATCTTCGAAACCATCTCCGGAGTGCTGGCGGATGTTGAAATCAACGTGAATGTGCAGTTCGGCTACCAGGTCACCACCGAGGCCGTCTTCGAGAAGGGCATCGCCGAGATCGGTAAAACCGCCGGCCTGATGCGCTGGCAGGATGCTTCCTTCGGTGGGGTGGAGCACGTCTCGTTTAAAACGCGCTTCGCCGCCGCGTATGACTCCCAGGTGCAGCGTTGGGTCAACGCGGCACGCAACGGCACCATCGACGGGCCGAGCGCGTGGGACGGCTTCCTCGCCGCCACCGTCAGCGAAGCCGCCGTCGAGGCGCAAACCACCGGCAAACGTGTTGCCGTGCAGTATGCCGTCGCCAAACCCGACTTCTACAACTAACGATCCGCCCCGATCTCGGAGACCGCCGTGAAAATCGCCCTCGACCCGACACCTTTCCACCACAGCCACGGGCTTCTCGAGTTTCCCCAGCTCGTCGCCGACCTCGGCTACGAGTGGATGCAGCTCACCCCGCACGTGGACTTCGCCCCGTTCTTCTCCCACCCGCGGGCCGATGACGCCCTCGTCGCCGACCTGAAAAGGGCCGTCGCCGCCGCTGGCATCGGAATTCCCGCGCTGCTGCCGGTGCAGCGCCTCTCCAGCCCGGACGAGTTGCCGCGCCAGGCCGCGGTCAAAAACTTCACCCGCGTCATTCAGCTGGCCGTCGAACTGGGGGTGCCCGTGATCAACACCGAGTTCTCCGGACGTCCGGAGCGCAGCGAAGAAAGCGAGGCCGGTTTCTACCGGTCGATGGAGACGCTGCTTCCGATCATCGAGCGGGAGGGCATCTCACTGCGTTTCGACCCGCACCCCGACGACTTCGTTGAGGACGCCCTTGAGGCGCTGCGCATCATCCGCGGCCTCAATTCCGCCTCCGTCGGCTTCGTGTATGTCGGCTCCCACACCTTCCACTACGGCAACAACCCGTCGGGGATCATGGCGGCCGCAGGCGCGAAGCTCGGCACCGCGTACGTGGCAGACACGTTCGACCACACCAGATCGCACGGCCTCCGCTACATCTCGAACCCACCGGGCAACACCGCCAGGGTGCACCAGCACCTGCGGCTTGGTGACGGCGACGTGGACTGGGACGGCTTCTTCGCCGGCCTCGCCGGCAACGGCTTTTTCGACCGGGACGACTCCATCCTCGTCTCCAACGTGTTCGCCGAGGACGAGGATGCCGAAAACGTGTCCCGCTTCCAGCTCGAGACCATCACGGCCCACATCAAGACCGCAACGGGGGTGAGCGCATGACGCGCGTTGGTCTCGTCGGCTTCGGGGTCGGCGGTCGTTACTTCCACTCGCCCCTGATCAACTCGCTCGAGGGGGTCGAATTCGCGGGCGTGGTGACCAGCAACCCCGACCGGCAGAGCGAACTCGCCACAGCCTTCCCCGGGGTGCCGGCTTTCAACACCGTCGCTGAATTGCTCGCCTCCGGCGTTGATCTCGTCACGGTGTCGATCCCGCCGGAGAACCGCGGCGCCGTGGTGCGCCAGGTGCTCGAGGCCGGCGTTGCCGTGGTGATCGACAAACCATTCGCCCTCACCACGGCGGAGGCCCGCGAGCTCATCGACCTTTCCGTCCGGCTTGGAGTGCCACTGACGGTGTTCCAGAACCGCCGTTGGGACTCGGAGGCCCGCACCGTTGCCCGCGCCGTTGAAACCGGGGAGCTTGGCGACATCCTGCACGTGGAGTCGATGATTGAGAAGTGGCAGCCGGAGGGGGAAACGAACCCCACCGGCGGTGGCCTGCTGCTCGACCTCGGCAGCCACCTGGTTGACCAGGTGCTCACCATTTTTGGGCCGGCCGTCTCCGTGTACGGGGAGGTCGACAAACGCCCCGGTGCCGAGTACGAGCACACCTGGCGGCTGTCGATCCTGCATAAATCAGGCCTGCGCTCCTCCGTGCACGCCAGCTGTGTCCAGCCAGACGACCGCCCCCGGTTCCGCATCACGGGCAGCAATGGCACCCTGATGCTGGAGGGTCTCGACATCCAGGAGAGCCAGGTGTTCGCCGGCGAGTCACCGGCGACCCTTGGCGACGGCTGGGGTGTTGAGCCGGAGCAGCGCTGGGGCGAGATCATCCGCACCACCGGTACCAGCGTGTATAAGCGGGTGAGGGGTGACTGGAGTGGGTTCTACACGGAAACCCTCGCCGCCCTCCGCGACGGCACAGCGCTGCCGGTCGACCCGGAATCCGCCTTCGCGACGCTGGTGGTGCTCGAATTCGCCGCGCAGTCGGCCGCGGAAGGTCGTGTTATCCCCATCCCCGCCCGTATCCCCGCCACCGCGCAGCAAGGAGCATGACATGCCGCTCGTTCGAATTGACCTCATCGAAGGCCGCCAGGCCAACGATATTCGCGCCATCGCCGACGCGATTCACAATGCGATCGTCGCCACGTACGGCATCCCGGTGCGCGACCGCTTCCAGGTCGTCACGGAGCACCCGGCGAGCATGATCATCGCCGAGGACGCGGGCCTCGGTTTTGAACGCAGCAACGGCGTGGTGATGATCCAGGTCTTCACCCAGCGCGGCCGTACCGATGAGACGAAGCAGCGACTCTATGCCGCCATCTCCGACGCGCTTGCCGAAGTTGGGGTCGCCGGGGAGGACGTCTTCATTGGCTACGTCGAGAACGGTCCCCAGGACTGGTCGTTCGGTTTTGGTCGCGCCCAGTACCTCACCGGTGAACTGGGGGTGCCGGCGGCCTGACCGTGGGCGACGCGGCCCTGCCGGCTCGGTTGGGGCCAGGCCTGTTCGGCCGGGCTACTTGTCGACGAGGGTGACTTCGAAGGAGTACAGGTCGGGGCGATAGCAGTGGTGGCCAAACTCGACCGCCCGACCGGAACTGTCATACGCGACACGCTCCACCGTGAGCACGGGGCCGCCTTTGTCGACGTCGAGCAGTTCGCTCTCATCGCTGGTCGCGCGCCGGGCGCCGATCTTTTGCCGTGCGACGCGCATCGTGGTGCCCTTGGCGCGCAACAGCTGGTAGAGGCCGTGCTCCCTGAGTTGGTCCTCGTCGATGTCGAGGAACGGGGTGGGCAGAAAGTTTTCCAGCACGGCGACGGGCACCTGGTCGGCCAGGCGCACCCGGCGGATGTGCAGCACTTCGTCGCCCTTGGCGACATTGAGGCTCTCGGCGACGATGGCCGTGGCGGGGATGAGTTCGAACCCGAGGATGGTGGTGGTCGGCTTCTGGCCGCTCGAGGACAGGTCCTCGAAGAGGCTGGTCAGCGCCACCTTGCGGGTCACCTGGCCGTGCACGACCTGGGTTCCGATGCCGCGGCGGCGCACCAGCAGGCCCTTGTCGACGAGTTCCTGGATGGCGCGGCGCACGGTGGGCCGCGACAGGCCGAGCCGCTCGCTCAGGTGCACTTCATTTTCGAGCCGCGACCCGCTCGGCAGGTCGCCGGCGAGGATGGCGCGCTCGAGCCGGGACGAGATCTGGAAGTACAGCGGTACGGGGCCGTTGCGGTCGATGTCCATAAACAGGCCATCGGGAAGTACGCTCTGTTCCTGGCTCATCGGGTCCTCCCCATCGTCGGCTGCGCCCGAATGTATGTCGTGACAATATCACGAGCGCCGCGATGTGAACCCCGTTGGCCGCGGCTTCCCGAACAAACGGCGGGATCGCTCTGGACTGTGCTCACTACCATGTTGTAATGTCAGAACATGAATAGCGACATGAACTTCTACACCCGCAAGTGGGTGCGCCCCGAGGATCTGAACGCTAACGGCACGCTGTTCGGTGGCAGCCTCCTGCGCTGGATCGACGAAGAGGCCGTGGTCTATTCTGTTCTGCAGCTCGGCAACGGCCGAGTGGTTACCAAGTACATCTCGGAGATCAACTTCCTCAGTTCCGCCGCCCAGGGCGACCTGATCGAGATCGGGCTGCTCGCCACCGGTTTTGGCACCAGTTCACTGACCATGCGGGCCGAGGTGCGCAACATGATCACGCGGCAATCGATCCTGACGATCGACCGGATGGTGTTTGTGAACATTGGCGCGGACGGGCTACCCGCCGCCCACGGCTACAGCAGCATCACCTACGCCCGCGACCGCATTCCCATTCCTGCGCGATAGGGTGGCGATACCCACCCCGGGGAGACCCGGCGAGGGACCGCAACGCACTTCAACGATGAAGGAATAACCGTGACCGGCAGCACCCAGGAACCCCGCACGGAGCACGTTGTGCTCCGCGGAATCGACTTCGCTTTTTCGGATCAGGGGCGCGGTCCGGTTGTGCTGAGCGCGCACGGCCTGAGCTCCAGCCGCGCGAACAACCGCCTGATGGGGCTCTCCGATTTCTCCGAGGTTGCCCAGGCGCGACGTCGGCTTATTTCATACGACGCCCGCGGGCACGGCGAATCCTCGGGCAGCAACGCAGAGGAGGACTACACGTGGGCGGCACTCGCGGGGGACATGCTCACCCTCGCCGATCATTTCTCCCCGGACACCCCGGTATCGGCGATCGGGTCCTCGATGGGCACGGGCACCCTGCTGCACGCGGCAACCCGGCGGCCCGAGCGCTTCGACCGCCTGATCCTCACCGCGCCTCCCACCGCGTGGGAAACCCGGGCGGGCCAGGCCGAGAACTACCGGAAGATGGCCGACCTGATCGAGACGAGCAGCCCCGAGACACTCGCAGACATGATGGGGCAGGCTCCGGTCCCGCCGGTCTTTCGGGAGGTGCTGAACTTCCCACCGGCGCCGGATATGCGCGACGGGCTTATGCCGACGATCTTCCGTGGTGCGGCGCTCGCCGACCTACCGTCACTCGACACCCTCTCCACATTGACCCAGCCCACGCTGATCATCGCGTGGGCCGGAGATCCCGGCCACCCCGTATCGACGGCGGAGATGCTGCACGGTGCGCTGTCGAACTCCGAACTTCACGTCTCGGAAACGCCCGTCGACCTCGCCACCTGGGGCGAACGCGCAGCCCGGTTCCTCAGCCGCTGACACCTGGAACGGCGGTGCCGGGCCGAACGATTTCCCCGGTCGTGGCCCGGCGTTCTCCCTCCCGCAATCGTAAGGACACTGTTGATGCCCATCTCCCTCACCAAGATCGAACAGACCGCCCCGGGCCTGCTGTCGCTTGCGAAAAAATCCCGCTCCGCCATCGATGCGAAGGGGCTGAACGGGCAGACCGCGAAGCTCGCCCTTGTGCTCGACTACTCCCTGTCGATGACCAAGCAATACAAGGACGGTTCGGTGCAGGACCTCGCCGAGCGGGTGCTGGCCTTCGGCACCCAGCTCGACGACGACGGGGCGGTTGACCTCTTCATCTTCGACCGCGAGGCGGTGTACCTCGGCGAGGTGAACATCAACAACTTCCGTGGTGTGATCGACAAATACACCGCCGGGCGCCGCAAGGGATCCACCAACTACGCCGCCGCCTTTACCGCGGTCGCCGAGCACTACGACCTGGAGGCGCCGCTGAACCGGCGGCCCGACCCGAACTGGGTTGCCCCAGCCGCCGAGCCGAGCTCCGGTGGGTTGCGCGCGCTGCTGCGGAAAACCCCGGCGCCACCGCCACCGGTCGAGGAGCATCCGCTGGCACCGCTCGCGCCACTGGAAACCCCCGCGGCACAGCCCGTTCTCGCCGTGTTCCTGACCGACGGAGTACCCGACAGCCGCACCCAGGCCGTCACGGTCATCACCGCGCTGTCCTTTGTGCCCATCTTCTGGCAGTTCATCTCGATCGGCAAAGAGGAAATCCCGTTCTTGGTCAAGCTTGACGACCTCAAGGGCCGGCACATCGACAACGCCGACTACAAGGCCGTGCGCGACATCACCGACTTGACGGAGGACACCCTCCTCGGCATCCTGCTGGACGAGTACCCAGCCTGGGTGATCGAGCAGAAGCGACGCGGCCAGATCGCTTGAGGCGCAACACATCCACCGTGCATCCGCGTGAACCGAGCGAACCGCGCGGAGCAGGCTCAGGAGGGCTGCTCCTCCGGGTGCGTTTCCTGGCCGGCGGCGCGGGAGGAGAGAACGGTCTCGACCAGTAGGCGAGCCCAGCTGGAATAGGTGACGCCAGCCTGCGCACTGTCGGGGTTCTCGAGGTCCTTGAGGTGTTCTAGGGGGAACGGGAAGAGGGTGACGTCGCGGTTGGCCTTACTGATGACCCGGCGGGTGATGGCGTTCAGGTCCTTGGCGTGGGCCCCTGCCATTTTGCGCAGCAGGTTGGGGGTGTCGCCGGACAGGCCGAGCGGCGGGATCTCCGCGATGAAGATCTGGGCGTTGTCTGGCAGTGCCGCCGAGGTCGTGGTGAGGAAATCGGTGATCGACTCCTCCCAGGTTTTTGGGGGAGTGAACCGCATCACGTCGCCGATGCCGGCCATCACAACAACGATGTCGACGTCGCCGAGGGCTTCCTGGTTGATTCCGGCCTTCATCGCTGTGCGGATGGTCAGGTCGGGGAAGGGGAGTACCGACCAGCGCACACCCACGTGCTGGTTCTGGCTCCAGCGGCGCGCAAATTGCGCGGCGATACCCAGGTCCTGGGAGTGGGTGCGGTAACCCAGGGCGGTTGCTTCGCCCACAAAAACGACGCGCTGTGGGTCCGGTCCCGGAATTTCCCCACGCCCGTCACCCGGCGGAATCAGGTCGGCCGCGTGTTTGCGTTGCGTCAGGAAGTGCACATAGAGGACCGGCCGCACGACGGCCTGCACCGCGCGGTATACGACCTGCTGCAGGTTTCCCATGTCGCGTCCCCCATCAAACTGCTCATGTATTGCGCCATCCAACGCACCGAGCTGATCTACATGGCAAAAACTCTTCTTCGACGTTTTCTGGAACGTTATCGCATCCCGGACCCCGCGCAAAAATCGTTGTGACCGCACGCCCGGCTGCCGGTCCTTGGTTTCCCCGGGCGGCGGGATCTCTGGCAGGCGCCATCGCATATCAACCGGAGCTGCAATCGCGATGTGCGGACTCATCCACCACCGATTACCGCCCGCTGACCGGCAATTACTAGCTGCGATTCCAATCCGGACTAGCTAAGCTTTGCTCATGAGCTCACTCACGCCCGCTCCGCAGCCCACACCCTCAGTCCCCGTCAAAGTGGGACCGACCGGGACACTGCCACTGGTGTTCGGAATCCTCCTGCTGTTCATCGGGTTGTTCCCCGCGCTGCGCAGCCTCTTCTCCCTCATCCGCGCCGTTGTCGTCATGGACGCGTACACGTTTGGTTCGGCCATAGGATCACTGATCGTCACCGCGATTTTTGTGGTCCCCGGCATCCTGCTGATCCGCCGCAGCAACCGCGCCCGCCTCGCCAACCGCACCGCGATCACCAACCTGCAGTGGGAGTTGGCGCAGCCGGACAGTGCAGAGCCCGCCACGGCGCAGCCGGCAACGCCGTGGGCTGAAGCACCGCAGCCCACAACAGTGCAGCCGGAGACCATGCAGCCGGAGACAGTGCTGCCGGAAACCCCGCCGAAGGCGAGCTAAAGCTCAATCACATACGTGCTGAACGAATCGCCGGGCAGGGTGGGCGTGATCACCACGTCGCCCACCAGAAGGTGCACCGGCATCTCCGTGGCGCCGTCGTTGTGCAGCACCAGTACCAGCGTGCCGTCCGGGTTGCGGAACGCCAGGACGTTCTCGTAACCGGAGAAGCTCGACGTCGCCAGCACCGTAGCGCCCGGTGCGACGTAGTGGCTGACATGCTTCAGCAGGTAGTACTCGTGGGTGTATTGGAACTGCCCGGCGGCCACGTCGACCGTGACAAGGGAGTTCTGCGCCCAGCCCCAGCGGCTCAGGCCACCGCTCTCAAGCGACAGGTTCCAGTACAGGTAGGCGTTGGTGCCGTTGTCGAAGAATGTTTTCATCATCGTCCACGCATACCGGCAGTACCGCCAGTCGTTTTTTCCGTCGCCGCATTCCTGCTCGGTTTGATACAGCCGCAGGTCGGGGCGGTCGTGGTGCAGGAACGGGACTGCAGCCTTGCCGTGCCACTGCACCCCAACACCGGAGATGTACTCGGCCGCTGTCGCGTCGGCGAGCACCGAGTGGATCAGGCCGTCGTCGGAGCGTTCGAGAGTGCCGAGGAACACCTCGACATCCCGCTGGCGCATCTGCGGACCAAGGAAGCCGATGAAGCGGGCGAGGCCGTCCGGGGTCCACGTGCAACTCGGGAACACCTGCGGTGAGTTGAATTCGTTCTGCGGCATCACCATGCCGATGCTGATGCCGAGCTTGTTGTACTCGTCGATGAAGCGGCCGAAGTATTCCGCGTAGGCCTGCAGGTAACGGGCGTCCTGGCGGAACATGTCGGTGCCCTCGACCCCAACCTGGTCGGGGCGCAGGCCGTTCTCCACGTTCTGGAACGGCAGCCGCGGCAGGGCGCCGGCATAGTGGCCGTTGGTTTTCATCCAGCTCGGTGGGCTCCACGGTGACGCCCAGAGTTTCAGCTCCGGCTGGTACTCCTGCGCGGCCGTGATGAAGGGCACAAGCGTTTCGAGGTCGTTGCTGATGCTGAAGTTCTCCAGCGCGAAGTCGCCCTCGACCTCGTCGTAGGAGTACCAGTCGCGGGAGAAGTCGTTCGCTCCAACGGGCATCCGGCCGATGGTGAAGTTCGCACCGACACCCGGGGAGAACATCTCCCGCAGGATCTCCGTGCGCTGGGACTCGTCCAACGCGCTGAGCGAGGTCCAGCCGAGCTCGTTGAATGCGGCACCAAACCCCTCCACCGTCTGTTTCGGCCGGTCCAGTCGCACAAAAACGTCGGGCATCGCGGTGGGCGCAGCGAACACCGGGGCGGGTTGCACCTGCCAGGGCTGCTGCTCGGTGCTGGTGACCCAGGACAGAACGCGGGCGCTCATTGTGCGGCTTCCGCGAAGTGGTAGCTGGAGAAGGCCACGGTGCCAGCGGTTGCGTAGAGGCCCAGCACCCGGCCGGTGAACGACGCCGCCGTTTCGGCGCTCAGCGAGCGGCCATCGACGGTGGCGAGCACCACGGACTCACCGCCGGCCTCCGCCCACAGGGTGATGTAGTCGGAGGTCATCATCGCGGGGCCAAAGCCCTCACCGGCCGGGAGGGCTGTGTCGAGGTGCAGGGTGACCGGGCCGGCCGGGAGCTCTGCTTTCCACTCCTGGCGGAAGGAGGGGATGGAGGCGCGGGCGACGATGTGGTTGCCGTCCACCCCACCGGTTGCCTCGATCTCGAAGTGAGCCTGTTCGTCGTAACGGACCGCGAGCCCTCCGGTGCCGGTGCTCGCATCGACAACCGTCGACGCCTGCGAGGCGACCGCGAGCTGGCGCCGGCCCACAAACACCGGGTGGCTGTCGTCGAGGGTCGAGCCGTCGGCGGTAAGCACCAGGTTGCCGTCGACGAGGCTGGACACCTCAGCCGGATAGCGGCGGATCGACATCCACCCGGCATCGAGGGGTTCGTCGAAGCTGATGTCCTCGACCAGGCCGGAGTGCGGGGCGAGGTGCACGGGTTCGGCGACGGGCCAGCCATCCACCCAGCTCACCCTGGTGACAAAGGTTTCGCGACCGAGCGGGGAAAAAGCGCGGGTACCACCGCCTGGGCGGACACCGAGCAGCACGATCAGGGTGCCGTCCGGACCCTCGACCAGGTCGCCATGGCCGGTGTTCTGAATCGGCCGAATGGTGCTGCGCGCGGTGAGGAACGGGTTGGCGGGCCCCGGCGTGAACGGCCCCTCCGGTGAGTCACCACGGGCGATGGACACCCCGTGCCCGCGTTCGGTGCCGCCCTCGGCGATCACGAGGTACCAATACTCGCCGCGGTGATAGAGGTGCGGTGCCTCCGGGAACATAGAACCGGAACCCGACCACAGCGAGCGAGGCTCCTCGAGCAGCTCGCCGGTGTCGAGGTCGACCCGCACCTGCTGGATGCCGAGGTGTTTACCCGTATCGTCACCGCTGAGGATCAGGCCGGAGAACGTCACGTAGGCGGTGCCGTCGTCGTCCCAGGCGAGGTCGGGATCGATACCGTTCAGATCGGGGAACACCACACCGTCGCTCCACTGGCCCGCCGGGTCGCTTGTGGTGAACACCACGCAGCCGCGGCCGGCGGGGATGGTGACGATGACGTAGAACAGGCCGTTGCGGAAGCGGATGGTGGGCGCCCAGACGCCAAGTCCGGTCGGCACGTCACCCACCGCGAGCTGCGCGGCGCGGGTGCCAACGTTGCCCACCCGTTCCCAGCTGAGGAAGTCGGTGCTTCGGTAGACCGGCAGGCCGGGTAGGTATTCGAACGTCGATGTGACGATGTAGTAGGCGCCGTTCGCGGCGACCACGCTCGGGTCAGGGTTGAAGCCGGGCAGTACCGGGTTCAGGAAGGGTGCACCGAAGCCACCGGGTTCGCTGATTCCACCGATATTGCTGCTCATGCCTTCAGCTCGATCGTGGCAACGAGGGGGAGTTCCTCGACGGAGGTTCCAACACGCAGGGCGAAGTTGCCGGGCTCGTACTGCCAGCCGGAGTCCCAGTGGGCGAGCAGCCGGGTTGGCACGGTGATGGTGACCGGCGCTGTCGCGCCCGCCTCGATGGTGGATGTGGCAAAGCCGACGAGCCAGCGCACGGGGCGTTCGATGGTCGAATCCGGACGCTCGGCGTAGGCCTGGAGGACAACCTTTCCGGCGCGGGCGCCGATGTTCTCCACCTCGGCGACCAGCGTGATCGTGTCACCGACCTCGCTGGCTTCTGGGGCGGTGAGAGAGTTCAGGTCGAACTCGGTGTAACCGAGGCCGTAGCCGAACGGGAACGCCGGTTCCGTCTCGCTGCGCAACCAGGCGCGGTAACCGATGTGGATGCCCTCCGAGTAGGACAGGGCTCCTTCGTCGGGCAGGGTCTCCAAAACGGGCACATCCTCCATAACGGCGGGCCACGTGGTGGGGAGGCGCCCACCCGGCTCGGTCAGCCCGAGCAGTACGTCGGCGACGGCGTTACCCATTTCCTGGCCGCCGAAATAACCGACCAGGACGGAGGCGACGTCATCACGCCACGGCAGCAGCACCGGGGCACCGGCATTAACAAGCACAACGGTGCGTGGGTTCACCGCGGCGACCGCGCGAACGAGATCGTCCTGGCGGCCGGGCAGGTCGAGGGAGGTGCGGTCGAAACCCTCGGACTCCACGGCCGAATTGGTGCCAACAACCACCAGGGCCACGTCGGAGTTGCGGGCGAGCTCGACCGCCTCGGCGATCAGGCCGTCCGGGTCGCTGTCATCCGGTTCGAGGCCGAAGGTGAATCCGAGGGCGCCGTCGAGCCCACCCTCGAGGTGCTGGATCGTGTAAGTGATACGGAGCGAAACCGGGGTGCCTGCGGTGACGGCGAGCTCGGCGGAGGAGCTGGGTGGGGACAGCAGGGCCGCGCCGAGGTCGGCGCCGACCGCCTCGATGTTGTCCTCGAGGAACAGCCGCCCATCGACCTCGATGCGCACCTCGCCGACAGCCATCGCGCCGAGGCGGACGGTGCCGGTCTCCGAAGGGAGGTACTCGGTGGTGAACTCCACCGTCTCAGAGGCGGCGATGGGGGCGGTGCCGCCGAACCAGATCAGCGCCGTCGCGCGGCGGTCCTCGACGAACAGTTCCTCGCCGTCCTTCGACAGGAAGCGCACCCGCAGGCCCGGTTCTCCCGTCGCGGGGTTGGTGATGGTCTCGAGCGGGAAGGCGGCGATGCCTTCCTGCACCACGGCGCCAAGCGCGTAGGACACGGTGCTGTTCGGAAGGGCCGCGGTCAGCCCATCCAACGGGGAGACGACTTTTTCGGGGAGGACGGTCGCGGAACCGCCACCCTGGGTGCGCACCTCGCGGGCGTTGTGGCCGATGACGGCGACAGAGCCGAGGGACGATGCGTCCCACGGCAGCTCACCGTTGTTGCGCAGAAGCACACTGCCGGCGGCGGCGGCCTCACGGACGAAGCTGATGCCGTCTTCGACGTGGGCTGGGGCGGCGGCGGACTCGAAGCCCTCCAGGGCGCCAACCCGGGCGGCGAGGTGCAGGATGCGGTGTACCTTGCGGTCGATCGCGGCCTCCGCGACGGAGCCGTCGCGGACCGCGGCGACGAGGGCGTCGCCCCACGGGCCGGCCGGACCGGGCATCACGAGGTCCTGCGACGCCTCGGCGCTGGCGAGGGAGCGGACGGCGGTCCAGTCGCTGATGACCACACCATCGAAGCCCCATTCGGAGTTCAGCGGGGTCTCGAGCAGGTCGTTCTCGGTGGCGGTCGTGCCGTTGATCGAGTTGTAGGAACTCATCACCAAGCAGGCGTGCGACTCGGTGATCGCCTTCTCGAAAGCGAGGAGGTACAGCTCGCGCAGGGGACGTTCATCCACCTGCACGTCGACGGTGAAACGGTCGGTCTCGGAGTCGTTGGCGATGTAGTGCTTCGGGGTGGCCCCGACGCCGTTGTCCTGCACACCGGACACGTAGGCGGCGGCGAGGTCTCCGGTCAGGACCGGGTCTTCGCTGAAGCACTCGAAGTGGCGGCCGCCGAGGGGGGAACGGTGCAGGTTGATCGTGGGGCCGAGGACAACGTCGACGTCCTTGCGGCGGGCCTCCACCGCAGCAGCCGCGCCATAACGGCGGGCCATTGCGAGGTCCCATGACGAGGAAAGGGCGGTGGCCGAGGGCAGGTTGAGCGACGGGGAGCGTTCGTCCCAAACTTCGCCTCGCACCCCGGATGGGCCATCGGAGACGAGGATGCGCCGCAGCCCGATCTTCTCGATCGGCCAGGTGGTCCAGAAGTCGCGGCCGGTGAGCAGCTGCACTTTCTCCGGGAGATCGAGGCGGGCGACAAGGGCATCAAGGCGGGCATGCAGTTCGGCGTCGTCGTCGAACGTGGGCGTTGGGGTGCTGCTGGTCATGGTGGAGTTCTCCAGGTTGGGCGCGCAGTACAGAGGGATGAAGCAGGGGTGGTGGGCGCGCTCAGGCGGCACCGGGCTGGTCGGTCGTTGCCGCCTGCTGCTGCAGGAGTTCGCGGCGGTCGGCGCGGCGCTGCTGTTGGCGCACCGGGTCGGCAACGGGAGCAGCGAGGAACAACCGCTGCGTGTATGGGTGCTCGGGGCGGGCGGTGACCTGGTCGCCGTCTCCCCACTCCACGATCTCGCCGTGGTACATCACGGCGACCCGGTGGCTGAGGTGGCGCACAACGGCGAGGTCATGGGAGACGAACAGGTAGGCGACGCCGGTGCGCTCCTGGATCTCGGTGAACAGGTCGAGCACCCTGGCCTGGGTCGACAGGTCGAGGGCGGAGACGGGTTCGTCGCAGACGATGAGCCGCGGCTCCAGTGCCAGGGCCCGTGCGATGGCGATGCGCTGGCGCTGGCCGCCGGAGAACTCCCGGGGAAGTCGGCCGGCGGCAGCCTTCGGCAGGCCGACCTGGTCGAGCAGGTCGAGCACCCGCTTCGATGCCTCCTTCGCCGGGACGTTGCGCGTGGTGAGGGGTTCGACCAGGATCTGCTCAATCGTCAGCGACGGGTTAAGCGACGTGTACGGGTCCTGGAACACCACCTGGATTTCGCTCGACAGTGATCGGCGCTCTTTGCGGCCGAGGTGGGCGATGTCCTTTCCGCGGTAGAGGATCTCGCCGCCGGTGACGGGGGCGAGGCCAAGCACCGCACGGCCGAGGGTCGTTTTGCCGGAACCGGATTCGCCGACCAGGCCAACAGTTTCGCCAGGACGGATGTCGAGGGATACCCCCTTCAAAGCCTTGAACGGTTCCTTGCGGAAGCCCTTGATGGGGTACTCGACAACGACGTTTTTGACGTCAAGGAGCAGGTTGTCAGCTGGCAGGGTGCTCATCAGTGGGCTCCGTTCGAGGAGGCGACGGTGGGGACGGTGTAGGCGGCGCGGGCGGGGCCCTCTTCGAGGATCGCGTCGAACAGCGCCCGCGTGTACGGGTGCTTCGGCCCGGCGAAGATCGACCGGGCAGGGCCGGTCTCGACGATGCGGCCATCGCGCATCACGGAGACGCGGTCGCACAGGTCGGCGACCACTCCGAAGTTGTGGGTGACGATCAGTACCCCCATCTGCATCTCGTCCTGCAGCTCGCGCAGCAGGTCGAGCACCTCGGCCTGGACGGTGACGTCGAGGGCGGTGGTCGGCTCGTCGGCGATGAGCAGGTCGGGGTCGCAGGAGACGGCGCCGGCGATCAGCACACGCTGCGCCATACCGCCCGAGACCTCGTGCGGGTAGGCGTCGAAGGTGCGCTGCGGGTTGGGGATGCCGACCCGGGCGAGCAGCTTCAGCGCCCGTTCCTTCGCCTCCGCCTTGGAGATGCCAAGGCAGATGCGCATGGGTTCGACCAGCTGGCTACCGATGGTGAACGATGCATCGAGGTTCGACATCGGCTCCTGCGGGATGTACGCGATGCGTTTGCCGCGCATCCTGGTCATCTGCTTCTCCGACGCGGGGGCAAGGTCGGCCCCGTCGAACACGATCGAGCCGCCGAGGATGCGGCCGCCCTCTGGCAGCAGGCGCAGGATCGACCAGGCGGTCTGGGTTTTGCCGGAACCGGATTCGCCGATCAGGCCGTGTACCTCACCGCGGCGCACCGTGAGGGAGACGTCCTTCACCACGGTTTTGACCGAGCCGTCGCGCTGGCCGTAGCCGACGGACAGGTTGCTGACCTTCAGGATCTCGTCGCCGAACGGCTGCCCGTTTGCCCCGTGGTAGTCGGCCGGGGTGGGGTGCACGATGGCCGGCGGCGCATCATCCACCTCGTCTAGGGTGGTGCGGATGCTGACGGTCGAGAGGATGATTCCGGTGTCGCCGGTGACGGGGGTCTTTTTGCGGCGTTTGCCAGGCCCCCCGCCGGCACGCTCAAGCTCATCGCGCATCGCGTTGGCCAGTAGCGTCAGCGCCACCGAGGTGAGGGCGATCGCGAGGCTCGGCCACAGCATCAGCAGGGGGGAGTTGTAGATGTTGGAAAATCCGTCGTTGAGCATGGACCCCCAGGTGGGGATCGTCATGTCACCGAGGCCGAGGAATTCGAGTCCGGCCTGGATGGAGATGGCGATGCCGTCGATCATGGCCGCCTGGATGATCACGGGGGCACGCTCCACGGTGAGGATGTGGCGGGAG
>JAODAO010000063.1 GCA_025463465.1 Glaciihabitans sp. | reverse complement strand
ATGCTCCGGAGCGGCCCTGGAGGAGCGATTCGGTGTTGGCGAATCCTTCCAGGCGGGCCAGGCCCGCGTTGCCGAGGTCTTTGTGGGAACGGATCGCGATCTCTGCCGCATACCTGGCGTTGTGGGTCTCGACCCGCTGCGCCAACTCCATCCCCGCGGCCATGCCCGCCAGCAGGACCGAGTTCTCCAGCGCCGCGATCTCGCTCGCTGTCACGCCGAAGTCGGTCGCAGTAGCGGCCGACTCACAGAGAGCGGAAACGAGATTCGTCATGCCCCAATTTTCCCGCGGTCACAACATCCACCTCGAAGGGAGCGGAGTGATCGGGGAGAACGTTCCTGTGAAGTTCGGTGGGGAGGAGTGGATAGCGAGAAATAGACAGGGAGAAGTGGAGAGAGAGAAGCGGAGGCTATTTAGCTGTCGCTCTGCTCCGTGGAGCTCCTGTCGCCCTGCGTACCCTGGCTGCCGCCGAAGGGGTTGGAGTCGGCGCCCTGGCCGAAACCGTTGCCGGGGCCCTGCTGGGTGGTCTGGCTGTTTCCTGGTCCGCCGCCTGGACCGATGGTCAGTCCGCCGTTGGCAAGCAGACCGAGGAACAGGCCAGACGTGAAGATGCCAACTGCAACGATGACCGCGGCGACGGAGATAGCCGCGACGATGACCCGCTTCTGTTTTTTGGACCGGGTGGGAGCCGGCAGCACGTACGCGGGGGCGGGGGCTGCATCCGGGGCAGCCTGGGCGTTAGCGGGTGTGGCCGTCGCGGGGTAGGTGGATGTCGGCGCGGGCGCGGCGACCGCGGGGGAAGCCGCGGGAGCGATCGGGACGGTAGCCGCCGTAGCGGCGTTCGGTGCGGTGGTGGTGCTGTCGAGCGTGTTCTCAGCCACGGTGGATCCTTCCGATCGTTGGACGGAGTTCTCCCGCCTCATCGTCGGAGATTCCCAGCCGAAGCTATGGAACGGCTATCAACAGGCCCCGGGGATGCTGGAGACACATCGCGGCACAGCAGCCACAGCAGTCACGTCATGGCGCGCCTACGCTGTCCCGTGCCTGCACTCCCCCGCATATCTCCGACTTCGAAAGGGTGCGCGATCAGAACGCCCGGTTAGCCGGCGGCGAGTTCGGCATTGCGGGCCAAGGCCGCTGCGGTGGCTCTGTCGAAGAGGGACTTGAGGTTTCCCTGCTCCTGTAGCACCGCGATGGCTCGTTCGGTGGTGCCACCCGGGCTCGTAACGCGACGGCGCAATTCGGACGGAGCGATGTCGCCGCTGGCGGCGAGGAGTTCGCTGGCACCGCGGAACGTACCGTTGACCATCACGGCAGCCTCTTCGGGGGTGAAGCCAAGATCGATGGCCGTGCGGGTCAGCTCCTCGATCAGGTAAAACACGTAGGCGGGCCCGGATCCGCTGATAGTACTGAGGGCGTCGATCTTCGATTCCGGGACGTCGAGCACATCGCCGACCGTCTGGAACAGGGCGCGGGCAACGTCCATGTCTTCGTCGCTGGTGCGCGATCCGGGGGCCAGGCCGGTGACGGCGAGGCCCACAACAGCGGGAGTATTCGGCATGGCTCGTGCGACCGGGTTACTGACCAGCGCCTCCATGGTTGCGATGGTGACACCGGCGGCGACGCTGACGAGGAGGGTGTCGGGTGCGAGTGCAGGGGCGAGGGAGCGCAGCAGGTCGGGCACCATCGCGGGCTTCACGCCGAGCAGCACGATGCGGGCACCGGCGACAGCCAGCTCGTTCGCGTTGGGCGTTTCCTCCAACGAATAGGAAACCAGCGACGAGCTCCCCAACTCCGACGCCTTGTCGCGAAGCGCTTCCGCCTTTGCGGGGGTGCGGTTGGTCACCCGAATGCCGCCGGTGACCTCAACTCCCGGCTGCAGGAGACCGCTCAGGATCGCCCCGCCCATAGAACCGGTACCGAGGATTGCAATTGAGGGAAGGTTGACCATAAGGACATCCTAGGATTGGCTCATGAGTACAGCGGGCAGTAACCGGGCGATCATCGCAGCACTGTCGGCAAACCTTGCAATCGCGGTCACAAAGTTCATCGCGTTCCTGATCTCCGGCTCGAGCTCGATGCTCGCCGAGAGTGTCCACTCCCTCGCCGACACCGGAAACCAGGGCCTTCTTCTGCTCGGTGGGCGCAAATCACGCAAAAAAGCCGACGCCCAGCACCCCTTCGGTTACGGCCGCGAGCGCTACGTCTACGCGTTTGTGGTGTCGATTATCCTGTTCTCCGTCGGTGGTGTGTTCTCCATCTATGAGGGCTTCGAGAAGCTCGCCGAACCGCACCCGCTCGAGAACTGGTGGCTGCCGGTGCTCGTGCTCGGCATCGCGATCATCGCGGAGGGCTTTTCCTTCCGCACCGCGATCAAAGAGTCGAACCACATCCGCGGCAAGCAGGGTTGGGTCGAGTTCATCCGTCGGGCCAAGGCGCCGGAGCTCCCCGTGGTGCTGCTGGAGGACTTCGCGGCGCTGATTGGCCTCGTCCTCGCGCTGTTCGGCGTTGGCCTCACGGTCATCACCGACAACGGTGTCTTCGACGCCATCGGCACCCTGTGCATCGGTGTGCTGCTGATCCTCGTCGCGATCGTGCTCGGCATCGAGACAAAGAGCCTCCTCGTCGGCGAGGGCGCGACCGTCACTGACAGCGCGGCGATCCGGGACGCCATCAACAACCATCCCGACGTCGAGGCACTGATCCACATCAAGACCCTCTACCTCGGCCCGGACGAGCTGCTCGTCGGC
>JAODAO010000025.1 GCA_025463465.1 Glaciihabitans sp. | reverse complement strand
CTCAACCTCGCCGCCCGCTACGCCGACCACCTCATCGCCCTGGCCGACGGACACCTGCACGCGGCGGGCGACCCCGCCAAGGTGCTGACAGAGGAAACCGTATTGGCCGTATTCGGGCTGGACAGCCGGGTCATCGTTGACCCCATCTCCGGCAAACCCTTGATGCTTCCTATTGGGCGCCACTACACGTCGGCCGATCAGGCTGCGCCGTCGCGGTAGCTGCTCCTCTTTGCCATCCACTCCCTGGGCGACTGGCGGCGAGCGTCTCCGTTATGTCGCAGGCGGGATATACGCCCGGAGGTAGTGACGAAGTGCAGGATCCGCGACATAAACGTAGGTGCCCAGAATGCCACGGGTCAGCAGCACAACGTAGATGTTGCAGATGAAGCGCAGTAAGTCATCATCGGTGTATTTTTTTCCACTGACGCCGTTGTTCTCCTTGCCCTTCTTGTCGAAGTAGGAAGCCCGGTCTATATAGAGCCTTCCTGCGACTGGATCGAAGCGCAGATCGGGCCCGATGATCACCCCGGCATAGTTGAGGTCATAACCCTGCACCGTATGGATCGAGCCGACCTCGTCGAGAGAGTTGGGTGACGCGATCCAGTCCGTCTGGGTACTATTCCAGCGCAGCTGACAGCCATCGAGTTCAATGTCGAACGCAGTTTTGTCCCTCTTCGTTTTCCACGCCCAGGCATAACCGGCGAGCAACCGCGCCAGCCCGACTTCCGAGTCCCGCGCCCTGATGGCGGCGCGCATGTCTTCTAGGCTGTCAAAAAGTTTCAGGTCGTAAGGATCGAACGATTGGACTGTGGTGCGGTTCGGCTCCCCCGCTTCGATCGGCGTACCGAGGACGCGCCGCACATAGCTGACATAGTCGGAGCCCGCCTTGACTCTCATTTGCGACATCAGCGGGAAGTGCCGACCGGTGTGTGTGGCTTCGCGGACGAGTCCGGACAGGAGTTCGGCGGGCACGTCGGCCGGCCGGACGCTCTGGGCTGCATCAAGCAAAAAAATCTGGTGTGTGCTTTTCGCGCGGATCCAATCCAGCTGAGTTTTCGAGACATCGTCCCATCCGAACAGTGTCTCTGTGATCTCCTTGAATTTCGCATTTTGCATCCCGGACGGCTGGTTGGCCCGCTGGTTCAACCGATGCGATTCGTCCACGATCAGAACATCAAAATCCTGCTCCGCGGAGCCCACCTCAAAAGCGGTCATCACCATGCCGGGATGGAGGCCCGGCGTGCGTTGGAACACCTTTTTGATCGAGTCCCGGAGCGACTGCTGGGGAACCACCATTCCAATCTTCAGACCGGTTAGCAACTCCCGGTAGCCGGGGGCGAAGAAGTCAGAAAATAACGAATCACCGTCGAGGTCGTCAGTGGGGACGGACCCCGCGATATCGACGATCAGTTTGAGCATGTAGATACCCACAACCGTTTTCCCCGTCCCGGGATCCCCCTGCACCACGATGGTGCTGTCATTACCAGCCTCGAGATCAGCGAACAGTCCCTCAAGAATGCCCTCAACCGCAACGGCCTGGTCCTGGGACAGGGCCTTGAACGGAGAGAGTTTGAAGAGGTCGCTGTTCTCGATCTCGGGAATGCTGCGGGTGAAGATTCCATCACGGCGGAGTTCCTCGAACACCTCCCGAAAGTTCTCCCGGTACAGGTCGCGGTCATAATACGCGGCCTCGACGATGCCGTCGTTGCGGTTCAGCACACGATGTGACCCATCGCCGGCCAGCATCCTGATGAGAAACGACTCGAGGTCGAGACAGACGGACTTGTTGAATGTCGAGTCGATGACAACGCGGATGTTACGGAGGTGGCTTTTCTCCGGAGCATCGAAGTGCTGGCGCATCCGCGCCGCCGCGTTGATAGATTCCCCCACGTAGACGTCGCTACGTGGCGTTGTGCCCACCGGTAACGTGCCGGTATCCGCATCGTCCAGCAGGTAAACGACGGGCCAGTTGGAGTGGCGCTGGTCGCGGTTCGACCAGACCTTTACAGCGCTGGGATTGAAGTCAACTTTTCGAATCTCAAAGGCGGTCATATTTAGCGCTTCGCCCCCGGGCCTTCTCCGCCGGATACTTCGCCCGTGTTACGGCCAGCTTGTCCAGAACGATTTCGTCGGGGTCGACACCCATACGTTCCGCAAGCAGGAGGCAATAGGTGAGCACATCAGCGAGCTCCTCTGTGACCCGGTCTGCGGCCGCGTCGGTCGACCACTGAAAACATTCGAGCAACTCACCCGCCTCGATGGTGATGCTCTTGGCCAGATTTTCCGGGCTGTGAAATTGAGCCCAATCCCGTTCGGCGACGAACGTTGCAAGGGCATCCCGGACGTTGGCTGAAACCATGGTCATAACCTAGCAGCGACCCATATTGCCCCAGGGTTGGGGTTACGAACTGACCCCGCCCGGCGGCCCCGCAGACACCGAACGACACTCTCGACCTTGTGCCGCTGGCTGATCAGTGCGGCAGACCCGACGAGTTGTTCGCCCTCGGACCCATAGCGCACTCGAACGTCACTGATCGGGCCGTTCGTCCAGTCTCTCGTCGAGCCAGTCGAAGATACGTTGGGCGGTCAGGCCCCGAGCCAGCGGCTGGCAGTGCTCGTTGGCACCCTCCGCCGCAGTGAATTTCAGCAGGGTGGACATATTCGGGGTGAGAGCGGCGAGCTGTTCGGACTGGCCGGGCCAGAACTGTTCCCCTTCCGGGTCGGTGATAAGCAATGGGGTGCTGATCGAGGACGCGGTGTCCGTGATCGAATACGCGCGGACCGCCTCGAGGGTCTCCGAATACCCCTTCGCACCATAAGGCCGGGCGCGAAACTGCCAGGTGCGTTCGATGCCGGGTGAGAATTTCAGCCCAAACGCCATCTCCTGGTCAAACTTTTTTCTCTCACCCTCGTCAAGCAACTTGGTCAGGTTCTTCGGCAGGTGGTCGGTCCACGAGGTGGAGACATCCACCACCCCGGGGTCGGCGACTACGGCGGCGTAACGGTGTTCCACTGTGACCGCCCTGCACACCCAGTAGCCGCCCTGGCTGATGCCATACAGGGCGATCCGCCCGGCATCCACCCCGTCCAGGGCCGAGACGAAGTCGAACACCGGGGTGAGGACACTCTCCCAGTCCGGCCGGAACGGCACCCCGGCATCGAACAACTGCGACTGCTGCCCTGGACCGTCGAAGACCAACACGTTATACCCGCGCTTCAGGCCGGCGGCGATGCAGGACGCCCACATCCCGGCGAGCGACCCGTCGCTGCCGTTGACGGCCACCAGCGTCGCGCCGGAGCGGTCCGGGCGAGCGTTCGGTCGGAAGAAATAGCCGGGCAGCGTGCCGCCGTCGTAGGGGATCGCGACCCGCTCCACTGCCACGGCGGTGTGATCGATGAAGGCCTCCCAGGCGTCGCATTGCAGCGCGAACGTCGGTGCCAGCTCGGTGGATTCCTTGAGCGAGCTCTGCGCGTTCACGGCGACACCGAGATACGCCGACGCCCGCAGGTACGCCTCCGCCGCGCTGACACGGTGACCGGCCGATGCGACCGACCGTGCAAGCTGCAACGTGCGCTCGCCGAGGTCGCGCCAGGCGGTGAACCAGCCGTTGTGGTCGTGGGTGCGGATGCCGGACACGGCCGCCAGCACCTCCCCGGGGTCCGCAGCCCCCTCAACGCTGTGACCGATGGCGGTGCGGATAACGAAGTCATAGTCGGGGTTGCTGGAGAACGCGGCGATGGAGGGGCCGGAAGCGTGTTTCATAACGTCCTGCCGTAACCCGGTAACGCTCGCTTCAGCGCGGGCAGAACCGATGATGGGGGGATGATGCGACAGCCCTCACTGCGGGCCGTCGTTCGGATACGTCTCATCTGAGCGGTAATCGCGACCGGCGGCAATGCGTTGTGCTCGGCGACGCGGTGCCGTAGACCCCCGGGACTCGGGCCAACCTCCTCCGGGATCGGCCTCCCCCGCGGTCAGGGCTGGTCGAGGGCGTCCAACTCGTCCAGGGCTGCGCGAGCCCGCGAAACCCGGTCGGCCTCGTCCTCATCCCACCAGTACGGACCGCGCTCGCCGAGCCCATGCTTTGCCAGGTTCACCCG
>JAODAO010000024.1 GCA_025463465.1 Glaciihabitans sp. | reverse complement strand
CTGATCAGCGACCACATCAACCTGACGGCGGACTCCCCGCTGGAAGGCGCCACCTTCGTTGACCTGACCGACCTGTATTCCGCGAGGCTGCGGGACGTTGCCCGCAGCATCGAACCGTCGCTGGACGAAGGGGTTTACACACAGTTCCGTGGACCCCACTATGAGACACCCGCCGAAGTGCAGATGGCGAAGGCCATCGGCGGTCACATCGTGGGTATGTCGACGGCGCTCGAAGCGATCGCCGCCCGGCAGGCCGGAATGGAGATCCTCGGAATGTCGCTTATCACCAATCTCGCCGCCGGCATCCAGAAGACGCCTCTCAGCCACCAGGAAGTCATCGAGGCCGGCCAGAAGGCCGAGGCGACCATCAGCGTCCTTCTCGCGAAGATCGTGGCAGCGCTGTGAGCACCGTCCCCTCCGCCGACAACACGGCAGACCTGATCACCACGGCGAAGGCCTGGCTCGACCAGGATCCCGATGCCGAGACTCGCATAGAACTCGACGCGCTGATCCGCGCTGCCAGCGAGGGCGACAGCATCGCGATCGGTGAGCTCAGCTCGCGCTTCAACGGTCGTCTCGCCTTCGGCACCGCTGGCCTCCGCGGCGAACTGGGCGCCGGCAGCGCCAGGATGAACCGGGTACTCGTCAGCCAAGCCGCCGCTGGTTTCGCGCGGTATCTCCTCGGGGCGCAGGCGGCAGCCGGAAACGGTTCAGACGGCACCAGCAGCGCGCCGAGCATCGTCATTGGTTACGACGGTCGCAAAAACTCCCGGGTCTTCGCCGTCGACACGGCGGAGATCATGGCGGGCGCCGGCGTCCGCGCCATCCTGCTGCCCCGGATGCTGCCAACGCCCGTGCTCGCCTTCGCCGTGCGCCACCTCGACGTCAGCGCCGGGGTGATGGTCACCGCCAGCCACAACCCCGCGGTGGACAACGGCTACAAGGTATACCTCGGCGGGCTCGACCACGGATCCCAGATCGTCTCACCGGTCGACGGTGAGATCGCGGAGGCAATCACCGAGGCTGCCACCGGCAGCGTCGCTGACCTGCCACGCTCGACCGGTTACGAGACCGCGGGTGAGGACGTCCTCGACGCCTACGTCGCCGCCACCGCGGCCCTCGCGACGGCCCCCGCCGCGCCCGTCTCCGTCGTCTACACGGCTATGCACGGCGTTGGTTGGGAGACCGCCCGCCGCGTCTTCGCCGACGCCGGCTTCGGCGAACCCGACGTGGTCGCCGAGCAGATCGAACCCGACGCCACTTTCCCCACCGTCGCTTTCCCCAACCCGGAGGAGCCCGGCGCCCTCGACCTCGCCATGGTGCGCGGCACCGCCGTTGAGGCCGAGCTGATCATCGCAAACGACCCGGACGCCGACCGGCTCGCCATCGCCGTGCCGGTTCGGGAACCCACCACCGATTCTGCGACGGCGGGCTGGCGTCGCCTCAGCGGCAACGAGGTCGGCTCCTTCCTGGGCTGGCGCGCCGCCGAACGGCTGCAGGCGGCCGACGAGGACGGCACCCTTGCCGCATCCATCGTCTCGAGCCCGGCGCTGCGCGAGATAGCCCGCGAGTACAACCTCGACTACGTCGACACCCTCACCGGCTTCAAGTGGATCTCCCGCGCCGGAGGCCTGGCATACGGCTTCGAGGAAGCCCTCGGTTACCTCGTCGACCCGAAAAAGGTGCGCGACAAGGATGGTATCTCCGCCGCCCTCGACTTCCTCGCCCTCACGGCGGAGCTCAAGGCAGCGGGTAAAACCCTCGACGACCACGCGAACGACTTCGCGATGCGCTTCGGGGCCTACTCGTCGTCGCAGATCTCGGTGCGGGTCAGCGACCTCGCCGACATCCCCCGCATCATGGCGGCGCTGCGGCAAAGCCCCCTGGCCGAGGTCGGCTCGGTCGCCGTCGAATCGATCGACGACTTCTCCACCGGCTTCGGCGGCTTCCCGCCGAGCGACATCCTGCGTTTCTGGCTGGCCGGCGGCGCGCGGATGATTGTGCGCCCGAGTGGCACGGAACCGAAGCTCAAGGTCTACATCGATGCGTCCTCCACCACCGGTAACGCGACCGAGCGTCGCGCCGCCGCCGACGCGATGGTTGCAGAGCTCGACGCCGGGATGCGCGACCTGATCGCCGCGATCTCCTAACACGACACCGCTTTGCGGGAACGCTGCCCCTTCCGCCAGGCGCGGGAGGGGCAGCGTTCTGTGGCAGCAGGGGACGTCACCATTCACCGGCAGACGACCCGTGTACGCCTAAATCATCCTCGGGACGGATGACCGGGCGAGCTGCCGCTGTTTGACTGCTTGTATGAAGACCCCTCGGCAGTACAGTTCTCCGGAGCGTCATTCACCCCAGCACTGTTCGGCCGCCATCGCCAGCGCCATCGCGGTTGTTGTGTCGATCACGTCCGCCGTGCTGATGCTGCTGGCTCCCGAGTGGTTCGCCCTGTCCGGCGAGGCCGGGGCGATCTTCGCCGGCAACGGCCTCTCGGCGACCCTCGTCGCGTTCGCGGTACTGCAGTTGCTTGCACCCTCCCTTCGCGGTGGCACTGCCCTGCGCGCGGCCATCCTGCTGAGCGCGGTCCTGGCCTTCGCCGCGCTCTACCTCGCGGCGGTGTCCTGGTCGATCGGCTTCGACGAGGCCGATGCCGGGCTGCCCACCTCCCCGCTCGCCTCCCTCGTTCTTCCCGCCCTCGGAACGGGGATCCTGCTGCTCGCCCTGGCGCTGGGCACCACCTCGCTTGCCTTGCGTAGCAACGGTGTGGCGGCGCTGCCCGTCGCGGCGCGGGTTGCGGTGGTCATCCCGACCAGCATCGTCGTCGCTGCCATCCTGTCCGGGATGGGCATCGCCCCCATCACAATGTGCCTGGTCAGCGCCGGTGTGTTTATTACCAGCGTGATCCTGGCCGCGCGGGACAACCGCTCCGCGATTCCCGTCGCAGCGCCATCCACCACGCCCGACCTCACCACGCTGCTCGCAATCGTCTCGCGCCGTGCGGCGACGCGCGCGCGTGTCGACCGGCCGCTGGCCGTCCGCCGGGCAACCGTCCTCGCGTGGTCGTCGCTCGCGATGTCCCTCGCGATCTGGGGTGGTGGGGTGGTGACCAGCATCCGCCTGGCCGGATCCCCGGGTGCGACGGACGCGCTCGGCGTCGCCACCGGAGCCGGAACCCTCGCCGCCGTGCCGCTGATCCTCAGCATCACCACCATCGTGGTCGCGCGCACCCCGGAGCGGGTGAGCGCCCTGTGGGGTGCCGCGCTGGCAGCCTCGGTGGTGGTGGCGGTCTGCGCAGCCGCCCTGACAATTTTTTACAACGTCGACGGCGAGCTGATGTTCGCCCTGATGCCGGTGACCGGGATCGCGGTGGGAGCCTGGCTTTCCACGCTCGTCTGGCCGGCGCTCACACTGCCGATGGCGGGCCGGGTGGCTTCGGCGGTTGTCTTCACCGTGGTCGGCGCTGTCGCCTACGCCGCGTGTGTGTCGATGATCGGCGGGGCCAGCCTCGTTGTTGTCAGCGTTCTGCTGTTGGTGTGGGCGGCACGGGCGTTCCTGCTTCCGAAGCCTGTGGCGCGAAGCATCCCCCGGCCCATCAGCACCTAGGCCGGCGGCCCATACAACGCTGCCGGTTTCAGCCGAGTGATTCTTCGAGCTTGCGGGACAATTCGCTGGCGTCGAAGTAGTTATTGATCACCACAACGTCGGCGAAGGTTTTGCCGATGGCGTCGACGAATTCGGCGCTGGTGAGGATGACCTGGGCGTCGGCGGCGGCCTCACGGACCGAGCTGATGTCGGCGGCGGTGACGTCGGCTTCGATGCCGAGCCGGGCGAGGACCCGCTCCGCGTTGACCTTCAGGATTGCGCTTGAGCCGATTCCGGCTCCGCAGATGGCGACGATCTTCATTGGTCTCCCCCGTTTGGTGTGAACGGTCTTCAGTTGTAAATGGGTTTTAGGAGCAGGTCGGCACTATTCGTGCACGCCCATAATGCGCTGCACTTCGTCGACCGAGGTCGCGGCGGCCAGGGCGGGGATGGCTTTGTCGTCGTTGAACACGTTCGCCAGCTGCGCGACGGTGGCGAGGTGCTGCTCACCGGAAGCCACGGCGAGGCCAAGCACAACGGACACGGGGTCGTTGTGGGGGTGGCCGAAGTTAACGGGGGTGCTGAGCGTCACAATCGCGAGGCCGTTGTGCAGCACCTGCGGGCCAGGCCGGGCGTGGGCGAGAGCAAGCCCCGGGGCGATGACCACGTACGGGCCGTGCTCCTCGATCATGCGGATCATCTCGTCAGAGTAGGCCGGGAGCGTTGCCCCCGACTTCGCCAGGGCGTCGCCGGCGAGGCGGACGGCGGCTCGCCAGTCCTTGACGCTCGCACCGAGAACGATCGAGTCGCCACTGAGGTCGGGGAATACCATTTAGGCGTTCTCAAATCCGGCGTTGATCTCGTCGACGAGCTCTTCGCGTTCCTCGGCCGACAGGAACGCGGCGTTGGCCGCGTTGACCTGGAAGACCTCGAGGTCGGATACGTCGTAGCCGAAGGTCGCGCTCAGCAGGGCGAGTTCCTTGCTGAGCGTGGTGTTGCTCATCAGGCGGTTGTCGGTGTTCACCGTCACGTGGAAACCGAGCTGGTAGAGCACGTCGAAGGGGTGGTCGATCAGTTCTTTGCCCCACTGGGTGATGGCGCCGGTCTGCAGGTTGGACTGCGGGCTCAGCTCCAGCGGGATCTCCCTGTCCTTCACCCACTGGGCGAGGCGACCGAGGGTGACGTAGGTGTTCTCGCTGTCCTCACGCTCGTGCTTGATGTCCTCGGCGATGCGCACACCGTGGCCGAGGCGGAGTGCGCGGCCGTCGAACAGGGCGCCGCGGATGCTGGCGAGACCGTCAGCCTCACCCGCGTGCACCGTGGTGGGGATGAAGTGCTGGGCGAGGTAATCGAACGCGTCGCGCATCCGGCCGGCCGGGAAGCCAGCCTCTGGGCCGGCGATGTCGAATCCGACAACCCCGGTGTCGCGGTGGCGGACGACGAGCTCGGCGATCTCGAGGCCGCGGTCGGACTGGCGCATCGCGCTGAGCAGCTGGCCGATGCGGATCTCGCCGCCGGTCGCGCGCACGTCGTCGACCCCGGCGTCCAAACCGTTCTGCACGGCCTCAACGGCGGCGTCAAGCGACAGCCCGCGGGACAGGTGCTGCTCGGGGGCCCAGCGCACCTCCCCGTAAATGACACCGTCGGCGGCGAGGTCCTGCACAAATTCGCGGGCGACGCGGGTCAGGCCTTCCTCGGTCTGCATCACGGCGACGGTCTTCTCGAACGTCTTCAGGTAGTCGACCAGCGAGCCGGAGTTGCTCTGCTTCGAGAACCAGGTGGCCAGCTCACCGGCGTCGGTGCTGGGGAGTTCATAACCGATCTCGTCAGCGAGTTCGATAATCGTTTGTGGCCGCAGGCCGCCGTCGAGGTGGTCGTGGAGGGAAACTTTGGGAAGCGCGCTGATGTTCGCGCCACCGCCCGACAAGAGGTAATCAGTGGGAACGGTGTTCATGCTTCAAATTCTACCCGTTGTAGAAGAGCTTCTGACTGGGCTAATGAAGGACGGAGACATTTGACAGGACCTCGCGAAGGTTTTCTCGGTTTCTCGTCGGTGCCGTTTGCCCGTATCTCCCGTGTTTTTCGGGATTGTGGCGGCGCCGTTACCCTCGGTTTATGACAACGCGAATCATTCTGGATTGTGACCCCGGCCACGACGATGCCGTCGCGATGCTGCTCGCCCACGGCAGTGCCGAGATCGACCTCGTCGCCGTGACCACGGTGTACGGCAACCAGACGATCGACAAGGTCACCCGCAACGCCCTCTCGGTGGCCCGCATCGCCGGGATCACCGGGGTGCCGTTCGCCCGCGGCGCCCACCGCCCGCTGGTTCGGACGCTGGAGACGGCGGAGTCCATCCACGGCGAGAGCGGATTGGACGGTCCGACCCTGCCGGAGCCCAGCATCCCCCTCGACCCCCGCCATGCCGTCGACCTGATCATCGACGTAATTATGGAGAACGAGCCGGGCACCATCACCCTGGTGCCGACCGGCGCGCTGACCAACATCGCGATGGCCGTGCGTAAGGAACCACGGATCGCCGGGCGGGTGCGCGAGGTTGTGCTGATGGGCGGCGCCGTGCACGGTGGCAACTGGAGCGCCACCTCGGAGTTCAACATCGTGATCGACCCGGAGGCCGCTCACATCGTGTTCCACGAAAGCTGGCCCCTGACCATGGTTGGCCTCGACGCGACCCACCAGGCCCTCGCCACTCCCCCGGTGCTTGCCGCCATCGAGGCCATCGACACGGGACCGTCGCGCTTTGTAGGCGAGCTGATGGACTTCTTCGCCAACGCCTACAAGGACGCGCAGGGTTTCGACTACCCACCGGTGCACGACCCGGTCGCTGTCGCCTACGTGATCGACCCGTCGATCGTCACCGTGCGGAAGGCACCGCTGACCGTGGAGTTGACAGGAACGGCGACGTTGGGGATGACCGTGGCTGACCTGCGGTCGGAGGCGCCCGAGGGCTGCACCACCCAGGTCGCCCTCGGCATCGACCACGGCCGATTCTGGGCCCTGGTCACCGACGCTCTCGAACGGATCGGCGAACCCGAGGCCTGATCGTTCAGCATTACGTCGGTTTCACAACCGCCGCGACGTCCGTCGATGTGGCGTCAGCAGATGTTGTGTCAGCCGATGCGTCCTCAGCAGATGCGCCGTCAGCCGATGCGGTCCGCGATGAGCGGGCCGCCGGTGAGTACCTCGTCACCGGCGTCGCCGATGCGGTAGGCACCCTCGAGTGCCTCAATGGCACGCTCGAAGCGTTCCGGCTCGTCAGCCGAGAGGGTGAACAGCGGCTGGCCGGCAGTGATGGTGTCGCCGGGCTTGGCGTGCAGGTCGATTCCCGCGGCGTGCTGCACCGGGTCCTGCTTGCGGGCTCGCCCGGCACCGAGGCGCCAGGCGGCGATGCCAAACGGCAGTGCCTGCTGCTCTACCAGAACACCGGATCGGCTGGCCGTGACCACGTGGGTCTCCGCGGCGACCGGCAGCGCCGCATCCACCTCTCCACCCTGCGCCGTGATCATGGCACGCCAGGTGTCCATGGCGCGGCCGTCAGCGAGCGCCGCCTCAACGTCGGCGTCGGGCTGGCCGGCCAGCGCCAGCATCTCGCGGGCGAGGGCGATGGTGAGCTCAACAACGTCGGCGGGGCCACCGCCTGCGAGCACCTCGAGGGACTCGCGCACCTCGTTGGCGTTACCGATGGCCAGGCCAAGAGGCACGTTCATGTTGGTGAGCAGCGCTGAGGTGGCAACACCGGCGTCGTGTCCCAGCTGCACCATGGTCTCGGCGAGCTCGCGGCTGCGGTTGATGTCCTTCAGGAACGCGCCGGAGCCGAACTTCACGTCGAGGACGAGGGCGGCGGTGCCCTCCGCGATCTTTTTGCTCATGATCGAAGAGGCGATCAGCGGGATCGACTCGACGGTGCCCGTGATGTCGCGCAGGGAGTAGAGCTTGCCGTCGGCTGGGGCGAGGCCGGAGCCCGCCGCGCAAACCACGGCCCCCACGTTTTCGAGCTGGCTGTAGAACTCGTCGTTGCTGAGCGAGGCACGCCAGCCGGGGATCGACTCGAGCTTGTCGAGTGTGCCGCCGGTGTGGCCGAGGCCGCGGCCGGAGAGCTGCGGCACGGCGACGCCGAACGAGGCGACCAGGGGGGCGAGCGGCAGGGTTATTTTGTCGCCGACGCCGCCGGTGGAGTGTTTGTCCGTGGTCTTTTTGGAGAGGCCATCGAAGTTCATCCGCTCGCCGCTGTTGATCATCGCGAGCGTCAGGTCGCGGATCTCAGCACGCTGCATACCGTTGAGGTAGATCGCCATCGTCATCGCGGCCATCTGCTCTTCGGCAATGTAGCCGCGGGTGTATGCGTCGATCATCCAGTTGATCTGCGCGGTGGACAACTCCCCGTTGTCCCGCTTGGTGTGAATCAGATCAACTACGTCAAACGGTTCGATTGCCATACCCCCAGTATGGCGGGCACGGCTGGAAGGTTCCGCTGCCGGGCGCGAGCTGAGGTAGCACCGTCTTGCAGCACCGTTTTGTAGGACCGGCGGGCGCCGTTATGGTGCGCCGTACTCCTGCAGGGTGCGCGGGCCGAACGCATCGGGCAGCACCTCGTCGATGGTGCGGATACCCGACACGGTTTCCAGCAGCATGCCAGGCGCGGAGTGCTCGAACAGAAGCTGGCGGCAGCGTCCGCACGGCATCAGCGCGTTGCCGTGGCCGTCGACGCAGGTGAACGCCACGAGGCGGCCGCCGCCGGTCATGTGCAGGCTGGAGACCAGCGCGCATTCCGCGCAGAGCGTCAGTCCGTACGACGCGTTCTCGACGTTGCAGCCCGCAATGACGCGGCCGTCATCGACGATCGCCGCGACCCCCACGGGAAAGTGGGAGTACGGCACATACGCGTTGCCCATGGCCTTGAAGGCGACGGCGCGCAGGGCGTCCCAGTCGATGGTGGATGTCTGCTCCACCGCGGTCGCCTGGTTGCCTGGCGTCACCTGGATGCTGCCCGTGTTGCTGAAAACAACGTCGTCGTTACTCATGACTTGATGTACGGCTTTCCGGCGGCGGCGGGGCCACGCACCTGTCCGACCAGGCCGGCGACGGCGAAGATGGTGACGACGTATGGCAGCATCAGCATAAATTCGCTGGGAACCGGGGAGCCGATGATGCCGAGTACATTCTGGAGGTTCGATGCGAAGCCGAACAGCAGCGCTGCGAGGGTCGCCCGGATCGGGTCCCAGCGACCGAAGATGACCGCGGCGAGGGCGATGAAGCCGGCTCCCGCCGTCATTTCCTTGTTGAAAGCACCGACCGACCCGAGGGTCAGGAATGCGCCACCGAGGCCGGCGATGGCACCGGCGAGGGAGACGTTCCAGAACCGGGTGCCGTTGACGTTGATACCCACGGTGTCCGCTGCCTGTGGGTGCTCACCGACCGAGCGAAGGCGCAGGCCCCACTTGGTGTGGAAGAGCCCGAAATACACCGCCGCGACGGCGACGTACATGATGTAAACGATGATCGTCTGGCGGAACAGTACCGGCCCGAGGATGGGGATCTCGCTGAGGCCGGGGATGTTGATCCGGTCGAAGCGCGGCGGGGAGTTGAGGGTCTCCGCGTTGGGGCTGAGCACCTTGGTGTAGAGAAAGTTGGTGATGCCGAGGATGAGCACGTTCAGCACCACACCGACGATCACCTGGTCAACGATGTACTTGATCGAGAACGCGGCCAGCACAAAGGACACCAGCATTCCCGCGACCATCGCGCCGACGAGGCCGAGCAACGGCTGCCCGGTGACGGAGGCGATCATTGCCGAGACGAAGGCGCCGGCGAGCAGCTGCCCCTCGATGGCGACGTTGACAACACCGACGCGCTCGGAGAGCACACCGCCGAGGGCACCGAAGATCAGCGGGACGCTGAGCCCGATGGTCCCGACCAGGAGGCCGGTGACGGGCAGTGTCGCGCCGGCCGATGCCCAGGTGAGGAACGCGGCGAGGAACAGGATCGCGAACCCGGCGATAACGGCGAGGTTCACCCGGCGGGCCGAGGCAACCAGGTAGTAGCTGAGGGCCGCGAGGGCAAACAGCAGGATCACCATGGTGGTGCAGGCGGTGCGGGTGTTGGCGACGATGTTCGGAATCTGCAGGATGTCGCTCTCGGTGGAGAGCCGGAAGGTACTCTCCCCGTCACGGCCGAAGACCACAAACAGCAGCAGCGCGATCGCCGCAAAGATCGTGAGCGCGATCGGGGCTTTCCAACTTTTGATCTGCGCCGTCTCCAGCGATATCGGAGCTGTCGGGGACACGTGGGCTGTCGTTGTTGTTGTCACTTGGACGCCACCACCTTTGCGAGCTTGGGCTGGCGGGTCTTGCGAGCGCCGGGCGAGGGGAGGCGGAACACGGCGCGCACCAGGGGCGGTGCGGCGATGAAGAGCACAATCAGCGACTGCACCACGAGGATGATGTCGATCGGAATTCCCTGGCCGGCCTGCATGGCGAAACCACCGGCCTTGAGAGCACCGAAGAGGATGCCGGCGAAGAACACACCCCAGGGGCGGGATCGGCCGAGCAGCGCGACGGTGATCGCGTCGAAGCCGATGCCGGCATCGATCCCCGACGAGAAGCCGGTGGTGACGGTTCCGAGCACCTGTGAGACACCGGCGAGGCCGACGAGGCCGCCCGAGAGCAGCATCGCGTAGACGTAGATGTTCTTGACGTTGATTCCGGCGACCCGGGCGGCATTGGGGTTCTCGCCCACCGCGCGGAACTGGAAGCCGAGGTTCGAGCGGTTGAGCAGGTACCAGACATAGACGGTTGCCGCGATGACCACCACGAAGCCGAGGTGCAGGTTGTAGCTCGAGCCGAACAGGTCGGGGAACACCGCGGTGTCCTTCATCGCCGGCGACTTCGGGTTGTTCGACCCGGGTGCCTGGAGCAGGCCTGGGGTGCGCAGCATCCACGAGATCAGGTAGAAGCCGATGTAGTTCAGCATGATCGTCACGATCACCTCGTGCGCCCCGGTCCGGGCCTTGAGCAGACCGACGATGCCGCCCCAGATCGCACCGGCGATAAGTCCGGCGAGAACGGCGACGATCAGGTGGATGCCGGACGGCAGGTCGAACTTGAACCCGACGTACCCGGCGGCAGCCGCCGCGACCAGCATCTGGCCGCGCCCGCCGATGTTGAACAGTCCGACGCGGAAGGAGAGGGCAACACCGAGGCCGGCCGCGATCAGCGGGGTGGCGAAGGTGAGGGTCTCGGTCAGCGGGCGGATGCCGGTGGCGAAGTCGGGGCGACGGAAGTTGTAGATGGCGCCCTGGAACAGCGCGGAGTACGCACCGGAGACCGCCTGCCAGACCGCGCTGAGCAGGTCGGTGGGGCGGGAGAAGAAGTACCCGGCGGCGGCCTGCACGTCGGAGTCGGTGAGCGCGATCAGGATCGCTCCGGCTACGAGGGCGAGCACCACGGCGAGGACCGACAGCAGGGCGTTGCCCGTGGCGATTTCCCTCAGGACGGTCGCGGTGCGCGACTCCTCTTCCACCGGGGTCTTTTTCGGCTCGGGGGCACGCTCCGCCGGTGGCACCTGGTCAGGCGCGAGGGCATCGGGCGTTGGGCCCTGTGCCGGTATCTGGCTGTTGCTCATGCGGCAACGTCACTTCCCGCGGGCATTTCGCCCGCCATCATCAGGCCGAGGATCTCGCGCGGGGTGTTACCCGGCACGATCCCGACGATTCCACCGCGATACATCACGGCGATGCGGTCTGCCAGGGCGACAACCTCATCGAGCTCCGTCGAGACCACGATCACCGGAATACCGGCGTCGCGCGTTTCGACGATGCGGGTGTGGACAAACTCGATCGAACCGACGTCCAACCCACGGGTGGGCTGGGCCGCGACGAACAGGCGCAGGTCGCGGCTGAGTTCCCGCGCGAGCACCACCTTCTGCTGGTTACCACCGGAGAGTCGGCCGACGTGGGTCGTGATGCCCTGGGCACGAATGTCGAACTCGACAATCTTCTTCTCGGCGAAGTCGGCGAGGTAGTCAAGCTGGAGGGTTCCGTTTTTCACAAACGGTTCCTTGTCTGAGCGGTCGAGCATCAGGTTTTCGGAGATGGTGAACTCGGCGACGAGCCCGTCCTCTTTCCGGTCCTCCGGCACAAAGCCGACGCCGGCGCTGAGCACCTGGCGGACGCTGCGCCCCAGGAGGGGCAGACCGTCGAGGGTGATCTCGCCGGTGACGCGGGGCTGTAGTCCGAGCAGCGCCTCGGTGAGTTCGGTCTGGCCGTTACCCTGCACTCCCGCGATGGCCAGGATCTCACCGGCACGCACCTCGAAGCTGACGTTGTTCACAACAACCTGGGCGCGAGCATCAACGACAGAAAGGTCGGTGACGACGAGCGCCGCCGCACCGGGTTTGGCCGGGTCCTTGTGCACGGTCAGTTCCACCGAGCGGCCCACCATCAGGGACGCCATCTCCGAGTTGGTCGCGTGGGGGTCGGCCTCGCCGACGACCTTGCCGAGGCGGATGACGGTGATGCGGTCGGCTACTTCGCGCACCTCACGCAGTTTGTGGGTGATAAAAACGATGGAGGTTCCCGCCTCCTTGAGCTGCTTCATGATGACCATCAGCTCGTCGGTCTCCTGCGGCGTCAGCACGGCGGTCGGTTCGTCGAAGACGAGCACCTTCGCGTCGCGGGAGAGTGCTTTGATGATCTCGACCCGCTGCTGCACACCAACGGGCAAATCGTCCACGAGTGCGTCTGGGTCGACGTCGAAGCCGAAGCGGGCAGAGATCTCCCGCACCCGGGCGCGGGCACCGGCAAGGTTCAGGCGGCCGCCGAACCCGGTCTCTTCGTGGCCGAGCATCACGTTCTCGGCGACGGTGAAAACAGGGATCAGCATAAAGTGCTGGTGCACCATTCCGATGCCGGCGCTCATGGCGTCGCCGGGGCCGGCGAAGTGCTGGACAACGTCGTCGAGAAGAATCTCGCCCTCCTCGGCCTGGTACAGGCCGTAGAGCACGTTCATCAGGGTCGACTTGCCCGCACCGTTCTCGCCGAGCAGGCAGTGGATCTCGCCCGGTTCGATGGTGAGTTCGATGTGG
>JAODAO010000016.1 GCA_025463465.1 Glaciihabitans sp. | reverse complement strand
CTTGCGAGCCGCAACCGGTGTCAGAATTCGGTGTACGTGCTGGTCTTTTCCTGGCTGATATCCAGAGACGCTCAACAACCAGCCACGAACGCGGGTCGCCGTTGAAGCTGGGTCACAATCCCGCTTCAGACATGGAGCCGGGCAGCTTTGGTAAGCCGATCGACGGCATTTCGCGCACCGTGAAGGCCGATGCCGACCAGGTCGAGGTCAGCCGAGTGGACGGCTCGCACGGCGGCCCTGTTCGCGGCGTCATGTCCCGTTGAGAACATCTCCCGCGTGTAGATGGCCAATCGCATGCTGCGCTCGACCGCCTTCGACCGCGCGGCCGCCAACACTTCGGGCTCTGCGGTGAAGATCATCACGGGCTGCCCGAGCAAGGGCAGGTATTCAATCCCATCTGCATCGCTGTAGGACTCCCCCAGTAGCTCTCGTTCTGCGGCGAGACCGCTGGAAAGAAACGCCGTCACGTTCAATTCCTGCCAGGGTTCCAGGGCGCTGGACAGCATGATCGCGATTCGAGTGTCGAACCGGACCGGAGCTTGGTCACTCACCGGGCGAGCCGAGGAGTCGCGACCGGTGAATTCGCCGGTCGGGATCGATCTCGTCCGCGATGGAACGGGCCCGGGTGAGCACGTCATCTCGTAACGTAGAAGGCGCGATCGCCGCAGACTCCAGCCACGAGCCTGGTATCACTCCGGTATCGGCGTCAGCCCATGTCACCTTCAGTGCTTCCAGCCCAGCGTCGATCCGGTCGCGTTCTGCCAATATCAAGGAGCCCACGGCGTGGTAAATGAAAGCACCGGGCGGTGCGACAACCGCGCCATCGCGCCTCGTCGGCGCTCCGGCAACGTGACGGATCTCCACCATGACCAATGGGGAGCCGTCGGCTGCCGCCGCCTCCATAAGGCGCTCGGCGACTTCCGGGGCATGCGCATCAAGCCATCGGGCATCCCCCACCGCGGGCGATGCCCCGGGCGGATCCAGGTGAATGCGCGCCAAGCCGACCGCGTCGGTGGGCCCCCAGGTGTCAGCGACAGGAGTCGCTACCGCTCGCATGGCATCTAGCAGCGGCGCAGCCCCTGCCTGCCCGTCAGGGTCGGCAATCGCTAGGTGGATGGCGACCGATCCGTAGAGTTCTTCTGGGAACGGCGGCACCGGCGGAACGTGCATAACTGCCAGGCTCGTCGAGACGCTGGGGCCAACCAGCGCGATGCCGCGCTTCCATGCCGTAACGAGTTCCGACAGGGAACTGCCGTGCCAGAGCAGCATCCCGGCATGCAAGTTCTCCACGGGAGCAAGATCAAATTCCAGCGTGTGGGCAATGCCCACGCCACCGGCGCCTCGGAAGGCCCAGATCGCGTCGCGATCAACCTCCTCGGTTGCATCGTCCGCGGCGATACGGAACCGGCCGCCCCCATCGATGTAGTGCACGCGGCGGAGGCTGCCGCTGGCCAGTCCATCGCGGCGGACCAGCCAGCCGATCCCCCCGGCGAAGGTGTAGCCCGAAACAGACACGGTCGGTGCGGAACCGGCAAGACCCAGGAGACCATAGCGTTCGGCCGCGGCGTTAACCGATCCCCAGGTAGCTCCTGCCCCAACCGTTGCAATGCGCGTCTGCGGGTCAATGGTCACCCCGTCCAGCCGGGAAGTGTCGAAGAGGACGACATTGTCGTCAATGACTGCGCCAGCGCCGTGCCCGGTGGCCTGGATTGCCACCTCGTATTTGCGCCCGGACGTCCGCTCGAGCGCGGCGACATCCTCCAACGCTGCGGGAAGGTCCGCAGGAGTGGAGATGACGGCCACCCGCGCTGGGTGCTGCGTGGTCGCGGAGTTGTGGGGTTTGGTTGCGGCGAGGTATTCGTCTGAACGATTATCAAAGAGCACGCTGCCACCCTAGTGCGTAAGCGGACGAACTCGTCCAGATGACAGAAATTGTTCACCTTGTGGACGTTCCTCCCCCGCCCTAAAGGCTCACGCCGGTTGAAATTCCGCGCAAGAACACGGATCTCTGCTCCGCCGCGCTGTCCGCCCACCCCCGCACGTTCGACATCGGCTGCGTCAGCATCGCTCCGAACCTCACGACGGTGCGGCCGGTTACCTCGGGCCGCAGGGTGCCATCCCTATGTCCGCGGTCGATGATTGCGCCCATCGTCTCCTTCATCTGCTCGCGCAGCCGCGCCGATTCTGTTCCCTCGGTGCGCGGCGCACCGTGTAGGGGCAGGACGAGCTGATCGCGGTGGACGAAGCTCTGTCGCAGGAACCGTTCGATGGAGTCGATTCCCGATTCGCCGCGCGCCAGAGCATCCTCGGCTTCGGCAATGAGGAGCCGGTACGCGCGGACCTCCAACGCCTCCATAAGCGCGGCCCTGTTCGGGTACCGGCGGTAGAGCGTACCGACACCGACACCTGCGTCGGCGGCAATCTGAGCGAGGGGGACATTTTTGCCCTCTCCAAGCCCCGCGCGGATCGCCGCGGCCAAGACGCGCTCAGCGTTTTCCGCCGCGTCGCTGCGAAGTTTTTTAGGCTGAGTTGGAAGCATAGTAGTGGATATCGTATTCGCAGCCATGGCGACGGTAGAACCACTTTTATCAACGCGATGTCGACTCGCGGCTTCGGCGTTCGTCAGATCAACTACCCATTGGCGAATGATGGTCATGGTGTGAATGAAATCAGATCCCGACTCTCCTATCGCACTGTTCCCGGCTTACCTACGTGCAGCGGGGTGTTCTGTCGATCAGAGAGAATGTCTTACCGAACAGCGCCAACCTCGCTTGTCGCTGGTTCTCGTGCTGACGCAGCGATACCCCGCGGTAGCTCACTCAGTGACGCCTCGTCACCAACGTGGAATGATGCCAGCATCCCGCATGCTCTCGAAAATAGCGATGAACATCGACTCCGTCTCGACGTATTCGTGGAATCCTGCTCGACGCGATTTGGAGGTGTCGGCGATAACGTCGTAGTCCCACGAGAAAACGAAGTCCCCGAAGGCCCACGACGACACATCCGAATACGGCGTAGGCAACAGCCCGTGCTTGTGAATCATTTCGTCCCACAACGGAGCTTTGTCCGCCATAACGTCGGTCAGGCTCATCGGCAACGGCGGCGCAACTTCCAGGTCGAAGTACGCGGCGATCTTTGGCCACATGCTCTCCCACCGGAACACATCGCCGTTGGTGATGTTGTACGCCTGGTTCGCCCCCTCTGCGGTCGTTGCTGCCCAGACGGTGGCTTTGGCAAGTAGATCGGCATCGGTCATTTCGATAAGCGCCCTGTAGGCGCCGGGCTTACCGGGAAATCGGAACGGAATAGAGAGTTCTCGGCAGATGGATGCGTATACGGCGATGACGATGGCGAGATTCATCGGGTTGCCCAACCCGACGCCGGCCACCACTGACGGGCGCAAGGCAGACCACGACCACGTCGCCGTTGCCTGCCGACGCTCGAGAAAATGCTGCTGGTCCATGTTAAATTCCGGGGGCATGTGTGGCGGATCGTCTTCTCGCGCCGGGGTCTTGAACGGCCCCAGGTGAGCGCCATACACCTTGTAGCCCTGCATCAGGCTGATGTGCACAAGACCCTGCGCGATCGGTTCGATTGCATCCACCACGTTTGTCAGCATCGCCAAATTCGGCGGGACCAGCTCTGCCCAACTGGCGCGATCCTGGTACGCGGCGTAGAAGATGTGTGTCACCTCGGTTAGCCCGGCGAGGGTGTCCATGGTCGCTTCACGATCGAGTAGATCGACGGCCACGTGGGTTACGGCGGGGCTGTCGCTTCCACCGCGGCGGGATAATCCGACGATCGCCCACTCCCCCGAACTCTCGAGGTATTTGATGAGGTTGCCCCCGATCACGCCCCTCGCCCCTACCACCAACGCTGTTTTCTTCGTCATGAACTCTCCATCGTAAAATCGTGATGCGCCGATGCGCCACCATATCGTTAAATCGCATTTTTGCGATATGCTTTCCTCGTGGCGGATTCGGGCAACATTGATCTCGTAACGGCGTTCAAGGCGCTAGGGCACCCCACCCGGCTCGCAATCCTGGGTTGGCTCAAAGAACCGGAATCATTTCCCCCGCAGGATCATCCGGCCGAACAGGTGGGTGTGTGCCTCAAACACATCCAGGCCCGTGCCGGTATCTCGCAATCCACCGCTTCGCAGTTCATGTCCACCCTGCAACGAGCTGGCCTGGTGACTTGCACGCGCCTCGGACAGTTCTCGCATTACCAGCGCAACGAAGAGGCGATCGCGGCTCTTGCCCGGTCGGTTGCGATCTCGTAAATCCGAGCTAGCGGCTGCGATCCGTCTCCACTCAATTCTGTTTGTTCCAAGTCAATCCAAAGAACGGGGACCCGAAGGCGTACCCCTGTGAGGGGCTCGACCTCTGCGCACGACGCCGTGTGACGTGCGCCAGCACCATCAGCCCGATCATCGTCTTCACGTGCCGTGGTGCATTGACTCGGTAGAACCACCTTGCCGTCACCGACCAACAGGGATTACGGTCACAACAGGCGATTGCTAATCGCCGGTCGGAGGGTCTCCATGCTGACTCAGGTCGCAGACGGTGTGCTGGTTCACGTAAGCGAATTCATCCAGAGCAACTCCATTGTTGTGCAGGGCGAGACCGGCGTGCTGCTCATCGACCCCGGGATAACAGGCGGCGAGCTGGATGAGCTAGCGAGCGACCTGCGCAAGATGGGTCAGCCCGTTGTGGCAGGGTTCTCGACACATCCCGACTGGGATCACGTCCTGTGGGATGCGCAGTTTGGTGATGCGCCCCGATATGGCACAGCTCGCTGTGCGGGTTCAATGCGTGAGTTGCTGGCCAAACCAGACTGGCAGGCCCTCGTCTCCAGGGTGCTGCCGCCGGAATATGCCAACGCCATTCCATACGATCTATTTGGATTGGTCACCGGCCTTCCCCTAGGCGCAACACAGATCCCCTGGGATGGTCCAGCGGTGCGCATCCTGGAACACCAGGCACACGCCCAGGGCCATGCGGCTCTCTTCATCGAGGAACGCGGCGTGCTTGTGGCAGGCGACATGCTCTCCGACACACTGATCCCCTTCCTCGATTTGGACGCCAGCACACCCATCGATGACTACCTCGCGGCACTTCCGCTATTCGAACGTGTCGCTGACGACGTCGACGTCGTTATCCCCGGCCACGGGTCCGTGGGTAAGGGTGGCCAGCTACGTGCACGAATCGAGCTGGATCGAACCTACGTTGAATCCCTCCAGCGCACGGTTGATCCGAACGACCCGCGCGTTGGACCATCCGCTCCCCTGTACTGGCTCGCCGACATCCATCAGTGGCAGATGCAACGGCTCGCCGATCGTGCAGGGGAAAAAGCACCCGACTGACGACTGACGACTGACGACTGACGACTGACGACTGACGACTGATGTTCGACGTTAGACATTTGATCCCCCGCGATCAGATCAGCAAGCAACGCCGCAGCTCCCCCATTGCAGCTCGATCCTGAAGTGGACAGTCTTCGGCGTTGGGATGTTGATCGCTCACAGCCAGGGCGGAATCCCTCGCGCGACTAGAGAAGTGATTCCTTTTCCACTCCCCCAACTCGTCATTGCTGAGGCGTCGAATCCTACTGCGGGAGGTGAAAATCGGCCCGGTCGAGGCATTGACGGTGTACTTGTTTATTGCAAGTATCGGAGGATAGCACCTACTGGACCCACGAGAGGAAAACCACGATGATATCGATGTTTGTAAACCTGCCAGTGACCGATCTTGAACGCGCGAAGGAGTTCTACACGGCGATCGGTTTCACGATCAATCCCGCCTTTACGGATCACAATGCCGCGTGCGTTGTTGTCGAAGAAGACCACAGCTACTTCATGATCCTGGTGCGCGATTATTTCCAGACCTTCACAGAACTCCCCATCGGCGACCCGGCAATAAACCCGTCAGTATCAACCGCAATTTTCCTCGACTCCAGGGAAGCCGTCGACCGGTCCGTCACGAACGGCCTCGCCGCAGGCGGCTCGGAATCCAACCCGGCCACCGATTACGGCTTTATGTACCAGCGCCAACTCAGCGACCCGGACGGAAACCTCCTCGAATTCGGCTACATGGACCCGGTTGCCGCGAAGATGGGGCCCGAGGCATTTATGGACCAGCAGGCATAACGCCATAATGGCGGCACGAGATTATGGACAATACAACGGCATAACCCGTGGCCTCGAGCTTGTGGGCGAGCGGTGGGCCTTGCTCATCATCCGCGACCTGCTCGTTGGGCCACGCCGCTATGGTGAACTTGCCGCGAGTCTCGCCCGCATCCCGAGCAACGTCCTGGCGGCGCGGCTCAAAGAGCTACAAACCGCTGGCGTCCTGCGCCGAGTCCCGCACTCTCGCGTTATCGTCTATGAACTGACGCCGTATGGCTACGAACTCGATCCCGTGGTACTCGCGCTCGGCGCCTGGGGATTCAAGTCCCTTGGCAGTCCACGGCAGGAACAGGTCATCACTCCAGACTCAATGACGATGGACCTTCGCACTGCATTCCAACCCCAGGTCGCCGCCGACCTGCCGCCCACCGGCTACGCGGCGCGCTTGGGTGCCGCCGAGCTGCTCATCCGGGTCAATGGCCCCATCCTCGACGTGACCCGCGGCGACGGTGAGGCCGACCTCGCATTTGCTGCGGGCGCAGGCATCCACCAGCTGATTTCCGGTCAACTGGGCCCGGACCACGCGATCGCCACCGGGGTGGTGGAGGTGCTGCGCGGGCGCCACGACCTGCTCGGTCGTTTCGCGAAGACCTTCCACGTCGCGGCGTGATACCCCGATGGGTGAGCGCCTTAGATGGGTGACAATCCTTCGACGCCCGGTTTCGGAGGTGAGGCGAAATAAAGAGGTGGGTTCCGCGCGCCGGGGATTGCGCCCGCAGCCCCGGCCATGAAAGGTTCAGGCATGCTGCTTCTCTCCATGGGTATTTCAGTCGACGGGTACATCGCCGACCGTAATGGAGATTTCCAGTGGTCCGACCCCATCGAGGAGTTGTTCGACTTTCACAACGAGCAGGTCGGGCTCTTGGGCGTCTACCTGCTCGGCCGGCGACTGTACGAAGATATGCGCGTGTGGGAGACCGACCCGTCAATGCGCGACAGCGAAACAGGTGCCCGTTTCGCGGACATCTGGTCTGCCCTTCCGAAAGTTGTTTTCAGCCGCACGCTCGACAGGGTGGACGGGAACGCCCGCTTAGCCACGGCGCCACTGGCCGAGGAAATTGTTACGGCGATGGACTCGACGGACAAGGACGTTTCCATCGGGGGCGCGACGCTTGCGGCCGAAGCCATCCACCTAGGTCTTCTGGACGAATTTCGGATCTTCCGCTATCCCATCATTGTCGGCGGTGGGCTACCGCTTCTGCCCGCTGTCACACAAAACATCCCCCTGCGCCTGGTTGAATCACGCGTGTTCGGTTCGACAGTGCTCTATGAGCGCTACCGCCGCCGATAGACGCCGGTTCGACCGCCCCGCCAGACGGGCAAACGATGACCGAGCTCCCCCGCGGCTATGCGACGGGACGCTGAATCGTCAGCCCACTCGGCGCCCTGGTGCGATGTTTCCGTCGAGCGTCGACTACTTCACTAAGGCCGGTAATCCTCTCGGCGGGGAGTGGTGGTGTGGTCCGAGGATCGCGTAGTTCCATTGCCGGTCAGTGACGATGACTTTCCCACTGCCCCCAGCACGAACACCGCCGTCATTGCCAGTTGGACGACAAACCCGCCGAGCTTCAATAGCCAGTTGGACTCCAACGAAGAACCTGCTTTTGCCATCATCCTGTGCCTCCCGCTATACATCCACCGTATTGTGCATGCGGCTCATTCTTTACCTGAAAGACGTCGACGTGGCGAAAATTGGCACCGAGGTGCGGCGTTCAGTCCGGGCAGTGGTCCGTCGGACGCGAAGTCCGCAACACTCAATCCAGACGATGCGCACCGGCGATGAACGGTCAGCGCGGAGTTGCTCTCCGGAAGCAGGTTGTCGATGGACGAAGGATCATTCCACCGGGAGCGGGCCCTCAGCGCGAGAGGTAGTCCGATATCGGCCAGGAGGCAAGAAGCGCTCGCGGTGGAAGGCGCGGCTGAACGCGTAGACGGAGGTATAGCCGACGTCCGCGGCGATGGACTCGAGGGAGTCGTCGGTGTCGCGAAGCCGGTGGGCGGCAAGGTTCATCCGCCAGCGGGTGAGGTACACACCGGGCGTCGTGCCCGCGAATGTCGAGAAGCGGCGGACGAGCGTCTGCTTGGACGTCGACACCTCTCGCGCCAGAGTCTCCGTCGTCCACGGTCGACCCGGTTCGTTATGGATCCGGGTGACCGCCTGCAGAAGGAGCGGGTCGCGCAGAACACCCCACCACGAACCTTCGGTTTGCGGGGAGGTGGCGAGCCATGTGCGGAGGATCTCAACCAGAAGGACGTCGACGAATCGGTCAAGGACCAGATGGGTCGCCAGGCCGGGACGGGCGAGTTCCCTCCCGAGGAGACGGACGATGTCGGTCAGGCTCGCGTCAAGCTGCTGCGCCCGGAAGTGGATGACCGGCGGGAGGAGGGCAAAGACGGGGGTAGATCCCGCGGGGTCGTGGGAGTACGAGGCACCCAGGATCTGGGTCTGAGTGTCGCCATCGCCGAGACGCAAGACACCGCCGTGACGTCGGGCGTCGTCGGCGGCCGCGACATCGCATGAGTGGATATCGGCGCCCGGCGCACTCGACAGGGCGTGGGCGGCACCGGTGGCGAGAAGCACAACGTCCCCGGTCATGAGCAGCCGGGCGGCGTCACCGTCGACGGTCAGATAAGCGATGCCGGCGGTGACCGCGTAGACGACTGCGTCTCGATCGCGGATCCATTGGACACCCCAGTCACCGGCCGCAGCGATTCTCGCGCCCGCGCTCCCGCGAACGCCGGAGACGTCGAGCACCTCGGAGAGAACGTCCATAGAGAGAACCTACTACCGACTGTCTAGAAGGACCATATTTTAAGGTCCGTTGGTTCTTATGGATATCTTTCTGGCGCAAAAGAGCATTGAGTGTTTTATTCGCTGCTCGTAGCGTTGAATTCGTTCGGAGCGCACGCCCCGTGACGAGCAGACACAAAGGAACAAACCATCATGAGTACGACCGAAGACACCGTCCCCGACGGCCTGATGCCCGCAGACGTCCTGGCCTCAACTACCCCGGTGGCGGTTTACGGCTTCGCCCGCGCCAAGGCTGGCAAGGAGCACGATCTCGAAGACGCGATTCGGGAGATCATTCCCACGGTCCGGAGCGAGCAAGGCTACGAGCAGTACTCGGTGCACACCACGGATGCGCAGCCGGGAGCATTCGCGTTCTACGAGCGTTGGTCCTCCGGGGCGGACATCGCACGCCACGTGCAGCAGCCTCACATGCAGGACTATTTCGGCAAGCTCGCGGACCTTGTCGAGGGTGATCTCGAAGCCGAATGGTTGTGGCCTCTCCGCGACTGAGCCTCGCCGTCCCCCTTCGGAAGCCGGGTGCCGACGACTCGACCAGATAGAAGTGTTCGATTGGGGCGTCCGTCACACGTGGTGCACGAAAGACAAACGCACCCGGCTCCCGAGCGGACCAACCGTCGTGATGCAAACGCATCTCACGTCCCAGGTTCACGGCTGCTAGCGTCGGTAGACGATCGATTGCAGGACGCTTCCATCAGACACCGAACGACGCCTGCAGTGTTGGAGTGCTCACGAGCTTCTCCCCCTCGCCCAATGTGGAACGCATGAGCAACCGCATTCGTTCAGGGATTCTGGAAGCGCTCGCGACAGGCCAGCTGACGCCGGTTACAGGGATTGGGATCGTGATCGTGTTCGTGCCGCGGCGTCAGGAACAGGGAGACCGAACCGCCGTCAGCGCCGTGTGTCACGTTACGGTTAGAGTTTTCGCGTCGACGATGGATCGGGCGGCTTCGATGACGCGCTCCCGAAAACCTTGTTCGGTTTTTTTTAGATCGGAACGACCCTTGAGGCTTCGAAGCGACCACGATGCGTTTCCCCAGCTAGTGGCGAGAGCGATCACCATAGCCAGCAGTTCGACGGGATCGAGCGACGAATTGATGGCACCGCGTTGTTGTGCCTCTTGGATTGCCACCACCTTGAGGCGGTAGGCCTCAACCTCGGCGTCGATCGGGACGGGTCGCTCCAGCAGGCTCCATGACATCAATCGCGCGACATCAGGTCTCTCTTCGAGAAGATCAAACAGGGCACCCGCGTACTCGGGGATTGCCTCGGCGTCGAAGGGGATCGCGGCGGCCATGTCCAGTAGGCCCTGTACAACAACGAGGTCGAACAACTCTTCTTTCGTACCGAAATGAACGTAGATGGACCGTTTGTTGGCCTGCGCGTTCTCTGCAATGCGGTCCACACGTGCACCCGCGAGACCGTAGGCGGCGAACTCCTCCCCCGCTGCTATGAGGATGCGGCGCTTGGTCTGGGTGGAGTCAGGAGGCATGTATTCATTATATGTAACTATCCAGTTGTATTCGATCGAGATGTGTGGCACGCTTCGTAACTATCTAGTTCGTTACGAGAGGGAATCTAATGACTAATACCTGGTTCATCACTGGCACATCGTCCGGCTTCGGCCGTCAACTCGTCGAGCAACTCCTTGCTCGAGGGGATCGCGTCGCTGCGACCGCGCGTCGCACGGAGAGCCTCGACAGCCTCGCTGCAATCTATGGCGAGCAGCTCTGGCGCGCTACTCTCGACGTCACCAACACGGCGGGCATGACCAGCGTCGTCGACCGGGCATTCACCGAGCTCGGCCGAATCGACGTCGTTGTCTCCAACGCCGGCTACGGGCTGTTCGGCGCAGCGGAAGAGCTTTCCGAGGAACAGATCGACCGCCAGATCGCCACGAACCTCACGGGCTCCATCCATCTCGGCCGCGCCGTCATCCCCCACCTCCGCGCACAGGGCGGCGGCAGGATCTTCCAGATCGCCAGCGCCGGAGGACAATTCGCCTTTCCCGCTATGAGCCTTTACCACGCCACCAAATGGGGAATCGAAGGCTTTTGGGAGTCGACGGCGGGCGACGTTGCCCCGTTCGGTATCGGCGTCACCCTTGTCGAGCCCGGCGTCGCGCGGACAGACTTCGCCGGCGGGAGCGCGGTCATGGGCACCGCCCTCCCCGCTTACGCGGACGCCGCCCCCGGCATGCTGCGCCGTATGTTCGCCGGGGAACTGCCCGCGATTCCCGCACCTGGTGATCCGGCTAAGATCGCCGCGGCGATAATCGCGTCGGCAAATTCGGATGAGACACCCAAGCGTCTGACCCTCGGTTCCGATGCATACGCCCTGGCCACCACCGCCCTCCGTGAGCGACTTGACGCGCTCGAAGGCGCCCGGGACCTCGCATACTCCACGGATGCCGACGACTACGTCGCCGTCTAACGCCATGAGGGACCAGGGAAAGCACGTTGCCAGGATTTCCGGCAAGACGGTTCTCGTCAGCGGAGAACCCGGGGCGCTCAGACCCGTCAGCTGAGCGCCTCAGAGTGACACGGAGCGGTGAGGTCGGGCTTGCCTGCTCGGCCTCACCGCCTATGGACGCGTTAATCAGGCGACACGGTCAGCTCTGTGCCCGGACCGGAACCGCAAAACCGTGGTCACGAACCCGTCGAAGGCAGGTTTCGCAGCAGCCCAACCGCGGTGCCGCCAAGGTGTTCAAGCGCGGCTATCGGATACGCATGTGCAACCATCAATTGTTCCGCCGGCTGACGAAAACAGAGTGGGCAATTGACGTTGCAGTTAACGAGACTGACCTTCTGTCAAACCGCGGTGCGATGCCACCCCACGCACCGGAGGCCCGATGGCCCGGTGGCACGAGTCAAATCCGCATCCCGAATGACCCCAACGAGCACTTCGGCTGTACTATCGGGACCGGCAATGGAGACGTCACCTGCCCCGATGTTAAAACCATGACGTTGGACCGCTTCTTATCTGTCCGAGGTCAAAGCCAATAGTCGACCACAGACCCCAAGCTACCGCGCCGGCAACCGTCGAGCAGGTCCCCGCCCGCTACGCTCACGTACATGAGATTCCAGGGAGCAGTCATTGGCAACCGCCACGGACTCGAGGCGGTACTGCTCATCGGTGCTGCGCTAGTGCTCGGCGGTTGTTCGACGCCCATTCCGTCCGCTCCCGCCGATAATCCGATCGCCGCTGCCCGCGAGCTGCGGGATGCACCGGAAGTGGTTCGGGAAGGGAGCGCTGCGGACACCTGCGGGGAGTTTGTGCTCGACCAGGGCGACGGGGTCCCGGTCGACGCGATCGCGTGCCTGGATGCAGCCAGACAGGAAGAGAAGATCGCTGAACTTGCCTGGAGCTCACTGACAATGGAGGGTGATCCGATAGTCCGGTTTGCTTTCGCTGCCCCGTATAACGAGGGCGTCGTCGTCTTCACGACATACGCATTCGACTCCTACGTGCGCGATCCGAGATGGTCCACGCAAACCTGCATTGACACGACCGCCGCTATCGGTGACAGCGGCGGGTGCTCGGAACAGGACGAAGGTTAGCGCCGAACCTCACCGACAAGGTATTTCGCAACCCGTGGGTGGCACGGCTTCCAAACGCCCCGTTGCGCCCCTTGATCTCCCGCGTCGGTCGCTCCAACCTCAGCAAATTAGCTCCGCTGAAGGCGACGTAGCAGAATCCGAAACCACCAGCTAGTCGTGCTGTGAGAATGTGCATTGTCGGTTGGAGCCGGACGCGGTAAACTGTGACTACCAATAATCCTTCGCCCTCGGGCTGAGGATTTTTTTATGACTAGTTTCGACGTGTCCCTATTCACAGTCGTCGCAGCGGAGAGCGCGGACCGGCCCATACTCGAACGGTTGTGGGCGATGTTCCGCCACGATATGTCCGCCTACTCAAACGCACTGCCAGACAAAGTCGGCCGATTCCGCCAAGAACGGTTGGACGCCGGTTTCGATACTCCGGGATGGCGTGTTTATCGGTTCAGCCTCGGCGATGCTGCTGTGGGAATGGCTATCGTGCGAGGCCTCGATACCCAACAGCACATAATCAGCAGCTTCTTCCTCGTTCACGGTGCACGGCGGGCCGGCCTCGGGCTACACGCAGCGCAGCACGTCATCCATCACAACCCCGGAGTTTGGTCGGTAGCGTTCCACACCGACAACCACGCCGCTGGGGCGTTTTGGCGGCGAGTGGCCACGAATGTAGCAGGCAAGGATTGGTCTGAAACGCGTCGTAATGTTCCGGGTAGGACCGACCTCCCGCCAGACTGCTGGGTCTCCTTCACCACCAAGGAAGTAGCACGATGAGCGCACTCCCCTCGTCTTGGGGAAACCACAATCGGCTAGGGTGACGCGTATGTCGACAGCCCAGCATTACCTGCACGCTTATAACGAACAATTGCGCACGGACGCTGAAACCCCGAGCGCCCTTAGTGTCACCACTTTGAGCACCCTTCGTCTTGTCACCTTCGCAGACGGCCGCGGCTTCATCACGTATCGAGACCTGGGAGGTGCGGATGCCCAACAGATAATCGAACTCGTCACCGCGGCCCTGGATCACTTCCGCGCTGATCCGCAGATCACCAGCGTCGAATGGAAAACACGTGGCCACGATCATGCACCAGGCCTCCACGAGGCTTTGCTAGCCAACGGATTTATCCCCGACGAACCCGAATCCATCATGATCGGGCCGCTCGAGGGATTGTGTGAGGACGTCTCCGTGCCCACGGGTGTCACGGTGCGGCGTGTGTTCTCAGAGGTGGATGTGCGGGCGATGAGCGCAATGGTCGACGAAGCATTTGGCGGGTCGGTTGATACTCGTCAGGCCGACGCGTTGGTCGCGCGTGTTGATCGCGGCGATGGCATGGAGTTGTGGGTGGCGGAAACCGACGGCGGGATGGTCAGCGGGGGCCGGCTCGAACCGGTGCCAGGCACAGATTTCGTTGGCATCTGGGGCGGAGCCACTCTCAAGGAATACCGTGGCCGCGGCATCTACCGTGCACTGACAGCAGCACGAGCGATGTCGGCGCTGCGCCAGGGAAAGACGCTCGTGCATAGTGACTCGACGGAAGATTCGCGCCCCATCCTTGAGAGATCCGGACTGATCAAGGTGTCGACCACAACACCATATAACTGGGTTCGATGACGCACCGACCCGGCCGTCGGACATCAACGACGGGAACAACCGGTCCAATCTCCGTGCCCATTCAATGGGTCTAACTCGCTTTCAGTCGATGACATCACGACGCTCTTGCAAAGCACCGCCGTTCAGACGGGCTGGCTGCGTAACCGATCTCTCATCATTTGTATGGCCGTGGCAGATGCGAGCAGTCTTCACCCTAAACATCACCGACACTCGATTCTGGGTGTTGCAGTATCTCCAGTCGAGTAGCGTTTGCTATTCAGGCGAGCAGATGAGCGACAACCTGGTCGACTACCGTGAGCTGGACCTCCGCTGACTGGCGCCACTGTGTCGACGTCACTTCGAGGCGGTGATCGGCCGCTTCAATCGTGACGAGGCGGGCTGATGCGTTGCTGATCAGGTCGGGACGCCACGAAGGGTCTGCGCTACCTCCCACCGCCAGGTGCCGCCCCGAAGTTACCCGAGCCAGGGCATCAGCCACAACGGGATCGGTGAGAATCGGCGTCAGCCAGACCGCACGCACGTCCCGGTGCGCTAAATAAGGTAGCGCGAAAGTGCCCAACGATTTTGCGAGGACTAGTTCCGGTGGCGCGGGCAGGGTCACTTCCGCGGTTGCTAGCGCCGATTCGACAAAACCCTGCATGTCCTGGTGCGTCGCGTCATCGATGTCCGCGTGCCAATCGATGCTCCACACCTCCCAGCCGGCTTCAGCGAGAGCCAGTATTGGCCAGTAGAGCAATGGAGCTTGAGTGGTGTAGCCGGCACCCGGAAGTATCAGAGCAACTCGGGCGTCACTCGCGCCGTTACTTCTCTCCCGCAGCACGTTGACCATAGCTCGAGGCTAGCGCGCCGCTCCCGCAATTTCCTTCTTCAATAACCCACGGGAAATCGGCTCCTTCAGCGGGTTCGTTGTGTCCTCCAGGAATATACCGCTACCGCACCGTTGAGCGGCCCGACTGGCTCGCCGGTGGATAAAGTCCTGCAGTCC
>JAODAO010000013.1 GCA_025463465.1 Glaciihabitans sp. | reverse complement strand
GTGCCGACTACTCGCTGGTCGACTACAACCGTGCAGGCGTTCCGCTGGTCGAGATCGTCACCAACATGATTTTTGGTGCCGAGAAGGATGCGCCGGAACTGGCGAAGGCCTACGTATCGGCGGTGCGCGACATTGTGGTGTCGCTCGGAATCAGCGACGCGAAGATGGAACGCGGCAACATCCGTTGCGACGCCAACATTTCGCTCAGCCCCCGCGGAAGCGGCAAGCTCGGCACCCGCACGGAGACCAAGAACGTCAACAGCCTCCGCAGCGTCGAACGCGCCATCCGCTACGAAATCCAGCGCCAGGCCGCGATCCTCGCCCAGGGTGGAACGATTCTGCAGGAGACCCGCCACTGGCACGAGGACACCGGGGTGACCTCCGCCGGGCGCCCGAAGAGCGACGCGGACGACTACCGCTACTTCCCCGAGCCCGATCTGCTGCCCGTTGTCCCCGGCGCCGAGCTGATCGAGGAACTGCGCCGCGCGCTGCCCGAGGCCCCATCGATCCGCCGCAAGCGTCTCAAGGAATCGTGGTCGTTCACCGACCTCGAGTTCCAGGACGTGCTCAACTCCGGCCTGCTCGTTGAGCTGGAAGAGACCGTCGCCGCCGGCGCCTCCGCCCAGTCCGCCCGCAAGTGGTGGACCGGCGAGATCGCTCGCCTCGCCAACGTTGCGGGGGTGGATGCTGCAACGCTGGTCTCCGCGATCCACGTGTCAGAACTCATCGCCCTGGTGGTGGGGGGGGATCTCACCGATCGCCTGGCCCGCCAGGTACTCGAGGGGGTTGTCGCCGGCGAGGGTGCCCCGCACGAGGTCGTCGAGTCGCGTGGCCTCAAGGTCGTCTCGGACGATGGCGCGCTGATCGCCGCCATCGACGACGCCCTGAAAGCGCAGCCGGATGTGCTCGCAAAGATCCGTGACGGCAAGGTGCAGGCCGCCGGAGCCGTCATCGGCGCCGTGATGAAGGCCATGAAGGGCTCGGCCGACGCCGCGCGGGTGCGCGAACTTGTGCTCGAGCGGGCTACCGCCCTGCCCGCCGAGTAGGTTCCGTACCGAAAATGCTGATCGCTGAGGTAGTGCGGCGCTTTGGACTGTTCGTCCTGGGTGCCGCACTGCTCATTGTGGGCATCGTTCTGGCGGCGCCGGATCCGTTTTATGGAACCAGTGGTCTCATCATGAACGATCCCGCAGCGGGTGAGCCGGGCCGCTACGCGACCTATCTTCCCGACGACGGTGTGAATGGATCTGGGATCGACCCCTTCCTGCTGCACAACGCCGGGATCTGGCACACCGTCGCCTGCATCGCGGTGGTCGCCCTTGCCATCCTGCTGGCATTGCGCAGACGCGGCCGCCGCGCTGGTGAAGCTGAGAATCCCGCCGGAAGCTGAGCATCCCACTGCAATAACGCGCCGCTTCGAATCAGCACTGCTACAACTGGATTCACCACCAGCATTCGCTGCCCAGCGGTCACCATTCAACGCACCACCGCACGCAAGACAGGATTCTTATGAAGGTCGTACTTTTCGGAGCCAACGGATACGCCGGGACCGCCATCTCCGCCGAGCTGCTCAGCCGGGGCCATGAAGTGATCGGGGTGACCCGCAGCACCGACAAGCCCGTCCTCGACGGAGTCAGCCACGTGACCGGTTCCCTGCACGACGCCGACTTCCTCAACGAGGTCGCCTCGACCGCCAACGCCATCATCGTGGCGATTCCCGGCCGGCCGCTGGACGGCGTCCGCCTGCTCGACGCCATCCCGGCGCTGCTCGAGGCGTGTGGCACCCACGAGGTGCGCCTCGGCATTGTGGGAGGCGCCGGCAGCCTGCACGTTGTCGAAGGCGGCCCCCGCCTCGTCGACACCCCCGACTTCCCCGAGGCCTTCAAAGCCGAGGTGATGGGCCAGGTCAACGTGCTTGAAGCCCTGCGTGAGACGACCACCACCGTCGACTGGTTCTATGTCAGTCCCGCCGCCGCCTTCGGCGCCCACGCCCCGGGCGAGCGCACCGGTAGCTACCGCCTCGGTGGTGAGGCGCTGGTGGTTGACGCCGGTGGCGAGTCCCGCATCTCCGGCGCCGACTTCGCCGTCGCGTTCGTTGACGAGTTGGAGACACCGAACCACCACCAGCGTCGCTTCACCGTCGGTTACTGACCCCCAACGCCCTGTGATGCCCCTCGCGGTTGACGACAACGCGGCGCCCGAGACACCCTCGGGACGCCGCGTTGCACGTTAGCCAGCACCGGTTCCACCCGTTCAATCGATTGACCTAGGAGCACCCCTCACCGTGAGCACCAACCATCAGCTCTCCGACACCGCCATCACCGCCCTGGCCTCCTGGTTCGACGACAAAGGCATCATCACCCCATCCATCAATTTCGCCGTTTTCGACCGGGACGGCATCCTCTTCCACCACTCGATTGGCGAGTTTCAGCGCGACGGTCGCGCGCCGGAGGTGAACACGATCTATCGCATCGCGTCGATGTCCAAAAGCTTCTGCATCGCCAGCGTCCTGGTGCTGCACGAACGTGGCCTGCTCGCCCTCGACGATGAGGTCGCGCAGTACGTTCCCGAGTTCCGAAACTACATCGACCCGTTCGGGGTGGAAATCCCAATCACCATCCGGATGCTGATGAGTAACTCGTCCGGGCTGCCAGAGGACAACGCCTGGGCCGACCACCACCTGGCCATCAGTCGCGATGACCTGCTCGCTCACGTCGCAGCGGGGTTCCGTTTCGCCGACTATCCGGACGCCGGGTACCAGTACTCCAACATGGGCTTCGCGCTGCTCGGGTTCATCGTGGAGAACATCACGGGGGAGGGTTTCACACGTTTCGCCACCCACACGCTGCTCGAGCCACTTGGGCTGGTGAACACCCACTACAGCATCAACGAATTTCCCGATCGCGGAGAGGGTGGCGAGGGCATCGCCCACGGCTACACCTCCTTCGACAAGGGCGCGAGCTGGGTCGACCGGCCCGTCACCCCGACCGGCGCGTTCGGCTCAACCATGAGCATGTTCAGTACCCTCATCGACATCCAGAAATGGAGTGCCTGGCTCTCCAGTGCATTCGCGCCAGACAATTCGGATGACAGCATTCTCAGCCGCGCCTCACGCCGGCTGATGCAGCGCGGATTCACTTCCATTCACTCCACCGGCAAAGCATCACGCCGCGAGCACCTCGAAAATGCCGCTTATGGCTTTGGCCTGATGATCGAGCAGGACGTGCGCTTCGGCAACATCGCCCACCATTCGGGCGGGTTGCCCGGCTGGGGCTCCAACATGCGTTGGCAGACCTCCTCCGGCCTCGGCGTTGTGCTGTTCACCAACACGAACGGCAACACGGTCGCCGACTGGACCGCCGCGATGCTGCGCCTTGTGCTTGAGGACCTCGACATCCCCGCGAAAATTGTTCCGCTGTGGCCGGAGACCGTCTCGGCGGCCCAGGCGATCGAGACCGCCATTCTCAACTCGGCCCACGTCCTGGATGCAGCGACACCTTTCAGCCCCAACGTGAACAGCGACGTGCCGGCCGCCGTTCGCGACGAACGACTGGCTGCCCTGATCGCGAAGATTGGCGGACTGGCCGAATCCACCTCGGTTCCGCCGCTCGCGGAGCGGCTCAGCTGGGCGATCGCGTCATCCCATGTTGTCTGGTCCATTCCGGGTGCCACCGGCAGCCTCGAATGCCGCCTGGAGATGAGCGAAACGAAACCGAGTACGGTGCAGCGCATCGATATCGCGGTGGCGAATAGTTCGGCGGCCCCCCTTGTTGTGCAGCACTACGTTCCACAGCCCTAGGGGCCGGTCGCGGTTCCCTTCGCGCGGCGGAGATGCATAGCTTTCTGACCCGCAAAGGGGGACGCGAGAAGCCACAGGGGCGTCGCTAAGGTGGGAAACATGATCGACTTCACCAACGGAACACTGTTCAAGCTGTCTGTGATCAACCCGAGCGAGGTGGCAAACGAAGTCGCTCCGCTGTTTGTCGACGGGGAAACGATCCTTCTCGCGGCTAAAACGATCCGTGACTACGTGGTGTTCACCAACAAGCGAATTATGTCCGTCAACGTGCAGGGCATCACAGGGCGGAAAAAGGACTTCACGTCGCTGCCCTACAACAAGATCCAGGCTTTCTCGGTGGAGACGGCCGGGACCTTCGACCTGGACGCCGAGCTCGAACTCTGGTTCAGCGGACTCGGCAAGGTGCGCTTCGAGTTCAAGGGCAATTTCGACATCACTTACCTGGGAAAACTGATCGCCGGATACGTCCTTTAGTTCCCAATCCGCGTAGGCGGACAGCGGCTACCGGATCAGATCAGCTGGCGGCGCACCAGCGGTGGGGTCGGGCCGTCACCGGTCGGTCCGGTGAAGGTTGCGGCGACGCTCTCCCACCACTGGGCTGAGCCTTGGCGTTTCTCGGGTGCGAGGGCGGCACCCGCTTCCGCGATCGCCGCGCGGGACGCCCACACGAAGTCGACTAGGCCGGCGCCTTCGCCCGCGAGCAGCGATGCCAACGGCAGCACGGACGACTGGCCGAAGTTGCCGAGGGCGCCGGTGAGCTTGGTGGTGGTGTAGTCGTCGACGGCGATGCCGATGGTGGGGACGCTGGCTGAAACGGCGAAAACGGCCGGGTGGTAGCGCAGGCTGATGGACAGCGCGGCGTTGCGAGCCAGGGTGGCGGCACCCACCGACATGGTCGGGACGACCGTGCTGAACGGCGCCGTCATTCTGGCTTGGACACGCTCGTGCACGGGGGTATCCCCGGCGGAGACGGCGGCATCGGTGGATCCCCAATGGGCGAAGAAGACGATGTCGAGGCCTGTGCTGGTGGCGACGTGGTCGAGCAGTTCAGCCATCCGGGTGGCGAACAGATCCGGGTCTTCCCCGTTGATGTGGCCGGCGAGAGACACCACGCAGTAGGGGTCCTCGGGTAGAAGGGGCTCGACGACATCCCCCTGTTCTGCCGCGTTGTTGGCAGCGTGAACCGTGGAGGTGCCATCGAAAACGTCGATTCCGAGGAAGCTGGCATCGTCGACGGTGTGGCTGATCTTGGCTTCAGGGATTCCGAGGCGCAGGGCGTAGTCGTAGGAGGGGCGCTCGCGCAGGCCGACCATACTTGCGCTGTTCAGTAGCTGGGCGACGAGGGTCTCGTCTTCCGGAGAAAGGTACGGCCCCAGTGTCTGGCCGCTCACAACCAGCGGCTTGCTGAATAGGCGGGCGAGAGCGCCAAAGGTGACTCGTTCGAAGATGTGGGTCGGCCAGGTTGAGGCGAGGTTGCCACCACCGGCGATGGCGACACCATCACTGGAGCGGACGGCGTCGATGACGGCCCAGGCCGGGTCATTGCTGGCCAGCAGGTTGGTGACACCCTGGGCGGAGCGGAGGACCTTGTCCATTCGGGCCTCGGCGGTGGCACGCGTTGTGTCGGCGGTGTTGCAGAAACCGATGCGGCGGATCGCCCTGATGCTGTAGCGGGCCGCGGATTCCTCCGGGTCGGAGGACAGGCCAACGATCTCGTTGACTCCGCGGCGGCGCAACTGGGTGACCATCTCGTCAAACATCGCCTCGTCGCCGATGTGGATGATTCTGTTGGTGACGCCGATATCGCCGATGCAGACAATGCGCAAAACAAACTCCGGGCTGGGCTAAGAGCCCACTCATGGTGTGGGCGGGAAAGGGTAGGAGGGGTGGTGGCCGGTCTTATTCGATTGCGGCGGGGAAAACGAATTGGCGCATGGCGGCAGGATCCGCGACCGCACTGCGGTACTGGGCCATCAGCTCGGCGTTCGCGTCGTACTGCGGTCCCTCACGAAGCTGCGGTTCGTGGTGCAGTGCGTAGACGTGGCCCCCGTGGCGCTGCGGGGCAGCGCCGAGCAGGGTCTCATGGGCGACGTTCCACGCTGCATCCTCGAACCCCCAGCCGCGGAAGCGCTCGTCCTGGCCATTGTGGCTCCACCAGGTGGCCGGCGTGGTCACGTAAACACCTGAGCAAGCACCGCGAACCAGCGTGAAATCGCAGCCAATGAGCTCGCGGTCGTCGGCGTACTGGGCGGTGCCCTCAGCGCCGAGCCAGCGGTACTCGGTATAGGGGAGATGGACGAGGCCGGAGGTGGCGGCGGCGCGGATCGCCTCACGAAGGGGTGCGAGCTGGGGGATGGTGTCGGCGTCATTGATCACCACAACCTCGCCCTGGTCGATGACGCTGCGCATACCGAGGTTGCGGCAGCGGGCCAGGTTGAAAACCGGCTCGGGCGAGTCGATCGTCAGGATTTGCACACCGGGAAGGTTCGCCTCGTACCAGGCGACAACCGCGTCGAAGGCTGACTGGCGGGAGGGCTGGGCGCGCCAGGGAATAACAACGGTGAGCACAATAGGTCCATTTCAGGTGAGAATTTTCGAGAGGACAGTAGCTGTCCCGCTCGAGTAACACGCTTGGACGTAGCTAGCCCGAGTTTCAGAGCCAGTGTGCAATCGCACAGATCGGTGCGCCGAATCGGCGGCAACAATCACCTTCAGTATCGCACCCGTTTGAACTATTCGTGACGCGTGCGGGTGACGGTGCCATCGCGGGGGAAGCGGACGGCGCTGTACAGCACTGAGCCCTATTGGTAGGTGATCAGGTCGGGTAGCGGGCTGACATCCCCCATGGTTTGCTCGGGGGTGAGCATGGGGGTGTCCTCGTCGTAGAAGTTCTTCCATCCCCACGCGATGTTGGCCGGAGCATCCTGGTGGAGAGCTCGCCAGGTCGCCTGTTTGTCGGGTTGGCTTCCCTGCCCGTCGGCGTGAATCGCCATGGCGAGTTCGGGGTGGCCGGTGTTGATGGCGGTGCGGTCCTGCAGCATCCGCAGCTGGAACTGGTGCAGCACGAACATCTTCTGCGGGAGCCCGTTCTTGTTTGTGAGGTCGGCGAGCCATTCGGTGACCGAATTGACCTCGGCCGCGCCGACTGAGCCGATCTGGCGCAGGGGAACCTGATCGGCGGCGAGCCGCCATTCCGGGTCGATGGCGAGACCAACGTTGGGCAGCGCCAGCAGTGATTCATACTGTTTGGCCTGGGTGAGGAAATCGGTTCGTCCAGGCTGCAGGTCGAGCACCACATAAATGCCTGCCTCACTGGCGGCGTCGATCCAGGGGCGTAGTTTCGCCGGATCCAGCTCATTCGAATAATTCCCGTCGGGACCGGCGTCCCCGGCGGCGACAGTGGCAATGATCTCGAACATCGGCACAACGGATTTGTCGGTCAGCGGCTGGTAGGTCGCCGCCATGTCCGTGGTGCGCTGTACGGCGCCGGCGGCATCCTGCTCGCCGAGGACTCCGAGGGATCCCGTGCCCGGGGTGCCGTAGAGAGCAACAAACTGATGCTCGGGGAACAGCAGCTGTCCTCCACCGGGCAGGGCGAAACCTGAGGCTGCAGAGCGTAGTTTCCAGTCCAGGTCCTCCTGGGTGGCAAACTCCGCACCGATGGCCATCGTGTTCGCCGCGGCGGCACCGTGTAAAGCACTAATCGCGGTGGCCGACGCCTGGGGATTGGCGTTGTCGGCGGGCACCAGCGCCAGCGCGACCCCAGCGGACCTGGCCGTGGCCAGCGAAGCAAGCTGAGGTGCGGCGTCAACGGCGAGCACAACCGTATCGGTCAGCGGTGCAGCGGGTGCGAAGTCCGGCACGTTGTCGGAGGGCTCATGGTCCGGGGTCCCGGCGGTGAGCCCGGCGATAGCTGTCGGGTACCTGGCGGGGTCGTCGGTGGCGAGTGCATCCATCGGGACGCCGGTGGCGTCTGTGATGGCGGACGCGTCGGCTTCGATTCGGACAACCTTGGCATCGTCGCCGTCGGCTCCGGCAAAGTTGTAAGCCGTACTGACATCGCCGACCGCGAGGACCGAGGTCGCGCCCAAGCGAGCGATCTCGTCCGCGAGCGCGTCCGCGGGGGCGGAACTTTGCTCCGCTGACGGGCTGCTGGCTGGTTCGGTGGATTCCTCGGCGGTGTCATTCGAGATCAGGAGGGGGACGCCGAGCCCGACAGCCGCCAACGCGGCGAGATACTGGGTCTTTGGTTCACCGGCGGGCGCGATGACCACCGCCGGCGATGCGTCGAACAGCTCCCTGCTGGTCGTCAATGACGCGGTTCTCTCGTCCGCATCCGTTATCGCGGTCAACGGTGTCGCCGGAGCGGAGAGCCTGATCTCTTTGGCGTCCGGCGGAGCGGAGTCCTCACGAGGCGGGGTGCAGGCACTGAGGCCGGTTAAGGTGACAAGGGCCACGGCTGAAACAGCAAGGAGTCGTTTGCGCGTCGTCATCGGATCAACGCTATGTCACCTTCGAAGATCGGTCTGGTCATTGCGCGCCATGTCAGCAAATGCGCTAGTGGTCTTAGACCGCTCCAATCCACAGGCCGTCGCGTGCGCGGGTCATTGCAACGTAAAGCTCCCGGCGTTGCAACTCCCACGTTTCCTGCCAGGCATCGTCGCTACCCGGTGGGCGTGGGGTGGCGTCCACAAGTGTTCGCGGTACCCGGGAAACAAGCACTTGCTTGAACTCGAGGCCCTTCGACCTTTTGATCGTGCCGACCTTGACCGCGTTGATCGGGGCGCCCGTGTATTTGTCCATCTCTATGGTCGGGATGCCTTCGCGATGGAGCACGGCCAGCGTGTCAGAAACGGAATACCCAAACAGGGATAGCACCCCTATATCTCCGTAATTGGTTCCGACCTCGCGCAGCGCACTATTTATCCGATCGACGAGCGCAGCGTCGTGAGCTCGCTTCGAAGAAAAAACGGTCGATGAGGGGGTTTCCCCGGATCGCTCAACCCGCTGGATGTCGTCTCCTGTTGCGGCCGCGCCTTCGATATCCGTGTACTCATCGCCAGCGACTATTCCCGCGGCGAACTCGATGATCTCTTTGGTGTTGCGATAATTCGTCGTCATCACCACACCGCGACCCGCCAGCGATACTCCCACTTCCGACAGGGTGTAGCCACCCGGGTAGATGGTCTGCTGGCCGTCGCCCACCAAGGTCATGCCGTCCGGCGCGTTGCCGACGATGGAGTGCAGCATCTTGATCATCATCGAGGAGAGATCCTGAGCCTCATCGACAATGACCGCACAGTATCCCTCGAGTGGAGTTTCCGCCAAGGATGAAGCCGCGAGCGAAATCAGGTCTGCGAAGTCGTGCGCGCCGCTCTTGGACATGAACGCGGTGTACTCGCGGTAAAGCGCCCAAACTTCCCGCCGCTGGTCCAGAGAGAGCCGTCGTCGTCGGCCTGTGCGTGCGAGCTCGTTGTATTGCTCAAGAGTGGTGATCCCACGGCCCTTGATCACGCTGTCGACCTCCTCTTTCCAATAGCGAGGGTTGTGGTCGATACGTCCCAGTAAGCCGTGCTCACCTATGGACTTCCACGCGGAGGCGAAGGCGAGATCAGAGGCACGGCGATCGACGCGAACGTTGACGCCGCGTTCGGCTAGGAGTGCGCTCGCGAACGCATGAACACCCGTGAATATCACTCGCCCACTAACGTCGGGTGCCATTCGATTCAGCAGGGACGACAACACTGCTGGCAGCGTCCTGACATACGTTGTGACCAAAACACTGCCGGGTTTTGACCGTGCGAGGTAAGCAGCGCGGTGAAGTGCGACGACAGTCTTTCCCGTTCCGGCTGCGCCCCGGATCCGGGAGGGACCGTTGAAACTTCGACGCACCAACTTTGCCTGCTCCGGATGGAGGAACGACATCCACTCTTCGATCGGTTCAGCGAGAATACCGGCCAACAACGCGCTGCTTACTTCCTCATCCGTAGGAAGATCGCTGTCGTCGAATCCGATGGCGAGGGCTGCCAGGACTGGTTCAGCGATGGTGACCGAAACGGGCACCGGGGCGCCGAGCAGCGGGAAATGGTCCATGGCGCTGCGCACCACCAGGTCTACCTGGCTCGGTGTCAGGCGAGGGGAAAGCTTGGTGATGTGCCGGAGAACGTCCCTTTCCCCGACTACCTCGACCGTGCCCACGTGTGCGTTAATGCCGGAACGGCCGGCGAGTGCCACCACGGAGTGGATCTCGCCGGGAGCAAGACCAATTTCGGCCATTGCGGCAGCAGTGCCATAACCGAGATCGGCGAGGTTGGCGAGTTCATCGCTGACGTCGTCCTGGCCACGAAAAATGCGGTCGCCCTCGATAGACACTTCGCGCCATGCTTTGGTGTCGACGATGAAAACACCGGTTGGCCCCACAACGATGAGGTCGACCTGGGCCGTTCGGCTTCCCGGCCAGCGTCGGTCAGCAAGCAGATGGTAGCCCGCTGCTGCGAGCGGCGAGAGTGTTCTTGCAACGCTCTTCTCCGTGACGGCCGCGATCCGGTACCGTTCCGCAGCCTCATGGTCAGCGATTGCGGCGAGATGATGTGCATCCGCCCTGGCGAGATAGCGCTGTGATTCCTGTTCGGCGGACGTACCGGCTGCCATGACCCCCCAATCGTGGACGGGATCGTCCGCGTGTCGATGTGGGCATCATTATGGCAGCGGGCAACCGGCCGCCCCCGGAAATCGTGGAGAAATCCCATGGTGTATTGACCATTCCAGCACTGCTGGTTTTTTGCAGCGGAGCGGTTCAGCACCGCCGGCAGTGCTGCCGTGTGCGCGCCAGCTGGCCCCGAGACGACAGGGGAAGCAGGATCAGCGTCCTGCGGTACCAAGGAATTCGATGGCGGCGTCCCGGAAGGCGCGTGAGGTAGGTGCGTTGAAGTGGTGCCGACCGGGTATCTCAAAGAACGACCCGTTCGGAGTGGCATCCGCCAGCGCTCGGGAGGCGTCGAGGATGCGGTCCTCGCTGCCGGTAGCGAACAGAACTTCCTGCTCGGGGGCATTGCCGGCGTGCGGCTGCGGGCCGCCGCGCATCCCCTCGACCAGGGAGACGAGGGCGCCAAGGTCGTTGCCGGCGATCCCGCCGGCCATCTGCAGGTAAGCGCCGGTGAGTCGGTCCTCCACCGGAGTACCGTCGCCCAGGAACGCGCGGGCCTCCGGCACCTTAAAACGCGTCAGCGGGTCACCGTCCGGGATACCGCCGAGCACGGCGCGGGTGATCCGGCTGGGCATCTCACGAACGGCCTGCCAGCCGACCCTGGCACCGAGGGAGTAGCCGACGTAGTCGACCTCGTCGAGCATAAAAGTGTCGAGCACCTGCAGCACGTCGGCCACCAGCAGGTCCATCGTGTACGCGGCGGGGGACTGCGGTTTGTCGCTGGAGCCGTGGCCGCGCTGGTCGATCGCGATGACGTGAAAACCTGAGCGAACGAGGTCGCGCACCCAACCCGTGCCGTGCCAATTCAGCAGCGCACCCGAGGCGAAGCCGTGCACCGCGAAAACGGTGGGAGCGTCGGGATCACCGAACTCGTAAGTGGCGATGTTGATACCGTCCGGGGACAGGACGTTGCGTGCGGGTGGGGCTGGCGGGGTAATCATCACCACTATTGGACCATGAGTGATGCCAGGCTCAGAACCGACGGGCGGGTGGATGTCGCGAGGCCGGGCCGGACCCGGCGCGGCAGCACCGATTCGTCGGTGGTTCGGTGGTCCGGTCGATTAGCCGATGGCAGGCAGGTTCAGTACCTCGACGTCGAGGGAGTCTGCCGTGTAGTTGATGATCATCCGCACCGGGACAACGCGGTTGTCCGCGACGACGTTCTCACCCTGGCGGGTCAGCAGGGACTTGACGGTGTCGGCGTCCGCGCGAATCAGGTACTCGTCATTCAACCACTGCTGCACGTCGGCAACGTAGTCGTTGTAGGCGGCAGCCTCACGGGAGGCGTAGTCCGAGGAGGCGCTCGACATTCCCTGGAAAGTGCCGACGAGGCCGGCGGCGATCGCGATGGCCATCACCACGGAGACGGGGCGGAACCAACGCAGGCGATTCGCGGTGAACAGCATCACGGCGATCACCAGGGCGGCTCCGAGGGCGAAGGTCGCGAAAAAATAAACGAGCGGCCACGCGCTGGATTCGACGTGGGAAACGTAAACGCCCGGGTTATCCAAAATTAACAGCACTCCTTGAAACCGAAGCGGGCAAAGCGGTGCCCGCGGTGTAAGAAGTCTTACAGAGAACCCTGCGCGTATTGCTTCCGTATTATGGGTGTCACCGATCCCAGCAGGTAATCAGCGTGCCGATGGATCGCCAGTGCACCACGATCGACTCATCCCACACCCCGGGACTGATCGCCTCATCGGGGCGTTCTTTGAACGTTCTGTCTCAGCCCGTCGGGCGATCCCGCACGGCGGAGTAGCGGTGCTCGGGGCGCCCCGTTGCCCCGTAACGCAGCTGCACGTCGACAACGCGGTCAGCGGCGAGCATCCCGAGGTGACGCTGTGCTGTCGCGCGGGACACCCCTATCCGCTCGGCGATCTCCGGGGCGCTCCACGGCAGTTCCTTTTCGAACAGGACATCCAGCACCGCCTGTTCGGTGGCGGGCCTGGCGCGGGCCGCCGTGTTGGTGATGGTGTGGGCGGCAGCGATGGCCCGGTCGAGGGACGACTGTTCGAGCGCGCGGGGCACGGCGAAGGCATCCCGGTACGCGGCATACAGTCCCAGCTTCTGCCGCAGCAGGGTGGGGTCGAACGGTTTGATCAGGTACGAGAAAGCTCCGTGCCGCAGTGCCCGCCGCACTACGGCGGAATCGTTGGCGGCGGTGATCATAATCACGTCGGCGTCGATGCGCCGAACCAACTCGAGGCCGGATTGGTCGGGCAGGTACGCGTCCAGCAGCACCAGGTCCGGTTTCTCGCTGGCGATCAGCGAGAGCGCGCCGGCGACGGTGCCCACCGTGCCGACGGAGCGGAAGCGGGGTGTGGCGTCGACGATGCCGGCGTGCAGGCCGGCGATCCGGAAGTCGTCATCAACGCTGAGGACAGCGAACGGGGTTGTCATCATATTTCCTTCGTCATTGCGCCGGGATGTGATGCGTCGGAATTCGATTTGGCGGGGAGTGAGCTGCCGGGCGCCTCAATGACGCCGGGAAGCCGGGCGCAGAACACCGCCCCGCTGCCATCGCCGCCGGGATCAGCGACCCAGACGTCGCCGCCATGCCTTCTGGCCAGGTCACGCGACAGCGGAAGCCCGAACCCAAGCCCGCGCACGGTGGCGGGGTCGGAGGCCCGGTCGCTTTCGCGCCGGGAGGATGCCGCCCACAGGCGGTCGCTGTCCGCCTGCGCGGTGGCACCGGGGTTGCGGGGAATTCCTCCGCCGGAGTCGGCGACGCTGAGATGCAGGTCACTGCCATCGTCGAGAACCTCCACCTCGACCCAGCGTGGCATCGGACCGCTCACAGCCGCGGCGATCGCGTTGTCGACCAGGTTGCCAAGCACCGTGGTGGCCTCCTCCGGCGCCCGCAGCGAGCCGCGCACGTATGTGCCGTCGCCGAGGCGCAGTAGTACCCCGCGCTCATGCGCTTCGACGGCTTTGGCGCCGAGGAACGCCTGCAGGTATGGCTCACGCAGCAGGTCCCGGTTGTCGAGGGGATAGCTGACCGGTCCGTGGCCAACCAGGCCGTGGAGGTAGCGCCTGGCCTCATCGATCTGGCTGGTGGCCATCAGCCCCGAGATGACATGCAGTCGGTTCGCGAACTCGTGCCGCTGCACCCGCAACGCGGTTGACATCGCCGAGACCGCGGTGAGGCGGCGCGACATCGATTCCAGGTCGGTTTCGTCCCGTAGCACCACCACCGTGCCGAGGTCTGTGCCGTCGCGGCCCGCCCTGCCCACATCGATGAACAGCAGGCGCTCGCCGAACACCAGCCGCAATTGCTGCGACGGTGCTGGCGTCGAGCCGTTGGCCGCTGGCAATGAATCGTTGATGGCGGAGAGCAATTCTTCCGGCAGGTCCAGGGTGCTGAGGGTTTGCCCGACGGGGTCGACCAGTTTGAGCAGGGTTGCGGCACGGTCGTTGCAGACCGTAACGCGGCCACCCGGGGAAACCCCCATCACTCCCTCACGGATTCCACCGAGAACGGCGGTCTGGTCCTGCACAAGTACCGACAGCTCAGACGGTTGCAGCCCGAGGGTGAGGCGGCGCAACCGGCGCGCAAGAACAACGCTGGCGGCGATGCCGATAGCGAGGGCCGCCAGCGCGACGAGCACCGCGCTGACGATTTCGCGTCGAATGTTGTCGAGCACCCCAGCGGCGGCGAACCCCACGCTGACCTCGCCGACAACGTGGCTGCCGTCGGGGGAGAGCACGGGCACCTTCGCCCGGGCGGATTCGCCGAGAGTTCCCCGCTGCCAGCCCGTGGTTTCCCTTCCCGCGAGCGCCTCACTCGGGTCGGTGGACACCCGCTCACCGAGCTGCCGGGCGTTGGGATGGGCGAGGCGGATGCCACGGCTGTCGGTCACCACAACGAACAGGGCGCCGGTGCGCTCACCGACGTCCGCCGCGAGCTGCTGGATGCGGCCGGAAGCGAGGTCCTGGCGGTTGGTCGCATCCCCGGCGGCGTCGATGTCCGAAACGTCGGTGCGGATGTCTGGCACCAGCGACACGGTGCGCGCGATGGTCAGCGCGGTGGTCCTGGCGTCATCCCGTTTCTCCTGGGTCGCGAGGACCCCGTGGGTGATCGTGGCGATCGCCACCACCGCCAGCACCACAACGACCTGCAGGGCGAGCATCTGGCCGGCGAAGGTGAGCTTTTTGGCCGTCATCGTGCGCACGGTCCGGGATGCTGGAACAGGTTTGACACATCAACGAGCTTAATGCGCAAAAGGTGTTTTTTGACTTCTTCTGTCTCTCAACGAGACAAACCCCCGAGGCGCAGCATTCGCGCACCTATCGTTTTCCCATTCAGCGGGCACACCGGTTCACCGGTGTGAACCACACGACAAAGGAGTCAACGGTGCTGGTAATTCTCGGTTTCGCCATGGTGCTCACCTTTATGGCGCTCATTATGACCAAACGGCTCACCCCCATGGTGGCGCTGATCCTGGTCCCCACAATCTTCGGCCTGTTCGCCGGCGCCGGCCTTGGCCTCGGCGACATGGTGATCGAGGCACTCGGCTCCCTCGCCGGCACGGCGGCGCTGCTGATGTTCGCCATCCTCTACTTCGGCATCATGATCGACGTCGGACTGTTCGACCCACTGGTGCGTTTTATCCTCAGGGCCGCCGGGGGAGACCCCGCGAAGGTAGTGATCGGCACGGCCATCCTGGCCGCGGCGGTGTCGCTTGACGGTGACGGGTCAACCACCTTCATCGTGACAACGGCGGCCATGCTGCCGATCTACCTGAAGTTGGGGATAAGCCCCGTTGTGCTCACCTGTGTTGCCGGTCTTGCCAACGGCACTCTCAACATCGTCCCGTGGGGTGGTCCAACGGTCCGTGCAGCCGCGGCGCTGAACGTATCCGCCACCGACATCTTTGTTCCCATGATCCCGTCCCTGCTTGTCGGCCTCGCAGTGGTGCTGGTATTCGCGTGGATGCTGGGCATCCGCGAACGCAACCGCATCGCCGCGTCTGGCAGCACCCTCGCGGACAACGCCGGATTTGGCTCTGGCATCGGTGAATCAGGCTCCGGTAGCACCGGTGGCACGGGTAAAAACGGCGGAAACGGTGGGAGCCGCTGGCGTCGGGGTGGGGTGCTTGTCCCCGAGCTGGTCCGTGCCGAGACGGCGGAGATGTCCCTCGTCACCCAGGCCATGCTCGACCCGCTGCGCGACACCCTCCGCCCGCGGCTGATCTGGGTCAACCTCGGGCTCACCATTGTCGTGATGGTGATGCTGGTAGCCGATCTGCTTCCCCTGGCTTATGTCTTTATGGTCGGCGCCGCCCTTGCCCTCATCATCAACTTTCCGAAGCTGAAAGACCAGGGCGAGCGCATCGCTGCGCACGCCCCGAACGTCATCGCCGTTGTCTCAATGGTGCTCGCCGCCGGCGTACTGATCGGGGTGCTCAACGGCACCGGAATGGTTGATGCGATGTCCACCTGGCTGGTCACCATCATTCCCGACGCCCTTGGTCCATACCTCGCCGTGATCACCGGTGTCCTGTCCATTCCGATGACCTTCTTTATGAGCAACGACGCGTTTTACTTCGGAATGCTGCCCGTCCTCGCCGAAAGTGCAGCCACCTACGGCATCACCCCGGTCGAGATGGCGCGTGCCTCCATCACCGGGCAGCCCGTTCACCTGCAGAGCCCGCTCGTTCCCGCCATCCTGCTGCTGGTCTCCCTCGCCAGCGTCAACCTCGGCGACCACCACAAAAAGGTCCTCTGGCGTGCCGTGATTGTGTCACTGGTGATGCTCACGGTGGGGATAATCACAGCGGCGATCCCGTTCAACTGATCATCCCAACAACTCCTGCGCTAACCTCGCGCGGCCGGCCACGGGTGCCCCATCATCGCGGTGGGGCACCCGCGCTGAGCCGTTATCCGGACACCCATTCGCCGTTGGCGAAAACGAGGGCAGCCGGCCGTATTTCTACCGACCCGTATTGCGCACCCGGGCATTCCTTTGCCCACGTCAGCGCCGCGTCGTCATCCACGACGTCGATCACAAAAATGCCTGACAGCTGTTCCGGGGCATCTACTGCCGGGCCGTGCCTCACCTGGTCGTCACCGCCGCGCAGGGTGACCGTGGTTGCCGACGACGACGGTTGCAGGATGTGGATGGATACAAGCACGCCGGCATCCACGAGTGCTTTGGCGTAGCGGTCGAACGCGCTCTGGAACGACGCCATCATCTCGGGGCTGACGTCGCCTTGCGCAGGTTCGGGATTGGTCAGCAGCAGGGAATAGTGCATGGGCCCCTCGTCTCGGTCGCGGCGGCCGATGAAGCTGCAGCGGGAGCCCCGCCGTCGCTGGCAGCCCACCCCTCCATGCTGCACCGCTTTGCCTTCACCGGCCACCCCGCGCCCGTCCCGGGGCACGGCACGTGGGCATACTTGTTGCATGGGCACAGCCGTTTCCGCCGATCAGATCCTGCGCGCGCGGCTGCGCAGCCAGCTCATCTCACATCACCTCCCGGTCGTCGAGCGTGGCCGGGCAGGAGTGCGGCAGGCCAACGGCACGGATGTGCTGGATGCGGCCAGCCGGTTGCTCGCCCTCCAGGCCCAGGACTTTCCCCAGGCCGTCTGGGGGCTGGGGCTGCGAGCCGCTGTTGGCCATCGCGACAATGTGCTCGCCGCTCTCGCCGACGGCAGTATCGTGCGCACGGCTCCTCTGCGAGGAACGCTGCACCTGATGCCGGCCCGAGACCTGCGCTGGGTGCTCGGCCTGACCGCACCGCGTGGGCTCGCAGCGGCCGCCGGTCGCTTTCACGAACTCGGCCTCGATCCACACACGTTCGCGCGGGCGGGGGATGTCGCCAGGGCTGTGCTCGCCGGGACGGGTGGCCTCAGCCGCGATGCTTTCCTCGCCGCGCTCAACGTTGCGGGGGTCCCCGTCGAGGGGCAACGGGGGTACCACATCATCTACTTCCTCAGCCACCAGCGGCTGGTCTGCTGGGGGCCGCCGCTCGGCAACCAGCAGGCACTGGTATTGGTAGACGAATGGATTCCCGCCGACGACAACAGCGTGCCCGATCCCGCCGTGGACCGGGATGGAGCTCTCGCGGCCCTCGCCCTCCGCTACTTCACCGGGCACGGTCCCGCCACCCTGAAAGACCTGGCATGGTGGGCCAAAATTACCGTCGCCGACGCGAAGACGGCTCTTGCCGGCGCCCCGGAGCGGCTGATCGAAAGGGAACTGGACGGCCGGGCGTATTGGAGCACGGCCGACCCGGAGGAGGGGACGGGACCGGGTGTCGACCCAGCAGTGGATCCGGCCGCCGGCGCGTTCTTGTTGCCCGGTTTCGACGAGTACCTGCTCGGTTACCAGGACCGGAGTCTTGCCTTGCCGGCGGAGGACTTCGAGCGAGTGGTGCCGGGTAAAAACGGAATCTTCCTGCCCATCGTTGTAGTGAACGGCAGGGTCGTCGCTACCTGGCGCCGTGCCGCTGCTCTCACCGCAACGACCGCAGACGGCAACCCCTTTGCGGTCGATACATTTCGGCCATCGGAGCCTGGGTTCTCTGCGGCCTTGCGCGGAAGCCACAAAAACTACGCACGATTCCATTCGAAGGGGGGCGAGGACGACGGCGGCGAACTACGGTGAAAAGATGTTGCTCGCCACCATCATCCGCCGCTTCGGCCTTCCCATTCTTGGGGCTGCCGTGCTGGTCGTTGGTGTTGTCCTCTTTCTTGTCCCACCCACCCCGGTCGGTGGCCTTCCGGCAAATTTCCGGGCCGTCATACTCGTGATCATCGGGCTCGGGGCGCTGGTCGCCTGGGTGATCCTCGCGCGGCGCGGCCGCCACTGAAATTTCGCCAACCATTATTAGCCAGCAACAGCAGAGCAACCAGAACCGGCCACACCCCACGGAGGAGATCGTCGACATGACCGAAGTACCCAGAATCACCATGAACAGCGGCACCAGCATCCCCCAGTTGGGTTTCGGTGTCTTCCAGATCCCTCCGGCGGACACCACCGCCGCGACCCTCGCCGCGCTGGAGGCCGGCTACCGCCACATCGACACTGCCGAGATGTATGGAAATGAGAAAGAGGTCGGCGACGCCGTTCGCGAATCGGGCCTGGCCCGCGCCGACGTGTTTGTCACCAGCAAGCTGAACAACGGCTACCACGAGCGGGATGACGCGCTCGCCGCCTTCGATGCAAGCCTAAATGCCCTTGGCTTTGACTACCTCGACCTGTTCCTCATTCATTGGCCGCTTCCCGGCGTTGGCAACTTTGTCGACACCTGGAAAGCCCTCGAGCACCTGCGCAGGTCCGGTCGGGTCAAGGCCATCGGCGTGTCCAACTTCCAGCCTCATCACCTGCAGCGGTTGTTCGATGAAACGGAAACCATCCCGGCAGTGAACCAGATCGAGGTGCACCCGTACCTGACCCAGGACGACGTGCGCGCGTTCAACACCGAACACGGCATCGTCACCGAGGCCTGGTCACCCATCGCCCAGGGGAAAGTTCTCGGCGACCCGGTAATCGTGGAGATTGCCGACCGGCTGGGTAAATCACCGGCCCAGGTCACCCTGCGCTGGCACATCCAGCGCGGTGACGTGGTGTTCCCGAAGTCGGTGACCCGGAGCCGGGTAGAGGAAAATCTGGCACTATTCGATTTCGAACTGACCGGCGACGACATCGCCGCGATCACCGCGCTGAACCGGAACGAACGTACCGGGCCGAATCCGGACGAGTTCAACCACATTCCGTAACCACTCTCGTGTGGGGGAGAGGGCAGCCATCCACCGGCTGAACTGTCCAGTTACCGGCCGACCGGGGCTTTCTTTATTCCCAGCCGTTGTTCAGCACTCTTACACGTGCCTCTCAAACGTGAAATATATCCATTTAAATGCCGGGAGATCTCTTCCGATTGGGTAGCCTTGGCGCGGGGGGCACGCAATGGTGTTGGGGAAACTCGTTCTAAATCGAGCAATTTTTGCCGATAACGCTGCCTCCAGCACGCCCAAAATACCTACGCCGTCGGTGCCCCGTCCCGACCGAGCACAGCCGTCTACACCGTCGCGTCGCGCGCGGACACTGACCGGGCCGCCAGCGGCCAGGATCCTTATGATGCCGCAGCACGCCGTCAGTCACCCAAAGGAGCAGCGATGACCACCGCCGATGTAGAAAAAGAGCGCCCCCGGCGCGGCAGTGGAAAAAGCGCCGACGGCTCCGCCAAGCCGGCTAAGGTCGCCAAGACCCCTAAGCCCTCCACCCCGAAGTCGGCTCCGGTGCAGTCGCGTGTGCGCAACAAGCCGCGCCTTCCCATCATCCTGCTCGGCATCGCGTTGATCATCGTGTCCGGGTTGACTGCCGCCTACATCTACACCTCGACGGGCCGCACCAAGCTGGTGTACTCCGCGGCGTCCGATATCGCCCGCGGAGACGTCATCGAGCTGGGCTCGCTGCAGGTTGTGGAAATTCCCGACACCAATGAAATTCCATCCTTCGAGCGCGCAGACACGGACGATGTCGAGGGCAAAACCGCCCAGGTGGACATCCCTGCCGGAACGCTGCTTTCGCCAGCCAACGTCTCAGAAGGCGCCGGCATCGACACCGGTATGTCGATCGTGGGCCTGTCGCTGACCTCGGCCCAGTTGCCGCCGTTCCCGCTTGTCAGCGGCGACAAGGTACGACTCGTCGACACCCCCGTCAGCCAGGGTGAGCCGCCGACGAAAGCCCCCGTCACGGAATCTGCCGAAATCGTTTCCGTCCGCACCGACGATGTCGCCGGCACGACCATCGTCGCCGTCACCGTCCCGTCGGAGCGCGCAGCGCTGCTGGCCGCCCGCGCCGCCACCGGACGTGTCGCGCTTATCCTCGATCCCCTCGACGCCGCGGGTGCCGCCGTGGACGACGAGACGGACGGCTAACCCGTGTCGAACATCCTCATGCTCAGCGTCGCGGGCTCCCCGGGAGTCAGCACAACGGCGCTCGCGATGGCGCTGCACTGGCCGCAGGCGGTCATGCTGATCGAGGCGGACTCGTCCCGATACAGCAGTGTGCTGCCCGGATTCTTCCGCGGCCAGATCGCCCATACTCGGGGGATCGGTGAACTGCCGGTGACCACCCACAACTCCGGATCGCTCGACATCAACCAGGTCTGGGCGCAGACGATCGACCTGGTGGAGAACACCGGCGACTCCGTCGAGCGACGGCTGCTCGCCGGGTTTAAGGATCCGGCGGCGGCCCGGGCGATGGACCCAATCTGGGGCCAGCTCGGCACGGCAGCGGCCAGCTTCGAGGGAATGGCAATGGACGTCATCTTCGACGCCGGCCGGTGGGCGATCGGCGACACACGGTCCGCGCTGATGCGCAACTCCGATGCCGTGCTGATCGTCGCCCGGCCGACCCTCCCCGACATCGTTGCCGTCCACAAGCGACTGCCCGCAATCCGGACGGAACTCGCCGCCGCCGGCCGCGCCAACAGCGTCACGCTTGTCCTCGTGGAAACGGGTTCAGGCCCGCAGCTGTCATCCGGCGAAATCCACAAGGCGCTCGGCACCCAGCGCAGCGTACGCATCTCCTGGGACGACAAAACCGCCGCGGTGTTTTCCCTCGGGGAACCCGGGGTGAAGAAGTTCAACAAAACAAAATTCGGCGCCTCCCTCGTTTCCGCGATTGACAGTGTCCGTAACGAACTCGCCGAGCAGCGCAGCCGCCTCGACCAGAACTTCGGCACGGAAAAGGAGTCATCGCGATGACCCAGCCAGAACCAGACGCCACCCCCACCCTCGACTTCGACAACCTCCCGCTCTTCGGCGACACCGAAGTTGTCACCGCTCCCACCGGCGGTACCTCCGGCGCCCACCTTGCCGCTGAGATTCCGGCCCACATGATGGCGGCTGTCAGCGCCGCGCAACCGAGCGCCCCCGTGTCTGGCGTCCCGGAATTCATCGCCCCGGAGCCGGCGAGCACCGACACCACCCAGGTGCGCCTCCCGTCGCGCGGCCGCTCGACCACCCCAGACGGTGAGCTGGACTGGGCACTGGTCAGCGCCTTCCGCGCCGATGTCTCCAATCGGCTCTCCACCGCCATCGCGGCGGACGACACCCTCGACGGCGAGGCCCGCCTGGAGGTTGGGCGCACCCAGATCGTGCAGGTCACTCGCGACCACGTCGACGCCCTCGTGCGCCGTGGGCAGGACCCGTGGGACGAGAACCAGGTCCTCCGGATGCAGAAGGCCATTTACGACTCGCTCTTCCGGCTCGGCCGTCTCCAGCAGCACGTGGACGACCCCCGGGTCGAAAACGTGATGGTGTTCGGATACGACAAGGTTTACGTCGATTACGGCGGGGGAGAGATCGAACAGCGCCCGCCGATCGCCGATTCCGACCAGCAGCTGATCGAAGACATCCAGTTCCTCGCCTCGCGCGATGGCGAACGTGGCCGTCCCTTCAGCGCCTCGGCGTGGAAGCTCAGCCTCTCGTTGCCCAGCGGTGAGCGCCTGCAGGCCACCCACCCGCCCATCGCCCCGCGGCCGACGGTCATCATCCGACGCCACCCGATGGTGACGATCACGCTGGAGGACCTGGTCGCCCGCGGCACCATGACCCAGGCAGCCAACGAATTTCTCACCGCTGCCGTTCGCGCACGTAAGTCGATCGTTGTCGCCGGCCAGCAGGGCGCGGGGAAAACCACGCTGCTGCGCGCCCTCGCCCACCGAATTGAGCCGCTCGAGCACATCGTGACGATCGAGACCGAGCGCGAGTTGCACCTCGACCGCAGCGGGCTGCACCCCCTGGTGACCCCGCTCGAGGCTCGCCCCGGACAGGGGGAACCCGCCGCGGACGGGAGCCGGCCCGGAGAAGTCACCCTCGAGGAGATGCTCGTCGAGACCCTGCGTATGAACACCCAGCGCATCATCGTCGGTGAGGTTCGTGGACCGGAAATCACCGCGATGCTGCAGGCCATGCAGTCCGGTGCCGGGTCGATGAGCACCCTGCATGCCAACTCGCCGGCGGACGCCGTCGAGCGTATGGCGGTTCTTCTCAGTCAAAAGCTCGGAGCGGCGAGCGACTTCGGTTACGCCCAGATCGGCCAGCACATCGACTTTGTTGTCCAGTTGACCAACCACCTCGACGGCGGCAGGACGCTGAAGCGTTTTGTCAGCGAGATCAGCGAGCTGGTGCCGGGGGAGACCAAACGTCCCGTGGTGCTGCAAATCTTCAAGGCAGCGGCGGGAAGTGACACCGCGAACCTCGTCGGTCGCCCCCAGGTCGACACCCTCGTTGACCTCGAGGGCGCCGGATTCGACAGCAAGTGGCTGCTGCCCGACGGGAACGTCGAGTCGTGACCCCCACATTCATCGCGTTGACCATCATGGTGCTCGGGTTTGGCATCCTGCTGGTCTTCGTTGGCCTGTTCCCGCCGATTGACGAGGGACCAAAGCCGCCCGGGCTGATCGCGCGCCGCATCACCCGGCTGCGTGCGACCGTGCCGCGGCAGCGCCTGTTACTGATCGCCGCCGGTGTTGTTGGGGGTGTTGTCGTTTGGTACCTCACGGGCTGGATCATCGCCCTGGTTGCCGTGCCGGTGGCCGTTATCGGCCTGCCCGTTCTCCTCGCCAAGCCCCAGGCCGCGAGCGGAATCGAGCGGCTCGAGGCGATCGAATCGTGGACCAGGAGCCTGTCCGGCCTGATCACCGCCGGTGTTGGCCTCGAGCAGGCACTGACGGTGTCGCTGTCGAACACCCCGGAGCCGATCAAACCCGAGGTCTCCAACATGGTCGCCAGGATCAACGCACGCTGGTCCACCACCAGGGCGCTGCAGGTCTTCGCCGACGAACTCAACGACCCAACGGCCGACCTCGTCACCGCCCACCTCATCCTGGCCTCACGGGTCCGCGGCGCCGGCCTCGCCAACGCCCTCGACGACCTCGCCCAGATCGTATTCGACGAGGTACGCCACCGCCGCGAGATTGAAACTGACCGCGAGAAGCCGCGCACCACCGCGCGATCGATCACCCTGGTCACCGTGGTGGCCATCGGAGCCCTCGCGCTATCGGGAAGCTTCCTCGACGCCTACCGCGGAGGCCTCGGCCAGCTCCTGCTCGCTCTCTACCTCACCCTTTACGTCGCAGCCCTGATCTGGATGCGCAGGATGAGCGTCGGAACGCCGACCCCGCGCATCCTGGTCAACACTCGAAAGGAGCGTGGCTGAGGATGATGTGGCAAATCCTTCTCGTCGTCGGCGCCCTCGGCGGTGTTGGTATCACCCTGCTGATCGCGGAACTCGCCCCGAAGCAGCCCAAACTCTCCGCGGCGCTCGAACGCCTCGGCAGCACAGAGGTACTCGAGTCGAACGAGGGCAGCAACTTCGAAGCACGGATGGGCAGCTGGGCCCAGCGCAACCTCTCCGACTTTCCCGGCTTCACCGCCCCCGTCGCTGACCTGCTGATCCTCAACCGGTCAACGCAGACCTACTACGCCCAAAAACTCACCCTCGTCCTCCTCGGGCTGGTCACCCCGGCGATCCTATCGCTGGCGTTCTGGGCGTTCGGGCTGTCTCCCTTCATCTTTGGGATTACCGGCATCGCCGCCATCCCCCTTGCCCTGGTCATGCTCGTTGTGGCCGACTCCATGGTCAAGCAGCAGGCGCTCGAGGCACGCCAGGAGTTCTCCCGCGCCATTGCCGCCTACCTCGAACTAGTCGCCGCCGAACGCAAGCGCGGGGCCCCGGCCGGTGTCGCGCTGGAGGAAGCGGCCAGCGTGGGGGAGTCCTGGGTGTTCGAACGTATCCGGCAGGAACTGCTGCGGGCCCGGTTCTCCGGCGTTCAGCCGTGGGAGGCCCTGCGCCACCTGTCCGAGGAAATCGGCGTAAAGGAGCTTGCCGATGTCGCCGACATCATGCGTCTCAGCGGTGAAGAAGGCGCGGCCGTGTATGAAAGCCTCCGGGCTCGCGGCAAGGCCCTGCGTGTGCAACTCCTAAACGAGGAGCACACCCTCGCCAACCGGCTCAGCGAGCGGATGACCTACCCCCAGGCACTCCTCGGCATCGTGTTTATGGCCATGCTCGCCACCCCACCACTTCTCAATCTCGTTGCGAGCTAGCGACCAACCAACCCGCCCCTCCGTCCCAAACGACCATTCACCACTGAAATCTAAGGAATCCCATGAACACCCTGATCGCCCTGTACGTGCACATTGTCTCCTCCGCCCGCACCCTGTTCTCGCTGGCCAACGACCGCCGCAGCTACGCCAACCGCGTCGCCGCCGAGCGCGGGTCGCTGTCGCTCGAGCAGATCATCTGGACCGTCGCCATCGCCGCCGCCGCACTGATCTGCGTCGGTGTTGTCACCACGTTCATCGCCAACAAGACCTCGGAGCTGCAGATCAACTAGTCCCACCGCCACCACCACACGAGCGAAAGAGATTCGATGTACCAGCCGACCGCGCACAACGACACCTCCGGCGCGCGCTCGCGCCGCCTGGATCGTGAGCGTGGTTCCGCATCGCTGGAGAACATCATCATCTGGCCCGTGGTGCTGCTGTTCATCTTCGGGTTCTTCCAGGCAGCAATGTGGTTCCACGCCAGGGACGTTGCGCACGCCGCAGCGACCGCCGCATTCTATGAAGCGCGACTGTATAACGGCAGCGCCGCCGACGGCACCGCCCAGGGCTACGAGTCGCTTGGCAACAGCGGGACGGTTGTCGCCAACCCGAACGTGCTTGTGACCCGTTCCGCCACCACCGTCGTGGTGACGGTTACCGGTAATACGGCCATGGTGGCCCGCGGCTGGCCCGGTTCTGCCCTGTCCGAAACGGTCTCCGGCCCGGTGGAAAGGTATATCGCCCCGTGATGCGTTGTATCTACACCCGGTTGAATCGCGCTCATCGCAAAAGCGACAGCGAGCGCGGCTCAACCACCCTCGAACTCACCATCTGGGCTGTACCGCTGGTCCTGTTCATTGGTGTACTCATCGTCGGTGGCCGGGTCGCTGTGGCGGGCAATGCTGTCCAGGGTGCCGCCTACGCCGCAGCCCGGGAGGCCACCCTCGCCAGAACCGTTGGGCAGGCGGAGGCCCTCGGTCGCGAAGCCGCCAACTTCTCGCTGAACAGTAACGGGGTCACCTGCTCGCCCTCGTCGGTGACCATCAACACCTCGGAGTTCGACAAGGCAATCGGCACCACCGGTTCGGTCACCGCGACCGTGCGCTGCACCGTGAACCTGTCCGACGCCGGCCTTCCCGGCCTGCCGGGTACTACCGAAATCTCCCGGGACGCTACCAGTCCCGTCGACCCGTATCGGCAGCGATCATGACCATGGCACAGCGGAAAAGAAGGATCACGGCGGAGGACCCTGAACGCGGCAGCATCACCCTGCCGCTGATCATTCTCGTTGTCGCGCTGATCCTGTTTATGGGTCTCGTCGTCGACGGCTCCGGCAAGGTGCAGGCGGCGGAGCGGGCAAGCCAGGTGGCGCAGTCAGCGGCTCGTTTCGCGACCAACTCCCTGACCGGGGAGGCCATCGCCACCGGAACCGTGCAGTTGAACCGGCCGGCTGCAGTGGCTGCCGCCCAGGGGCAGCTTGCCGCTGCCGGCTTAACGGGCAACGTCACAGCGACCGACAACACCGTCACCGTCACCACATCCGTGACCTACAACACGGTGTTTTTAGGGCTCATCGGCATTGAGACCCTGAGCGGTGAGGGCACCGGATCGGCCCGACTGATCGACGGCTAACCGACCTGCCTACCCCGACCGTGCGCGCCACTGTCCCTTTCCCCCCCCCACCCAGGAGTAATTCGTGACCACCCACCTTCGCACCGCCGTTCATCAGAGGGGGCCAGCTGCCCGCTCGGCCCGTTACACCCTCGGAACCCTTGCCGTGGTCGCCACGCTTGCCCTTGTTGGTTGCGCACCGACTGGCAGTGCAGGCGAATCAGCTTCGCCGGTCCCGGAGGAATCGTCCACGTCAACGGCGACGCCTACGCCGGAAGCGAGCGGGACACCCACACCGGCGGCGCAGGCCGCCCCTACTTCCGCCGACGACGCCGTAGCGGGATCCGCGCTGGCCGTCCAGGAGTACATCACGCAGTGGGTGTTGATCCGCAATGACCCCTCAGTCGACCCGCAGACGATCACAGCGACCGCGTACGACCAAGGTGCACAGAGCGTTATCAACGAGGCAAAAAAGTTCCGTGATGCTGGTGTAACCGTCACGGGTAACCTCGGTTATGAGCCCGACGGCAACGCGCTGGCTTCAGCAGCCACGGTCGATGGAACAGCCATGGAGTTCGGCGCGGTGCAGATGTCCGGGTGCCTCGACACCACGGAGATAGCTGGCACGAACGCTGACGGAACTGCAGCCGGTACCTCCACGGACAAACGTTACGTGTGGGAGTTCGGCGCGACATACCTGCCGAGCGCTGGACGCTGGATGGTCAGCCGCTCCGACCTGCCTGAGGTTCTCGCGTCGTGCTGAGCACGGTCGCAACGGAGCGGATTTCAGCCCGCGCACTGATGCTACTGGGGTTGCTTGTCGTACTCAGCGTGACATGTATTGCTGGTCCGGCGACATCGGCTTCGGCGGTGCGCGCAGCCGCGACGGTCACTCAGGACCAACCGGCGGCCGGAGGGTCGACCATCATCGTACCGGGGGACTGCAGACCGTCCTGCGGAGGCGAAATCGTCGTCCCCGGCGAAACCGGTGACACGATCGGGGCGAACCCTGGCACTGGGCTCAGCCCCGGGCCAGACAAATGCATCGCCATCGGTTTGGACAACATCGAGCATGATGTGCCCTGCACCTCGGCGGACTTTGGCTGGTGGAGCAACTATGACGGTTGCTACTACAAGCTGTCGGCGCAGCAACCGGAGACCACGCCGCCCGGGAAGTCCGAGTTCGGTGCCCTCTACCAGTGCGCCAACTACTGTTACGCCATCGCCGGGTTCGTGGGCCCCTGCGTGCTGACAAACGTCTGGCTCAACACGGCACCGCCGGGTGTAGATACGCTCACTCCCGGCCAGGCTGTAGCACGCGCACTGGCATCTTTCGAACTGGAGGGCATCTCGATCGGCATTACGCCCGATTCGCTGACATCAGGAGCCCGCGCCTTCGTCGGGGTCCCTGTGTGGATGTGGGTGGACAACCCCCAGCCCCTCACCTTCGGTCCTTATGACATCAACCTGACGCTCGGCGGGGTTTTCCTGACCATGCGAGCCGAGGTTGGCTCTGTGCAATGGGACATGGGCGACGGCAGCATCGTCAACTGCAGCGGAACGGGCACCGTGTATAGCGCCGGGCTCGGATTCACGGACTCTCCCACCTGCGGTCACCGCTACGCGACCGCCTCAACAGGTTCGGGTGACGGTCGCTTCCCGATCACCGCGACCAGCCAGTGGACAGTGAGTTGGAACGCCAACGGTGTGGTCGGCTCCCAGACCGTCACCCGTGCCAGCACCACCTCCCTCGAGGTGCGCGAACTGCAGTCCGTCAACGTGGGCAACTGAGCCACCCGCTTTTCATCATCAAGTATCGAAGGTCACCATGAAGAGATTCCTCACCGGCATCGCCTCCATCGTTGTGCTCGCCGCCGTTGTGGTTGGCATTCCGGTCCTGCTGCTCACGGTGGCCGGAAACCCCATCCCCACGTGGGAAGAGTGGGGAGATGCCGCAACGCAGCCCGACTTCGGCGGCACGTTCCTGCTCGGCAACCTTCTGCCGATCATCGCCTGGCTGGCGTGGGGCTCCTTCGCGTTCTCGCTCCTGATAACCCTGCCCGCCGCCGTGCGCGGCATCCGCCCACCGCGCATTCCCGGCCTGCACCTCCAGCAGCGCACCGCATTTGCCCTGCTGGGCGCTGTGGTGATCATGTTCACCGCGTTCGGCGGTGCGGCCTCCGCCGCGACCGCAACCAGCGCCCCGGCGTCCTCCGGGGTGTCGTACTCTGCGTCCCAGGATTCCTCGAACGACGTCGCCGAGCAGGTCACCAGCGCCGCGGATGAAGCGGCAGAGGCCGCCGGAGTCGACCAGCTGCCGCAGTACACGGTCAACGCCGGCGACACCCTGTGGAGCATCGCCAGCGAACGCCTCGGGGATGGCAAGAGGTACACCGAGATCGCCCAGCTCAACTACGGCGTCGACCAGGCCGACGGCGGCGCCCTCAGCGCCGACAGCCACTGGCTCGCCGGCGGCTGGATACTGAACCTGCCCGCCGACGCCAGCGCACCGGCGCCCGAAGTCGCACCGGCAGCAGCACCGGCAGCAGCGCCGGCCGCAGAGCTTGTCGCCAGCGACCTACAGGTCACCATCGCCGCGGGCGACACCCTTTGGGACATCGCCGCGGACGAGCTCGGTTCTGGCGACCGGTACCCGGAAATCTTCGAGGCGTCGAAAAGCACACTCCAGCAGGGCGGTACCCAGCTGAGCGACCCAAATCTGATTCTTCCCGGCTGGAACGTGACCGTCCCGGGTGCTGGTGAGCCCGTTGCGGCGCCCGCGGCGGAACCGGCGACGCCCGCACCCTCGCCCGAGGGGGCCGGGACCACCGCGGTCACGGCATCCACCTCGGCCTCCGATCTGGCAGCGGCACCCGCCGCCGACGTGACCTTCGCCAGCAATGTCGCCGCCTCTCCCATCGCGACGGCCGGGGGGATCAGCGCCCTGCTGGCCGCCAGCCTCCTCGGTCTGCTCGGGTTGCGTCGCGCCCAGCAGCGTCGCCGTCGCCAGGCCGGACAGCGCATCACGATGCCCACCGGTGCGGCCGCCAGCACCGAGGCGGAACTGCGCGCCATCGCCGACGCCGCAGCCCTCCACGCTGTTGACGGCGCCCTCCGAAGCATCGCCATCGCCGCCTACCGCGCCGGCACTGCGCTTCCCACCGTGTTGGCCGCGCGGGTCACCGCTGACACCATCGACGTGCAGCTGGATGTCGCGGGCACACTTTCCGCTCCCTTCGCCGCGTCTACGGCTCCGTCAACCGCATGGTCGGCGCGCATTGCGGCGTTCGGTGACGTGGAAGAGCTGCCGGCATCGCCGTACCCTGCCCTGGTCGTTATCGGGGACGACGGGCGTGGTGGGCAGCTCCTGGTCAACCTCGACCGCATCGGCGACCTCGCGATCACCGGTGGCAGTGAAGCCAGCACTGAAGTGCTCGTCGGCCTCGCACTCGGCCTCGCGAGCAGCCCATGGTCGACGCGTGTGCGGGTGAACGTTGTGGGGGTCGCTCCGGAATTGGTCGCGGTCCTCGATTCCGACAGGGTAATAGCGGCTGAAAAAGCCGAAACCGTGGTCGCTCGCCTGCGTGCCCGCGTGGGGACGGTGAGCTCGGACGGCGTCGACCCCGGAGTCACCCAGAAACGGCCGAGTCGACTCACTCCGGGCGCACCGGACGCCGAGGTGCTGTTGCTCGGAGACGGCGTCGTCGAGGCCGCGCGCGCCGACATCCTGCAGCTGGCGTCGGCAATACCGGGCCTATCCGTTGTCTACGGTTCCACCGGTCCGAGCACCCCGGAACGATGGAAGCTCACCGTCGCCGCCGACCGCTCGGCACGGCTGGATCCGCTTGGCCTCGTTCTTAACGCCCAAACCGTCGTCGGTAGCGACCTCGCCAACATCCTCACGGGCCTGCGCGAATCCGAGCAGTCGCCGGTGAACCCGGTTACCCACGTGTCCGAGATTGATGAGGAAACGCGCCAGCGTCCGACGCAGGCCACCGCAAGCGCGAGCCACACTGTCGTCAACGAGGACACCATCGCCGAGCCCCTCGACTGGGAACGGCGGCTGCTCGCCGAGGCTGGCCGGGTTCCGGAGAACACCGACCCCCTCACGGTGACCGGGCCCATGGTGCGGATCCTCGGGTCGGTTCGTGTGGATGGGGCTCGCAACGCCGCGGCACTCGCGGACGGCCGCACCTCGATCGCACTCGCCACCGAACTCCTCGCCTTCCTCGCCTTGAACCCCGGCGCAACGGCAGGTCAGACCCACGAAGCTCTCTGGCCGGGCGCCACCGTGCCGGCGGGCCAGCTCGATGCCCTCGCGGCCTGGACGGGCCAGTGGCTCGGCACAGCGACCGAAGAGCCGCGGGCGACATTCCTGCTGGCCGACGGCGCCGGCGGATACGCCCTGCATCCCGCGGTTCGCAGCGACTGGGACGTCTTCTCCTCCCTCGTCGGCTCCGACCCCACCAGCATCCCCACCGAGCGATTGCTCGCCGCGGTCAAACTCGTCACCGGCCAGCCCTTCGCCGACGTACCCCGTCGCCGCTACGGCTGGGCCGAGGGCCACCGTGAGCGATTTGTTGCCGAGGTGGTCGACGCCGCCCACGAACTGGCGGAGAGGTCTCTCGCCGAGGGGGATGTCGCCGGGGCGCGCATCGCGGCGCTGGTGGGAGAGCGTATCGACCCCGCGAGTGAGATCCCGATCCGGGACCGGCTGCGGGCCGAGGACCTCGCCGACAACATCGAAGGATTCGAGCAGGTCGTCGCACGGCTGAACGCCCAGCTCGCCGACATGCCCGGCGACACCCTCGAGGGCGAGACGCAGGACCTGATCAACCGGATCCGCGAGCACCGCAGTGCCGGCATCCGTCACTGACCTCGTCGTTGACTCAGGCGCCGACCCCGCCAATGACTCCGGCGCCGACCGGCGTCAAGTCCTGTAATCGCTTTTGTGTGGCAGATTTGATTGTTTTCTAACCGTCGACAGTGGGAGAGATCATGACCGTTTCCGCAACCAGCGACTCGAAACCCGCCGTGCTGATAGTCGGCGGCGGGTACGTCGGGTTGTACACGGCATGGGGCCTCGAGAAGGCCCTAGCCAGCACCCCCATGGATATCACCCTGGTGGAGCCAACCGGCTATATGACATACCAGCCCCTGTTGCCCGAGGTCGCCGGCGGGCACGTCGCCCCGAGCAACGTCACCGTGCCCCTGCAGCAGGCACTGAAAAACACCAACGTCATCCAGGGCAGCGTCACGTCGATCAACAGTGCCTCCCGCGAGGCGACCGTCGAAACGGTGGCGGGGGAGCGTCACGTGCTGCATTACGACCACGTAGTGATCGGCCTCGGCGCCGTGACACGAACTTTCCCCACCCCGGGGCTGCGCGAGGAGGGCGTCGGTTTCAAAACGGTGGAAGAGGCCGTATTCGCTCGCAGCCACGTACTCGAGCAAATCGCTCTCGCGGCTGAAACCAGCGACCCTGCCGTGCGCGCCAAAGCGCTCACCTTTGTCTTCGTCGGCGGCGGATACACCGGGGTTGAAGCCCTCGCCGAGCTCAGCGATCTCTCCAAGCGTGCGGTCGAGACCTACCCCAACCTCAGCCAGGACGAACTGCGCTGGGTGCTGGTGGAGATGCTCGACCGGGTCGCTCCGGAGGTGGGTCCACAGCTTGCCCGCTGGACATTAGGGGAGTTGCGCCGTCGCGGCATCGACATCCGCTTCAAAACGACCATGAAATCCTGTGTCGACGGCAACGTTGTCCTCAGCGACGGCAGCGAGATTCCGGCCGGGACCATCGTCTGGACGGCGGGGGTGAAGCCCAACCCGGTTCTCGATGACACAGACATCCCCCGAGGCCCCAAAGGGCACGTGGTTGTGAACAACTCCTTCCGGGTGCAGCGGGAGGACGGCAGCCTCGATGAGTCGGCGTGGGCAGCGGGAGACAACGCACAGGTGCGTGACCTGACCGCTGACAGCCAACCCGCGTACTATCCGCCGAACGCGCAGAATGCCCTGCGCCAGGCGAAGATGATGGCGAGGAACATCGTCGCTGCCATCGACGGTAAACCGCTGGAAGTGTACCGGCACAAGTCGCTCGGAACGGTGGCCAGCTATGGCGTCGGGCGTGGCGCCGCCAACATCAGGGGGATCAAGGTCACCGGTTTCCCGGCGTGGCTGATGCACCGCGGTTACCACGCACTGGCGATGCCCACCGTGTCGCGCAAATGGCTCATCGTCGCGGGCTGGGTTACCAACCCCCTGTCCCGGCCGAGCCTCAGCCCGCTGACCTCTATGACGCGCCCGCGGGACGCGTTCGTGCGCAGTACGCCCGAGTAGGTACGTGCAGACCGGGCGCAGGCGCCTGCCGCAAACGATGATGGCCACAACCGAAGATTCTCGGTTGTGGCCATCATCGTATGCCTGGCTCGACTGGCTGGCTGGCGTCGGGTCAGTGGCCCATCGGCAGTGGCGCACCGGGCTGCTCGGCGGGGCGGCGCACAAAGAACGCCACCACGATGGCGAACAGCGAGATGATCGCTCCATACATAAACGCCGACTGGATTCCGGCGGCGGTCGCCGCAACATCGTCGAGGCCCGCTGCGGCCTCGACCGCGGTGCGAGACGTGAGCACACTGACGAACAGTGCGACGCCGGCGGCCCCGGCGAGCTGCTGGATGGTGCCAACCATCGCGCTGCCGTGTGAGTACAGGGACGGTTTGAGCGACCCGAGGCCCGCGGTGAACAGCGGTGTGAACAGGAGGGCCAGGCCGATGCTGAGCCCGATGTGCGCGAGGAGGACCATCACAAACGAGCTGTCCTGGGTGAGCTGCGTCATTGACCAGAACACCGCGCTGACGATGATCGAACCCGTGACGAGCAGTCCGGTGGGACCGTGCTTGTCGTAGAAACGGCCAACGAACGGGGCGAGCAGGCCCATCACCAGGCCGCCAGGCAACAGCAGCAGGCCGGTGCCGAGGGCATCGAGGCCGAGGACGTTCTGCATGTAGATCGGGAGCAGGATGATGGTGCCGAACAGGGCCGCCATGCTGATTGCGAGCATAGTGATCGAGAACGTGAACGTGCGAGAGGTGAAGGTACGCAGGTCGAGCAAAGCGCTGTTGGTGCGCTGCAGCACGAGTTGACGCAGGACGAATACCCCGAGCGCCAGCGCGCCGACGACCAACGGGATCCAGCCGGGCATCCCGCCCTCGCCGGCACCCTCGCCGAGGTTGCTGAGGCCGAAGATCAGGCCACCGAACCCGAGCGCGGCAAGGATGATCGACAGGACGTCGACCTGGGTCTTGACGGGGGTCGTCACGTTTTTGACCTTGGCCATGCCGAGGAGGAGAGCCGCAATGGCGATGGGCAGCACGAGGATAAACATCCACCGCCACTCGAGCACACTGAGGATCACACCAGAAATGGTGGGGCCGATCGCGGGGGCGACGGAGATGACGATGGAGATGTTTCCCATCGTGCGCCCCCGGGAGGCCGGCGGGACGAGAGTCATCGCGGTGGTCATCAGCAGCGGCATCATAATCGCCGTACCACTGGCCTGGACGATCCGGCCGACGAGGAGAACCTCGAACCCGGGTGCCACAGCGGCGATCAGGGTACCGAGGCTGAACAGCGACATCGCGGCGATGTACACGGGGCGAGTGTTGAAGCGCTGGAGGAGGAAACCGGTGATCGGAATCACCACGGCCATCGTCAGCAGGAACGCCGTGGTGAGCCACTGCGCGGCGCTGGTGGTGATATTCAGGTCGACCATCAGGTGCGGCAGCGCCACACCCATGATCGTCTCGTTCAGAATGACCACGAAGGCGGAGACGAGCAGCAGGTTGATAACGAGTTTGTTGGCCGGGGTGAGCGCTTCGGGATCGGCGCCGGATTTCGTGGCTGCCGCTGTCTCAGGCAGCCGGGTGGAGGGGGGAGCAGTATCAGACATCGTAAAAAACCCAATCGATGGAGCTGTGTTCGGGGGACGAGTGCTACCAGCGGTAGCCGTCATCGTGACGGTGGGCGACGGCGCCCCGGGTTGGGACAGCGCATCGTTTCCCACCGCGTTCACAGGTTCAGCGCTGCGCCCGGGAACTTTATTCCGCTTGCGGAAAGAATTCATTCTGGACTCTGCCGGGGTCGCGTCATACGTTGATTAATCAACCGAACGACTGACCACGCGAATGGTTGATTATGTTGACCGATGCCAGATCCTCAACGGCTGACGCGGATGCGGACCCGAACCCAGAGGGGACGTTCGACACGGCGTTTCTCGCCCTAGCCGACCCGATGCGGCTCCAGCTGATCGCGCGCCTCGCCGTCGACCGGCTTCAGCGGCTCGATGCGGTGCTCACAACATCCCCCGGCACCCACAGCACAGCCAGGAGCACCCACGAACAAAACGAAAAAGGAGAGAGGAAATGACATCCACCGATCCCACCAACTCCGGCACGACACATATCAACGCGCCCGCCGGAGTGCCGTTTATCACCATCGTGCGTGAATTCGACGCCCCGGTCGACGCGTTGTACCACGCATATACCGACCCGGACCTCGTAGCCAGATGGCTGGGTCCGCGGCGCTACACGCTCACCATCCGCGAATGGGACCTGCGCTCCGGCGGCACCTGGTCCTACGCCCACACGGTTCCCGGCGAGGACGCCTTCTACGGTTTCCACGGCAGCTTCCACAGCGTGGACCCCGGAAAGCGGATCGTGCAGACCTTCGAGTTCGAGGGAGCGCCCGGGCACGTCAGCCTCGAATCCGCCACCTTCGAACCGGTGGGCGACCGCAGCCGCGTTGTTGTGCACTCGGTCTACCAATCGCTGGAGGCCCGCGATGCGATGATCAGCAGCGGTATGGAGGGCGGGGTGACCGAGGGGTACGAGCAGCTCGACGACATCCTCGCCGAACAGGGCGCCTAAGGCCGGCGTCCGAGCACGTTGCTCCATCGGTGCGCCACAGCGCCACCGCTACGCGGAGGTTTCGTTGTGAGGCAACGTATCGGCCCACGCGGAGGTTTCTTATGAGTCAACGCGGGGGATTGAACATGCCTGCTGGTCGGTACTAACCTGCCGCTGTCAATGCACCCGCATTGGCGGTGTGGGAGTCTATGACCGGTCGCAGTGGTCTGATTGAACATTCCACTCACTGCTGATTGCAGCAGCACACTTGGTACCACCAGCGCGACCTCCGTATGCCCTCCTCGAGACATCGTCGTCTTATCCAAGGAGTAGATCATGATACGAGCAGTCCTTCCCGCGGTGGCTTCCGTGGGAATCCTCGCGGCGTCCGTGCTGGTGGCAACACCGGCCTGGGCCGCCGAGAACGACTCACCCGACGTCACCGCTGGGAATCCGGTAACCCGCGCTGAAGGTTTCTTCACCCCGCTGAGCCTGGAAATCGACCGGGGTCAGACCGCCTACCTGAGCCAGAATTTCATCGGCCAGCTGACGCGGGTCGCGCGGGATGGCACGGTCACCTCGGTGGCAAGCGCCCCGGAGGGGTACGAGATCGGCGCCGTGAGTTCGCGTAAGGGGGTGCTCTACTACTACGAGGGTGTCCAGGCGCAGGGCATCGGCACCCTGAAGAAACTTCCGGAAGG
>JAODAO010000001.1 GCA_025463465.1 Glaciihabitans sp. | reverse complement strand
TGCACTGGAACTAGCTGAGTCGCGAACCCTGAATGGCAAGGTGATCCTGCTTCCCTGAACGTTCGTATCATTACCAGCTCCGCGACCTGTCAGCGCGTTCGCCTCGTGCCGCTGTGTGATGCAGTCGCGGAGCCGAGGAGTCAGCGCGGTTTGCGCCTCTGCGCCGCGGCACGGACCGGCGACGAGATGGCGCTGCCTTGCTGGCGGGTAAACCCGCGGTCAAGCCGTTGGTCTTTCCCGCAACGCGGAGGGTGCGAGCGCAAAAAGACTGACGGAAACGCTCGCTTCACCGCATAAGTGAGCGTGCAGGTCGTTGCGGATTCACACGAGGCACCTTCCTGCGACGTGCCTAGTGGCCTCCGCCTCCCCGAAAACGGATCAGAGCAGGATGAGGGTCATGGCAAGCCCGAGTAGGGCAAGACCTTGCAGCGTAGCGCGAAGCACGATGATTCCGTCCCAGCCGTTCTGGAGGGCTCGAGCATCAACGGGCGTCGCGCCGCGGTCGACCGCCGCTATAAAAACCTGGTTGATGGGCGAACTGATTTGCGTATAAAGGATCAGCCAGGCGACGAGCAGAACGAGAGCGACACCGACGGCCACAGCAGCGGCAGTGTGCCCAGTTACGGCCGCAAGCACGGACGCGATGGCAGAACCGATGAGGCCGAGGACTCCGGGGACGGGCATTCGTTTGTCCCCGTAACGGTGCTCGTTGCCCATTACCGACGTCATCGCCGCGTCGTCAACCCGGGCGAGTGCTGGCCGCTGCACCAAGGCACAGAACGTGTCGGTACCGAAGACGATTCCGACGCCCACGATTGCCACGAGCGCCGCGATCTGCGCAAGGAGGATCACGGGCGAACCACCTGATCGCCGCCGAGGAGCGGCAACACGCCCACCTGCTGGAAAACCTGCATCAGGTTCAACTCATCCCAGTGCTCGGCAAACAATCCGCCTTCCACGCGCCAAATGTCGATGCTCCGCATCTCGACCCGTGCACCGGTGGCGGGTATTCCCATCAATTCGCCGCAGTGCGTGCCGCGGTACACGAACCTGCCGACAACGCGGTCCCCCGAAACAACAACGTCCTCCACGGTGACGGCAACATCCGGCAGCCCCACGAAGAACATTCTCCAGAAATCTCGGTTGGCCTCTCGCCCATCCGCGACGACAACGTTGTGGTTGACGTAGTCCTTAGCGATGAAACGATCGACGAGGTCGGCATTGTGGGAGTTGAGCATCTCGATGTACATCTCGACAAGAGCCTGTGATTGCATCTTTCTTCTCCTTCTTACGTGCTAGCGACGCTAACCGGTAGCAACGCTAACCCCCGAGATGTCGACCCGTCAATAGCTTCGCTCGCATGTCTAGCGACGCTACGATGAATCATGAGCATCGATGAGCGACGAGTACGCGACGGATTGAAGCGCCGACAACTGATCACGTCCACAGCTCGAGCGATCGCCGAACAGGAAGGCTGGGACGCGGTGACGACCCGGCGATTATCGACCGAGATCGAATACAGCCAGCCCGTCATCTACAAACATTTCAGTTCATTGAGGGATATCACTGACGCGGTCGCGTTGGTGGGGTTCGAGGAACTGGCGAGTGCGCTGCGCGAAGCGCGACTTTCCGCGAACGATGGCGACGCTGTCGCTGCGGTGGCGCATCGCTACGCCGATTTCGCCGCTGACGCTCCCGCCCTGTACGACGCGATGTTCGTCAGATCCACCCGGCTGCCCTTTGGCGTGGATGCCGGCGCAGAGCCATCCTCCGCCTTCGCTGAATTGCGCGCGGCGCTCGCACCTCGCGTTGCCGACGAAAGCCTCGAACTGCTCACCGAAACATTCTGGGCCGCCTTACACGGCCTGATTGTTCTCAATAGCAACACCCGGCTCCGTCCTGAGCATCACAAAGACCGGATCGACCTGATCGTGAACCGGCTCGCAGCCGCCATGCCATAACGTCGCGCGTTTCGTCGCATTGCCTTCATGCGACCTAATGCGTGGAGAAGAGAGGCCCGGGCCCTCGTGGGAAGATTTTTCCTCGTTCGACTACTGCCACTCTCCCCATCCGACATGCGGAGAGCTAGTGACGATTGCTAAACTTTTATGTTTCGACCTGCCTCTCGGACAGCTATCCCCTGCCGGTGGATGCTCAAGGCGCTGAGATTACCCCACATCTCGGCGTTCGCATCAGTTGCACGAGAAGGCACAAGCTGGAGGTGAGTGCGCATGGACATCGAGATGGAGCGCTTGTCGCTGCACCTGTTCACTCCGGATGACGCAAACGGCGTGCTACGCGGAATTCAAAAGCCCGGACAGACCTGGGCGCGGCAATACCCGGCATTTTTTGAGATTGATCTGCTGCGGTCGCTCGTCCACGAGCGGGAATCTGGCATCGATCACGGTCCGTTCAGCCAGTACCAGGTACTGGTCCGTGAGACGAACGTGGTGATTGGTGGTGCTGGCTTCTTCGGGCCACCGGATGAATTTCAGGCCGTAGAGATCTCCTTTGGAATTGCTCCAGATTATGTGGGACGCCGCTACGGCGCCGAGATTGTCGCCGCCCTCGTCAAAATCGCTCGCGCCAACGCTGTACAATTCGTGATCGCGACAGCATCCGTCACAGATATAGCAACCCAAAAATCATTGGAACACGGCGGTCTGACCGAGGTGGTGCGCGACGAGACGACCGTGCACTTCGGCCTTAAATTCGACACCTAGCGCTCGCGGCAACGCCGGGTAGTTTTCGCCTGTGCCGACCAGGTGGGCATTCACAGCATCCGCCTCACGCCAGACTGCTCGACGCCCCACGGGTGTACGGATACGCCGTTCCGGTTGTACGGATTCTCGCGAGCGCCTTAACACAGGATCTACACGACGGTTTCCGGAGATAACGATAGGTATCGCTCACAACGGACCCGCCGCATCGCGGGGTGCTGGTCACTCGTGTGATTTGTGCTGAATGGTGGTGCCAGTCACAACGTATCTCAGGAGCAACGTGATGGCGCCCACGGCCGCTACACCGCTGACGAAGAGTCCGAATATCACGCCCGGCGTTGCCCACTCGAGCACACTCAGCGTCACCCAGGCAGCTATGACTAGTGCAGTGTAAACGGCAAGGCAGATAACCACAGTGCGCCACCAACCGCTGGCAGATGCCTCGTACTTACCGGCACGAACGAGGGCCAGAACGCGTATTCCGACGACCGCGGCGACTTGCCAGCAGAGCGTGGCGATCACACCCCATGCGATTGAGGGAAGCGCGATTGGCTGCACCTCCGGAAAGGTAGAAACCACCCGCGCCACCGTGGAGGGGACAGCCCATGCCTGAACACATACCGACCCGAGCAGTGCAACAAGCAAAAGCCCGATGGATGCTGACGCTATTCCTCGGTTCATCTACCCCCCTCACCCCAATTGCTCCGGATGATCACCGCGCTCTATCGACGGTACCGATTCCTGTCTTGTGGGGAATCCGCCCAGAGGATGATTCGCCGCTGCGAGCCCCGGTGGTGCGAGAGGTCGTACCAATCAGCCAACATCTCCTCCATACTGAGGTTGACTCAGCACCCCGGGAGGAATGGCATGAGCCGAAATGGTATAGCCACGGCAGTAGCGGGGAGCGTGCCCCTCTTCGCCATTGCCGGTTGCGCCACCGGCGCCCCGATCGAGGCGGCCTCCCCCGTGCCCGAGACCGATGGTCTTCTCTGTCTCGATCTTCAGAACTGCCCCGGTGACCCAGCGACCCCCATTGCCGTGGCCTTGGCCCAGCCCCTCGGGGGTCGGGAGGTTGTGGATGCGGCCCTGAGGATTCGAGGGTGATCGCCGCCAGCGAATTGAGACACCACGTTTCTAAGACAGCCCCTGAATTTGTGGTTCCGCACATGCGCATTCTGACGAATAGAAAGTCAACCCGATCCTGATGAGCACACGAACTACACGCGCAGCACACGCTGCAAGGCGTGTCCGGTTGGACATGCCAATACTCCCTACCAGCCACCGTCGTCGGCCAACCTGGCATGCCCGCCTCCGACCGCTGATCAGGTTTAGCGCGGCAACTGTACTGATCATCCTGGCGTCCGGAGGTTCGGTCGGCGCCATCTACGCCGCGAGCCTCACCGATCGACTGGCCAACAATGCAGTGGATATTTCCAACGGGGGTGCCGCCGTTGTCGCAGCACCGCCGGGCATCGGTGAGTTTGATGGCGGGTTCAACGTCCTGGCGGTTGGGGCTGACAACGTCGATGGCCAAAGCGAAGCATTCGGGGAGCGAACCGGGAGTCTCAACGACGTGAACATCCTGCTTCACGTGTCCGCCGACCATCAGAGCGCGGTAGTCATCAGCCTCCCCCGTGACCTGGTCATCCCGGGTCCCGCGTGTGTAGACCCGAAGACCCAGAAAAACTACCCCGCTGTGTCCGCCCAAATGATCAATACGAGTTTCCAGCGAGGAGGCTTGGGGTGCGTGGTGGCGACCGTGTCGGAGCTCACCGGGCTGGATATCCCCTACGCGGGGTTGTTCTCTTTCGAGGGCACGGTCGCAATGAGCGATGCCGTCGGAGGTGTGCCCGTATGTCTGATCAGCGCCATCAACGATCCGGCGTCCGGTCTTGATCTTCCTGCGGGAACGAGTGTGGTCCAGGGCCAGCAGGCGCTGGCCTATCTACGTGCGCGAAAAGAGGTCGGTGACGGTGGGGACCTCGGCCGCATCTCGTCCCAGCAGGCTTACATGTCCTCGTTGATGAGGGTGATGAAAAGCAGCGACACCCTCTCCAGCCCAGGCAAACTGATCGGTCTTGCCGAAGCGGCGACAGAGAACGTCAAACTATCCACCAGTCTGGCGCCGCTCACCACCATGGTGAGCCTTGCTCTCGCTCTGAAGGATCTTGATCTTGACCAGATGACATTCGTCACCTACCCAACCCTCCCCGATCCGGCCGACCCGAACCGACTTGTCCCAGATGACAACCTCGCAGCGCAGCTTATGGACAGGGTCACCAGCGACGAGAGTTTTGTGTTGGGAGCCGAAGCCTTGCGTGGAAGCGTCACGACTGATCCTGCCCTTGAGATACCCGAGATCCCCCTAACAGATGCCGAGGGCACGGCTGTCCCAGATGACGTTGCCACAACCACTCCTGTGATTGATGGGCTCCAGGGGCAGTCCGCATCACAGCAGACGTGCTCGGTCGCCAAAAAATAGAACTCGAGCCTTCGGAGGAGGCCGTTCGGGGAACGGCACAAGTTTTTCCCTTTTCTCTACATCGCGAGGACCTGACTGCACCCTGGCCATCGATATAAGTCAACGGGAAACGGGTAACACCTGTGCCCCTGCTCGCCTTCGGGATTCATGCGGGGGCGGCGGCTACTGCAACATCCTGGAATGGCCAGACCAGGTTGCCCTACTCAGACAAGCCAAAGCAACAGCCCCTCGCTTCCGTAAGCACTACCCGCTGTCAACGGAAC
>JAODAO010000471.1 GCA_025463465.1 Glaciihabitans sp. | reverse complement strand
GGAGGGACACCTGTGGCGCAGTTGTTGATCTTGACCTCTGCGGTCGACAATGAAGTCCTTCCGTCACTGGGGTTATTGAGCCATAAAACGAGGAAGATTCCTGCTTCGCCGGCTTCGCTCATCAGCGCGCCCACCTGCGACCTGATTTTTGTCGACGGTCGCCAGGACCTCGCCAGCGCGAAGTCGCTCTGCAAAATCCTGAATACCACCGGGCTGAACGTTCCCCTGATGCTGGTGCTCACCGAAGGCGGCCTCACCGCCGTCAGCGCCGACTGGGGTGTCGACGACGTGATCCTCGAAAGTGCCGGTCCCGCCGAGGTGGATGCCCGCATTCGCCTGGTCATTGGCCGGATGGTGCAGGACAAGTCGTCCTCGAAGATCCAGGCCTCCGGTGTTGTGATCGACGAGGCCAGCTATTCCGCCAAGGTGCACGGCCGCCCGCTCGACCTCACCTTCAAGGAATTCGAGCTCCTGCGCTTTTTCGCCACCCACCCGTCGCGTGTGTTCACCCGTGAACAGCTGCTCAGCGAGGTGTGGGGGTACGACTACTTCGGTGGCACCCGCACCGTCGACGTTCACGTTCGACGACTGCGCGCCAAGCTCGGCGACCTCGAGTCGCTGATCGGCACCGTGCGCAACGTCGGCTACCGCTTCAACGTCTACGAAGACGACGTTGAGCGGATGAGCACGCTCGGCGCGTAGCTCCTCCCCACACAGGTTCGCTCACTCGGCTGACACCCGGGCCGGGTGAATAAGGTGGTGCCGTGCCAGAAACCACCCCAGCATCCGCCGTCCCAGAATCCCCCGTGCCGTCGTTCCTGCCCGCCCTGATCGAGCGGGCGCGCGAGGCCGACGGCCAGCCGCCGTTCTCCGACCAGTCCCTCGTCGACGCCAGAACGGGTGAGCGTGCCGTTGTGGCAATTGGCGAGAGCGCCGTCGCCCTGGTCTCGGCGACCGAGGCCGAGTTTGTTGTTGACCCGGCTGCGCGCGGCCGCGGAACCGGCACTGCCCTGCTCGAGCAGCTGCTCGCCCGCACCGCTGACCCGTTGCTGATCTGGGCCCACGGCGACCACCCGGCTGCCCGCGCCCTCGCGGCCAGCCACGGCCTGGTCGCGGTACGGGAGCTGCTGCACCTGCGCTGCGACTTCCCCACCCCGGTGTTGTCCGCCGTGCGATCGCCCAAACATTCCGCCGAGCAGCCGGCCGGGGTGGATGTCTCCGCCGATATGGCCGTCGAACCCCGGCTGTCCATGTTCCGCGTGGGAACCGATGAGGATGCCTGGGTAGCGCTGAACGCGCGGGCGTTTGTGACCCACCCCGAGCAGGGTGCCGTCACCCGCGCCGACCTCGACGAGCTGATCAACGAGGACTGGTTCGCCGCCGAGGACTTCCTGTTGCTCTGGAGCGGCGACAGCCTGGTCGGCTACTGCTGGCTGAAGATCGAGCGGGACTCCGGCGAGTTCTACGTGGTGGGTGTCGACCCAGACGCCCAGGGATCCGGTTTCGGCCGCCGCCTGACCGAGGCTGGGATGGCGCGGTTGCGCGAACGCGGTGTGGCGTACGCCCACCTGTATGTCGAGGCGGAGAACACCGCCGCGGTCAACCTGTACCGCTCCCTCGGTTTTCGCGACGACTCGATCGACATCCAGTACAGCGCTGCGGCCCGTTAGACCGCGCTGGTAGCAGCGAGCTCGTGCAGGACGCCCGCGAGCCGGTCGCCGAACCCGGGAGGGATGTTGCCGGGTAGCGCGTCAACGGGAAACCAGGCCACGGCATCGCTTTCGTCGCTGACCTCGGGGATGCTGCCAGGCAGGGCGGTCGCGGCGTAGCCAATGTCCCAGTGGGCGCCGCAGCGGAAACCGGAACCGAGGCTGTGCCAGTCAAGGTCAACGGGCAGCCGGCTAAGCGGTGTGAGGTTGGTGATACCACCCTCTTCCCGCGCCTCGCGCAGGGCCGACTCGGCCGCGGATTGATCGCTGGTTTCGATGTGGCCGCCGAGCTGCACCCAGAAGCCGCCCTTTTTGTGCAGGCACAGCAGCACCTGGGAGCGGTCGGGGGTGAACACGAAGCAGCTGGCGGTGACGTGTTCCGGGCCGCCGTCGCGGGCCAGCGCCGCGGAACCGCCCTTTTCCACGAAGTCGATGTAGCGCAGCGCTAACTCGCGCTGTGGCGCCGCGGACGGTGTCCACTCCCGCAGGTCGGCGAGGAGCCCATCGGCGAGAATCCCCTTGGCGGGAATCCCGTCGGCGAGGGGCGCGTCGGCGCTCATACGGCCGGACCAGATGGTGGCACGGTCGTGTCGGAGACATCCCCCTGCCTGCCGCTTCTTCCAACGGTTTCGGTGTGGACGGGTTCGGTGCGAACGGGTTCGGTGCGAACGGGTTCTGCTTCAGCGTCGTCGTCACCGCGGCTGCGCCCGCTGGAGACGGTGACCCCGATGCTGGCGGCGGTGACACAGAGCAGCGCGATGATTTCGGGCCAGCCGAGCCTCTCGTGCAGGATGACCAGGCCGGCGAGGGCCGCGACGGCCGGGCCGAGGCTGGAGAGGATTCCGAAGACCCGGGTGGGCAGGCGGCGCAGGGCCTCGAGTTCGAAGGCGTAGGGCAGGGCGCTGGAGAGTACCGCGACGGCGAGGAACACGAGCAGAACGATGGGCTGGCCGATGGCGGCGGACGCCGGCACGATGCCAAGTGGTGCGGTGATGATGGTGGCGAAGGCGAGCGCGACGGCGAGTCCGTCTATACCGGGGATGGCGCGGCCGACCTGGGCGCTGGCGAGGATGTAGCCGGCCCAGAAGGTTCCGGCTGCTGCGGCGAAGACCAGGCCGATGGTGGCGAGGGCCGCCCCGTCAGCGCCTTCCCCGGCGAGGCCGAGCAGCACAACCCCGGCAAGCGCCAGCAGCGCCCAGAGTGCGTCGACGATGCGTCGGGTCTGCACGAGGGCGAGCACAAGGGGGCCGAGGAATTCGATGGTGACGGCCACCCCGAGGGGGATGTTTTCAAAGGCCAGATAGATCATCGTGTTCATCCCGGCGAGCGCCACCCCGAGCAGGGCGGCGGCCAGCCAGGAACGCAGCGGCCAGCGGCGCACCTTCGGCCGCAGCAGGACCAGGAGAATGATCGAGGCGAACAGCAGCCTCAGGAACGTGGCGCCGAAGGGCCCAACGGCGTCGAACTGGGTGCGCGCGACGCTGGCGCCGAACTGCACGGACAGGATCGCGCAGAGCACCAGCACCGGCGCGGGGATTCTCTTCACTCTTCGTCGGTTTCACCGGCGGGGCCGGCGTGCTGCAGGTCGTCGACGGCGGGGCCGCCAATGGCTTCTCCCATGTAGCTCAGCACCTGCCAGCCGGTGTCCGGGCTGCCCTCGAGCACCACGATGCCGGTGTTGCCGAGCGGGTGGTCGCGAATGTAGGCTCCGCCGAGGTTGCCTGCGCTGACTCCGGCCCACAGCCGGATGACCGCACCGTGGGCGAAGATCGCCGCCGTGCCGTGCCCGGCGGCGTGGGCCTCGCGCACCACCTCGTCGAAGCGGGCCATCACCTCGACCCCGGATTCGCCGCCCGCGAGGCGCACCTCAAGGTCACCATCGGCCCAGGCGAAGAGCGCGTCGAGGTAGGCCCCAACGGCCTCCTCGTCCTTGCGCATCTCGTAGTCGCCTGATGAGATCTCGCGGATGCCTTCTCGGATCTGCAGGGGCAGCCCGCGGTCGGCGACCAGCGGCGCCGCAGTGAGGTGGGTGCGCACCTGCACGGAGGCGAAGAGCGCGTCGATTGGTTCGCCCTCGAGCTGTGCTGGCACGGCCGCGGCCTGTTCAAACCCCAATTCGGTGAGTCCGGGGCCGGGGATGCGGGTGTCGAGCAGGCCCTCGACGTTGGACGGAGTCTGTCCGTGACGGATGAGCAGCAGGCGCATAATTCCCCTCGTGGTTCTCCGTCCAGACTACCCACCGCGCAGAACCGGTTACGCCGCGCAGACCTGACACCGCGACATCCACCCACCATGATGGGGAGCATGCAGAGCACCGGGGAAAACGATGAGCAGGCAGACAGTAGCGCACCGTCGATCGGGGTGATGCTGCCGCGTGACCTGCGGGCACGGGACATCGTGCCGTTTATCAAGCGGGCGGAGGAGCTCGGTTTCGACGAACTGTGGGTGGTGGTGGACTGCTTCTTCCGCGGCGGGATCGCCCAGGCCGCAGTGGCCCTCGCGGCCAGCGCCACCATCACCGTCGGAATCGGCATTGTGCCGGCCGCCGTGCGCAACGCGGCGTTCACGACCATGGAGGTCGGAACGCTTGCCGAAATGTTCCCGGGGCGGCTGCTCGTTGGAATAGGTCACGGGATGACCGGTTGGATGCGCCAGGTCGGTGCCATGCCGGCGAGCCCCCTCACCATGCTCGGCGAGAACCTCGACGCCATCCGCGCGCTGCTGCGCGGTGAGACGGTCAGCACGCAGGGTCGCTACGTGACGCTCACCGACGTCACCCTGAACAGCCCGCCCAAGCTGGTTCCGCCGGTGCTGGCCGGGGTTCGCGGGCCCCGCTCCCTCGCCCTGGCAGGAACCCATGCCGACGGCACGATCCTGGCCGAGCCGGTCACCCCCGAGTACCTGGCCGCCGCGCGCGCCCAGATCAACGCGGGCGGGCCGCACCAGATCGTGGCGTACAACGTCGCGGCGGTGGACGACGAGGTGGATGTCGCACGCCGGGCCGCCCGCGCGGCCCTCGGCTCCATCGGGGACCCCGACTGGGCCCCACACATCACCCCGCTGCCGTTCGCCGCCGATTTCGCCGAACTGCGCGCCGCGTCGGCGACGGCCGAGGAGTTCACGGCGTTGATGCCGGATGAGTGGGTGGACCAGCTCGCCCTGGTCGGCACCCCCGAGCGGGTGCGTGGGCAGATCAGCGCCCTGCACTCCGCCGGGGCCACCAGCATTGTGCTGATCCCCGTGGGAGACGACGCGTTCGACGCCCTCGAGTCGCTGGCCCGGGTGCTCCCCACCGAGTAGTCAACGCGTCGCCGGCGTTGGTAAGACCGCACTTTTTTCGCGACTCGCGGTGCGTTTACTTAACGTTCACGCTGGACCTACTCGCTGTGGCGCGCCGAGTGCCAGTATTGAGGAATGGACTCTGATACCTACCTCGGCGATGCCGCCGTCGGCGCCGACTACCTCGACGACTACGACGACGAAGAGTCGACGGTCGACGATGACGGCACCCTTCCCGCCGAGCGGTATCTGGATCGTGAACTGAGCTGGCTGGCCTTCAATCTTCGGGTGCTCGAGCTTGCTGAGGATGAGGCCCTCCCCCTGCTGGAGCGTGCGAACTTCCTCGCCATCTTCGCCAGCAACCTGGACGAGTTCTTTATGGTGCGCGTCGCCGGTCTGAAGCGCCGCATCGTCACCGGCCTCGCCGTGCCAACCAACGTGGGCCGTGGCCCGCGTGAGGCCCTCGCCGACATCAGCGCGGCGGCTCACGAGCTGCAGAACCGGCACGCCGCCGCGTTTAAGGACATGGTCAAGCCCGCCCTCGACGAGGCCGGCATCCACGTGGAGAGCTGGAGTGACCTCGGCGAGGCCGACCGCATCCGCGTCGACGAGATCTTCTCCCGCCAGATCTTCCCGGTGCTGATGCCGTTGGCCGTTGACCCGGCGCACCCCTTCCCTTACATCTCCGGCCTCTCCCTCAACCTGTCGATCCGGGTGCGCAACCCGAAGACCGCGCGGGTCGAGTTCGCGCGCCTCAAGGTGCCATCGGTGTTGCCCCGGTTTGTTCAGCTGCCGGACGACGGCTCGGGCCGGCTGCGCTTCATCCCCCTCGAAGATTTGATCTCCAACCACCTGCCCGACCTGTTCCCCGGGATGGAGATCCTTGAGCACCACGAGTTCCGGGTGACCCGCAACGAGGACATGCAGATCGAGGAAGACGAGTCGGAGAACCTGATCCAGGCCCTCGAGAAGGAGTTGCTGAAGCGTCGCTTCGGCCCGCCCATCCGCCTCGAGATCACCGACGACATGGACCCGGTGACCCTCAGCCTGCTGATGCAGGAGCTCGACATCACCGAGCAGGAGGTGTACCGCCTGCCGGCGCCGCTGAACCTCGGCGGCCTGTTCGAGATTACCAAGATCGACCGTCCCAGCCTGAAATACCCGAAGCACCTGCCGACCACCAGCGTCAGCCTGCTGCCGGGCGAGCCGACCGAGGACGCGGACATCTTCGCCTCGATCACCAAGCACGACATCCTGCTTCACCACCCGTACGAGTCATTTGCCACCAGCGTGCAGACGTTCCTCGAGCAGGCCGCCGCCGACCCCAACGTTCTCGCCATCAAGCAGACCCTGTACCGCACCAGCGGCGACAGCCCCATCGTCGAGGCCCTCATCGCCGCGGCGGAGTCCGGCAAGGCCGTGCTCGCGCTGGTGGAGATCAAGGCCCGTTTCGACGAGACCGCGAACATCAGCTGGGCGCGCAAGCTGGAGAAGGCCGGAGTGCACGTTGTCTACGGCCTGGTCGGTTTGAAGACCCACTGCAAGCTGGCGCAGGTTGTTCGCCGGGAGAAGAACGGCGACCTCAAGCACTACTGCCACATCGGTACGGGTAACTACAACCCGAAGACCAGCCGGATGTACGAGGACATGGGCCTGCTCACCGACAGCGACACCGTCGGCAAGGACCTCACCCGCCTGTTCAATGAGCTCTCCGGCTACGCCATCGAGAAGAAGTTCAAGCGTCTCCTCGTGGCCCCGTTGCACCTGCGGAAGGGTTTGCTGAAGCGGATCGCCAACGAGGCCGCCAACGCCCGCGCCGGTCTGCCGTCCGGAATTCGCATCAAGGTCAACGCGATGGTCGACGAGACCATCATCGACGCCCTGTACCGGGCCAGCAACGCCGGCGTGCCGATCGACATCTTTGTGCGCAGCATGTGCTCTCTCCAGCCCGGCAAGGAGGGACTGAGCGAGAACATCCGTGTGCGCTCCGTGCTCGGCCGTTACCTCGAACACTCCCGGCTGTTCTCCTTCCACAACAATGGCGAACCGCAGGTTTTTATCGGCAGTGCCGACATGATGCACCGCAACCTCGACCGACGTGTTGAGGCCCTCGTCCGTCTGACAGAGCCCGACCACATCAAGGAAATCGAGTCGATCTTCGACCTCGCGATGTCGGAGGACACCTCGGCGTGGTGGCTGGACGAGACCGGCGCCTGGACCCGTCATTCGCGTGACGAGTCCGGAGCCCCCCTCGACGACATGCAGAATGTACTGATGCGGAAGATTATGCTGCGCCGACGTGCGAGCACGTTGCGATGACACCAGTTGCCACCCTGCCGGTCCTGGCGGCGGGCGCCGTGTGTTGGCGCGTCGTCGACGGGAAGGCTCGTGTGCTGCTGGTGCATCGCACCGCCCACAAAGACATTTCCCTGCCCAAGGGCAAGCTCGACCCCGGTGAGACGCTTCCGCAGACCGCCGTGCGCGAGATCCGCGAGGAAACCGGCCTAGCCGTCGCCCTCGGCGCCCCGCTCGGGCAGAGCGACTACTCGTTGCCGGGTGGCCGCGACAAAACGGTTTTCTACTGGGCCGCTGAGGTGGATGACGCCGCCATCGACGCATCCACCTTTGTGCCAAACGACGAGATCCAGTCGCTGGAGTGGCTGTCGATCGCGCGGGCTCGCAAGCAGGTCTCCTACGATCACGACCGCGTGATCCTCGACGAGTTCTCCGCACGTTTCGACGCCGGCACCGCCCGCACCTTCCCCATCATTGTGCTGCGTCATGCCAAAACGGTGCCGGGTGAGGCGTGGGATGGCCCGGACTCGAGCCGCCCGCTGCTGCAGCGCGGGGTGGCCCAGGCCGCCAGCATCGCCGCCGGTCTCGCCGCCTACCGGCCCGCCAAAATCTTCTCAAGTACGGCCGTTCGCTGCCTCGCCACCGTCGCCCCGGTTGCCGCCGCGACCGGCCTGCGTGTGCGCCAGACCGAGGACCTCAGCCAGGACGCCCACGACGCGGGAGAGGCCGATGTCGCCGCGGTGGTCGCAAAACGGCTCCGCAAACTGCGCGGGGTGATCCTCTGCAGTCACGGCCCGGTCCTGCCGGACATCGTCGCCGAAGTCGCTCGCCTCACCAACACCCCGATCAGTTCACAGCTGCGCGCCGCGGCGATGCTCTCCCCCGGGGACTACAGCGTGCTGCACCTCTCGGTGGACAACCCGGACTCGGCGATCGTCGCCATCGAGACCCAGCACCCCTCCGCCGGCTGACCCGACGGGCACCCGCCGTCGCGCAGCCGCGACCCGGTGTACTGCGCCGGGTTCCGCCGCAGCCAACGGTTCGCAGCGGTGGGTCGCGTCCCTCTTGGCAATAAACGACGCCCCGACGCGAATTCGTTATGTACGGCCCCTAGGACGCTGACCGGGCATTTCGTGGCCGTCACCCGCCCAATAGGCGGATCGTTGGCGGTAAGTTCACCTCTCGTTAACCCTGCATGGGCATTGTGGTCACCGACGACGCATAGCTTTTTCCCTTGGGTCGCACCGGCCCAATCCTGTAATCAAAGTATCCCCGAAGGGAAAACTGTGAGATTCACCCG
>JAODAO010000372.1 GCA_025463465.1 Glaciihabitans sp. | reverse complement strand
GACCACCGCCGCGACGATGCCGGCTCCACCAGCGAGGTCGACGATGGCGATGACGACGACCTGGACGACACCACCGACCCCACCGCATCCGCTGAGCCGGAGCTGGAGAGCACCCCGTGAACGATTCCCCCCTGTTTTATATCGACGGCTCCACCGAGGGAACCACCCAGTGGCGCGCCGAGTCCATGCAGTTGGTCAACTGGGGTGGCTTCCACGGCCCCCACACCATTCAGATCGCCCCGGGAGCCACACTCATCTCCGGAGCGTCCGGAACCGGTAAAAGCAGCCTGCTCGACGCCTACCTCGCCCTGATGATGCCGTCGGACACCCCCTTCAACGGGGCATCCAACGACGCCGGCCTCGGCCGCGCCCGCAGCATCGACCAGCGCAACCTGATGACCTACCTGCGCGGGAAAACGGACTCGACCCGCCAGGCCGCCACGGGTGAGATGCAGGACCAGGTACTTCGCGGCGCCGGGACCGCGACCTGGGGTGCGATCTCGATGACCTTCGTCGACGACAACAAACGCCGCTTCACGGTGTTGCGGGTCTACTACGTGCCCCGCGGCGGCAACCGGTTCGCCGACATCACCATGAAGATGGCCACAAAGGACGGGTTCCTCGACCTGCGCGACCTCGCAGACACCGTGGAGTCCCGCTTCGACAAACGCGCCCTGAAAACCCGCTTCCCCGACATCGACGTGTTCGACACCTACGCCGCGTTCGCCCAGACCCTGTACACCCGGCTTGGCATCGGCGCCAATGGGGAGGGCGGAAAGGCCCTCCGCCTGCTCGCCCGCATCCAGGCCGGCCAGCAGGTCAAAACGGTCGACGGCCTCTACAAGTCGATGGTGCTGGAGGAACCGGCGACGTTTGCCGCCGCCGACAAGGCCGTCAACCATTTCGAAGACCTCGAACGCTCATACGGCGCCATGGTCACCGAGGCCCAGAAGGCATCCGTCCTTGAACGGATCTTCAGCCTGCACGAGGATTACGAGGCCGCGACGGCGAAGGCCGCCATGATCGACGCATTCGGGGTCCACCGCACGGGGGACACCCCGTTTGTGCTCTGGAGCCTCACCACCGAGCTGCAGCTACTCGACGCAGCCGCCGACGCTAACCGCACCCACCGTCGTGAGAATGCCCTGGAGTTGACGCAGGCGCGCGACGCCGAAAGTGAACTGAAAAACCGGGTAGCCAGCCTGCAGCACCAGCAGCGTGACAACGGCGGGGATGTGCTCGCCACGCTGGAAAGCGAGCTCGGCCAGCTGAACGACCGCCGCGACGATGCGGTCGGTGACCGCGCCCGTTTCGACGACCGGATCCAGTCCCTCAACGTCACCATCGGCAGCGCCCACGAGTTCAGCGAGGCGCAAAACACCGCGGAACAGGTTGTCGCCGCCTACCCCCTCGCCGAGAAGGAGTTCGAAAGCGCCCGCTCCACGCTGCTGCGTTCGGCCTACCCGATCGAGGAAAGAATCACCGGACTCAGCCAGGAGAAGGACTTCCTGACCGGGCGGGAGAGCCTGGTACCCCAGCACCTGCACAGCGCCAGGGTGCAGATCGCCGAAGCCGCCGGCCTGGCCATCGAGGAGCTCCCTTTCCTCGCGGAACTCATCGACGTCGCCGCGCCGGAACAGAAGTGGCGCCAGGCCGCCGAGGTCACCCTCGCCCCGGTTGTGCGGGTGGTGCTGGTGGATGAGACGAAGCTCAAGGCCCTGAGCGAGGCGATCGACCCGCTGCGGCTGGGAGTGCGCGTCCACTTCGAGGGTGTCCGCCTCCGCCCCCACGAGGAGCGCCAGGGCGATCCCCGTTACATCTCCGGGAAGCTCCTGTTCAAACCGTCACCGTTCAGCGGCTGGGTCCGCGAGAGGGTCGAATCCGACAGCGTCGATGCCCTTTGCGTGAACAGCGCCACCGACCTTGCCGGCAACGGACCCCGGGTCACCGTCAGCGGGCAGACCCGCAACGGCAATCGCGGCGCCCACGGGTTCAACAAGGACCAAAAATCCATCATCGGGTTCTCCAGCAAACTGCGCCTCGAGGAGATCACTGCTGAATTGGCAGAGCTCCGCGCCAAAGCGAATGTCCTGGCGGAGCAGGTCGCCGAGGTTGGCACCCGCATCGCCGCGCTGCGCGGTCGAAAAGACGCCCAGCAGTTCATCCTCGACACCAGCTGGGCCTCCATCGACGTCGACTCAGCCGCCGCGAAGGTGGCAGACAAAAAGGCCGAGTGGGAACGGGTGCTCGCCAACAGCGACATCTTGCGCGCGCTGAAAGACGAGGAGTTGCGCCTTACTGGCGAACTCGACGCCGCCCAGCGACGCAAACACACGGCCGAACAGGCCGCGGAGACGCTCGCCAGCGAACAGCTCGCCATCGTCGACCGCCAGGACGCCGCCGCCGTCCACGTCGCCCGGATCGAAGCGGACCAGGCCGTCGCGCTGACCGACGAGCACCGCGAACATCTGGACGCCCAGTTCGCCGCGGTCAGCGACGGCCACACCCTCACGGGGTTCGTCGAGGCGCTCGTGCGGCTCCGGGACCGGCTCACCGAACAGTCCAACCAGGATCGCCTCGTCGCCAGCAACGCCGCCAGCACCCTTGTGGGCATTTTCCAAAGTTTCCAGGACCGCTGGCCGGACCCGAACATCGGGGTGTCGCTTGAGTCGTATTCCGCCTATCGCGACATCCTCGACGCCGTCCACACCCTCGGCCTGCACGAGCGCCGCCAGGAATGGAAGCGCCGCCTGTCGGAATGGAGTGGCCAGGACCTGGTTCCCCTCACGGGCGCCTTCAACACCTCGATTGAGGAGATCGAGGACCGTCTGCGCCCGATCAACGAGATTCTCACCACCCTCCCGTTCGGCGCGGGTCGCGACCGGCTGCGTATTTCGCTGCGCCGCCTGCACCGCGAGGATGCCACGGCATTCCGCCGCGAGCTGAAGGCGCTGTCCTCCGGCAGCACTGAAGACCTCGGCGACGACGAAACCGAGGGGCGGTTCCAGCGACTGCAGGCGTTTATGAACCAGATCCGCCGGCCGGAGGCAGGCTCCACCGCCGCGTCCGAGCGGGACGACCTGCTCGACGTGCGCCGCCACGTGGAGATCACCGCCGTTCGCACCACCCTCGAGGGTCTCGAGGTCAGCACCTACTCCTCCCTCGGTGGTAAAAGCGGCGGCGAGTCGCAGGAGCTGGTCGCGTTTGTGGTGGGGGCAGCGCTGCGCTTCCAGCTCGGTGACGACAGCAGGACCCGGCCCCGGTTTGCCCCGGTGTTCCTCGACGAGGGCTTTGTGAAGTCCGATTCGGAGTTCGCCGGACGTTCCGTCGCCGCCTGGAAGGGACTCGGATTCCAGCTCATCGTCGGAGCGCCGCTCGACAAGGTGACGGCCCTGGAGCCCCACATGGACCTGGTGCTGTCGATGACAAAAAACAACGCGACGGGCTTCTCCTACGTCACCGCGCTGTCCTCACCGGCGGCGGCCAGCGAGGAAGCCGTCGCATGAAGTCTCCCGACCAGGTCATCGAGTCGCTGCGAATCAAGGTCTTCGCCAACTGGCACCTCGATGTGACCGCACAGGCGGTCAGCAACGCGGTGCCCGGCCGGGCCGTCACGGCCGAACCCACGCGGCCGATGTGGCCGCGCTCGCTGCCCATTGGCAGCGCCACCCAGGCCGACCTTGAGCTGAACTTCGGCACCTACCAGCAACAGGTGTTCGCCTGGCGGGACTGGGCAGCCGAACACGGCCTCGAGCTCGTCGAGGTGTTACGCCGGGTGAACGGCACCATCCAAAAAATCCCGACCCATCTGCGTATCGACTCCCTCGACACCGCAGCCGTCCTGCTCGGCGGCGACTGGCCGGCCCGCCTCGAACGGGGCCGCCGCCGCGTCGCGCTGCTGCGATCCCGATTTCCCGGGGTGCCCGACCTCGCCACAATCGTGCGGGAGACGGACAGCTTCACCGACACCGACTTCGAACTACTCTGCTCCGCCGCCCGCTGGTTCGCCCGAAACGCCGACACGGCAGCAGGCCTGAGCCCGCGGGAAGTTCCCGTCGAGGGACTGCACGCGAAATGGCTGAACACCCGGCGCCCACTGGTGGCCGCATTGGCCGGGGTGGCCTCGCTGGAGCTGGCGACCACACATCCCGCACGAATCCATTTTCGCTACCTCGACCCCGACTACCTCGCCACCGGCGCCCGGCAGCACGACTCGGTGACGGTGGGGGACACCATGTTTCCGCCGTACCTGCCCGAGATCGTGGTGATCACCGAGAACAAAGACAGCGCGCTGCACTTCCCCCCTCTGCCCGGGGCCATTGTGGTCGAGGGTGCAGGGTTCACCGGCGCGACGGCGATCCCCGGCATCGACTGGATCGCCGAGGCGACGGACGTTATCTACTGGGGCGACATGGACACCGCGGGCTTCGAGATTGTGAACCAGTTTCGCAGTGCCGGTATGGCGATGGACACGATTCTGATGGACCTGCGCACCTTCGAGAACTACGAGCGTTTTGGCGCACGCACCGACGACAAAGGCAGGGAGCTCACACACGTCCCGGCCAAGGACCTGCCCATGCTGACCCGGCGCGAGAGCGAACTCTACGACCTGCTGACCGACCCGGAGTGGAGCCGGGTGCGCCGGGTCGAGCAGGAACGTATCCCCATCGCCGTCGCCGTGGCGGCGGTGCGGTCCCTCGCCGGGCTTCCCGCCGCGGACTGAGGCCAGGCGACTGGCTTCAGCGGTCTCGTCTCACCAGACCCCGCGGGAGATGCTCGCCGGGTCGAGTTCAGCCTGCCGGAGCACGCGGGTCACCCGCAGGATGCGGCTGCCCACCGGGCGGGTTTGCTCGATGTCGAGAAAGTTCAGTCGGCTCGGACCGCCGTGGGTGCGGCCTAGGCAGGAGCAGGTGCACTCCTTCTTCTGTGAGTTCTGGCAACCTTCCCCACATTTTTGGATGCGGGAGTAGTCCATCACTAGTTCCACCTCGGGAAACCTTTCCACGAGGGCGTAGGTCATCTCTGCCAGGTATTGGCGGGCAACGACCCAGTGCGCCGGTGAGCTGATCTCGCGCCACAGGCGTGGGTGTGCGACGCCGGTTGCGTCGCTCAGCCACTGCCGCATTTCGGTGTGTTCCGGTACAAACAGCCGCAGTTTGCCGGAGATCGGGCGGTGCACCACTACGCGCATATCACGATCGGCAGCGCCGTCCGTCGGCGGATTCGTCTCATCGGCGAACATCATGATGCGCCCTCCCCGGTGTGTGCACTCGGTTGGCCCACACGGCGGCGCGGGAACAACACCCAAAGTTAGCAAAGGTGGATGTCGGTTCCCGGTCAGTTGGCGGGAACCACCCCGGGCGCGTACACCCGATCGAGGAGCTTCCTGGCGATGATGGCGGCGGGATCGCTGCCGAATGGTGTTGGTGCCAGGTTCGTCCACACCACCAGGGTCACGTCGTTCACCGGGTCGTTGCCCACGAAGCTGCTGAAGCCGGGCAGCTCACCGGTGTGCCCGTACATCTGGCCGAACCTGGCGATGCCGAGCCCGTATTGCGCATCGCCCGGCACCGGTGGCTCTGCACGGGGCTTCGTCGACAGCATCCGTTCCGACTGCAGTTCCGGGCTGAGTAGCGCATCACCGGCCAGCGCCTGCGCCCACGTGACCATGTCATTGGCGGTGGAAATCGCGGCACCGGCCGCCCCCGCCCAGGACGGATTCACAGTGGTGTAGTTGTTGGGTGTGAGGGTTCCAGCGGCGATCTCGGCCAACTCCGCCTCGGTCAACTTCGCCGTCTCGATGGTGCCGGTGTTGGTGCCGAACATGTAACCAAGGGGGTGAGGTTCCGGCAGGCTCGCGTCCAACGCGTCGGGGAAAGATGTTTCGGTCATCCCGAGGGGGCCGAAAAACCGGTCCTGGAAAACGTCCCCAAGCGATTTGGCCTCCAGCTTTTCGATGATCAGGCCGAGCAGCAAATAGTTGGTGT
>JAODAO010000371.1 GCA_025463465.1 Glaciihabitans sp. | reverse complement strand
CAGATCTACACGCAGGTCACCGCGGACAGCCTGCGCGACATGTACACCACGGCGCACCCGCGGGCCCGCTGATTGCCCAGCCGAGCATCCCCCTGCTCTCGGCGAATTGGGCACGCCGCAGCTAGTCACACCGGATGGCAGGATAAATGCTGTTGCAGGTGGTGAACCGCCCTCTCAATGCCTCGGGTCGCCAGAAACTGCCAGTACAGTGGAAACACCCGGCCGAATCGTGGTTGGGCGGAACGGGAGCAACGTCAGTGACGGCCAAGAAAACTGAGGGCGGCGAACTTGCCGGCCTTGAAACCCCGAAGCTCGGTCCGACGGGCCGGCCCCTTCGGCCGTTTCCCATCCCGGAGCGCCTGAAAAATCACGGCCCCGCGCGCATCATTGCCCTCTGCAACCAGAAGGGCGGTGTCGGCAAAACGACGACCACCATCAGCCTCGGTGCGACCCTTGCCGGCTACGGTCGCCGAGTGTTGGCTATCGACTTCGACCCGCAGGGCGCCCTGTCCGCCGGTCTTGGTATCAATACCCACGAGCTGACCACCATCTACGACCTGCTGCTCGGCACCTCAAAGGACACCGCCGCCGCGATCGTGCAGACCAACGTTCGTGGGCTCGACCTGATCCCGGCAAACATCGACCTGTCCGCGGCCGAGGTTCACCTCGTGAACGAGGTCGCCCGCGAGCAGATCCTCGCCCGGGTGCTTCGCCAGGTCGTCAACGACTACGACGTCATCCTGATCGACTGCCAGCCCTCGCTCGGCCTGCTCACCATCAACGCGCTGACGGCCGCCCACGGTGTGCTCATCCCGTTGGAGTGCGAGTTCTTCGCCCTGCGCGGTGTGGCCCTCCTGGTGGAAACCGTCGACAAGGTGCGCGACCGCCTGAACCCGGCGATTATGCTCGACGGCATCCTGCCGACCATGTACGACTCCCGCACCCTGCACTCCCGCGAGGTTCTCGAGCGTGTGGTCGACGCCTTCGGCGACAGTGTGCTGGAGACCGTGATCGGCCGCACCGTGAAGTTCCCGGACGCGAGCATCTCAGGCATCCCGATCACCACGTATGCGCCCGATCATCCCGCCTCCCTGGCGTACCGGCAGCTGGCCCGAGAGCTGATCTCGCGTGGCGCAGTCGCCTAGGGGCGCAACTGCGCTCGACCCGGCAGAGGCCACCGGCTTCTCCGTTTCCCTCAGCAACTTCAACGGGCCGTTCGACCTGCTGCTGAGCCTCATCTCCAAACATGAGATGGACATCACCGAGATCTCGCTCAGCAAGGTCACCGACGAGTTCATCTCCTACCTGCGTGGGCTTGAATCCGCGAAGGAACTCGACCAGGCCACCGAGTTCCTGGTTGTTGCGGCGACCCTGCTCGACCTGAAGGTTGCGGGGCTGCTGCCCCAGGGCGAACTGGTGGATGCCGAGGATGTAGCACTGCTCGAAGCCCGCGACCTGCTTTTCGCCCGCCTGCTGCAATACCGGGCGTTCAAACAGGCAGCGTCCTGGTTCGCCGGGCAGCTTGAGGTCGAATCCACCCGCCGTTTTCGCTCGGTGCGGCTGGAGGAGAAATACCGGGAGACCGCCCCGGAGCTGGTCTGGACACTGAACGCCGCCGACTTCGCCGCACTGGCCGCTTTTGCGCTCACCCCGCGGGAGATCCCCACGGTGGGCCTGTCGCACCTGCACGCCCCGCTGGTGTCCATCCGCGAGCAGGCCGCCATCGTGGTCGCGTTGCTACGGCAAAGCGACACCCTCACCTTCCGTGAGTTGATTGTCGGGGCCGATGCAAAGGGCATTGTGATCGCCCGGTTCCTCGCCGTGCTTGAGCTCTACCGGCACGGCGCCCTCGCCTTCGACCAGCCTGAGCCGTTGGGCGAACTGCTGCTGACCTGGACGGCGGAGTTCTGGTCGGATGACAGCCTGGCCGCCCTGGGGGCAGACTATGACCAGTAACGATCTGACCGGTAACGATCTGACCGGGGGAGTAGACGTGACGGGCAGCCAGACATCCACCTCCGCTGCGGCAAGCGTCGGCGCAATCATCAGTACCCTGCCCGCTCCCCAGCCCCATGCGCCGATCGAGCTTGACCGTGCGCTCGAGGCGATTTTGATGGTCTCGGACGAACCGCAGTCGCTGGTGTCAATGGCCAGCGCGCTGAGCGTTCCGGTCTCGGCCGTGCGAAAGGGCGTGGCCAGGCTGGTGGCCGATTTCGACGGTGTTGACGGCACGATCAAGCGCGGATTCCAGCTGCGTGAGGTCGCCGGCGGGTGGCGAATATACGTGCGAAGTGAATTCGACGAGGTCGCCCGCGATTTTGTTCTTACCCAAAATCCGACCAAACTGTCACAGGCGGCGCTGGAGACCCTCGCGGTCATCGCCTACAAGCAGCCCATCTCGCGGGCCTCGATCGCCGCGATCCGCGCGGTGAATGTCGACTCGGTGGTGCGCACGTTGCTCGGCCGTGGGCTGATCACCGAGGCCTATACCGACAGCGAGACCGGCGCGATCCACTACGCCACCACCGATGTGCTGCTTACCCAGCTCGGACTCAACTCGATTGGCGAGTTGCCCCATATTTCTCCCCTGCTTGATGATGGAACGGACGGATTCGATGATTTCCCCTAGTGACGAGGGCGAACGCCTGCAAAAGGTGATGGCCGCAGCTGGTGTGGCGAGCCGCCGCGTGTCCGAGGACATGATTGCCCAGGGCCGCGTGACGGTCAACGGAAAAATCGTGACAGAGCTCGGTCGTCGGGTGAACGCCGACGTCGACCTGATCGCCGTCGACGGAACCGCCGTGCAACTCGACGTCAGTAAGCGTTACCTCATGCTGAACAAGCCGGTTGGTATTGTCAGCTCCCTCGCCGACGAGAACGGCCGCGCCGACCTCTACCGCTGGACGGCGCGCTACGAGGAGCGCCTGTTCAACGTCGGCCGCCTCGACACCCAGACCAGCGGACTGCTGCTGCTCACCAACGACGGTGAACTCGCCCACGTTCTTGCCCACCCGTCCTTCGGCGTCTCGAAGACCTACATCGCCAAGGTCAGCGGCGAGGTGGCATCCACCACCATGCGTGAGCTGATGAACGGCATCGAGCTGGAGGACGGCTTCATCGCCGCCGACAAGGCCCGCGTT
>JAODAO010000348.1 GCA_025463465.1 Glaciihabitans sp. | reverse complement strand
CAGCGTTCTCAGACGGGCCAGCGATGTCGAGGTGGGCCCAGGGGATCGTACGCTCTGACTCTCCCTCGCCGGTTGTACCGACGAAGTCCTTCAGGAACACGCCGGCGAGAAGCATCCCGCTCGCGGTGTTGCCCGCCTTGATGTTGGCGATGTCGGCTACGTCGGAGTTCAGGAGGGGGCGCAGGTAGGCCGGCAGCGGCATTGGCCACATCGTCTCGCCGACGCGGGTGGCCGTCGCAACAACCTGGCCGACGAGGGTGTCATCACCCATGGCCGCAACATAACGGTTACCGAGCGCGACCACCTGAGCGCCGGTGAGGGTAGCAACGTCGATGATGGCGTCGGGGTTTTCCTCGCTTGCCGCGACGATACCGTCGGCGAGGACCAGGCGGCCCTCAGCGTCGGTGTTGAGCACCTCAACAGTTTTGCCACCGCGGATACGCATCACGTCGTTGGGACGAGCTGCGGTTCCGGACGGCATGTTCTCCGCAATGCACAGCCATGCCGTCACACGGAGGTTCAGCTTGAGCTGCGCCGCGGCGAGCGTGACGGCGAGAACGGTTGCGGCACCCGTCATGTCGTACTTCATGCCGATCATCGAGCCGGCGGGCTTGAGGGAAAGTCCGCCGGAGTCGAAGGTGATGCCCTTGCCGACCAGGGCGAGGTGGCGTTCGGCGCCTGCGGGGGAGTAGGTCACCTTGACCATGCGGGGTCCGCGGCTTGAGCCGACTCCAACACCGAGGATGCCGCCGAAACCGCCGGCAGCGAGTTCGGCCTCGCGCAGGATCTCGACGTCAACGTCGACACCTTCGGAGAGGTCAACGGACGCCTGCGCGAGGGTCTCCGGGTAGAGGTCGGACGGCGGGGCGTTGACGAGGTCGCGCACGGTGTGAATGGCGGTGGCGGTGATGGTGGCGCGCTCGGCAAGTTCGTGGGAGCGGGACGACGAACCAACAACGGTGATGGTGGATGCCGGGGCTTTGGTTGACGCGAGGGAGGCCGAGCGGTACGCGGTGTATCCGTACGCACCCATAGCGGCACCTTCGAGGACGGCGAGGAGATCCTCGTCGGAGGCAACGGGAAGGGCGAAAGCCAGTGAGTCGATTCCACGCAGCTGGCGAGCGACCGTTCCCGCGGCATAGCGAAGGTCCTCAGCTGTCTGGGAGGTGCCGAGACCGACGAGGGCGATGCTGCCAGCGGCGGTGCCGGTGAAGGGCAAACGGCGAACCTCGTCCTGCCCGCCGGTGACGCCGATCGCTTTCAGGCTGGCCTTGATGTCATCGAGACGGGCATCGTCGCTCAGAAGCTGAGGACCGTTCTCGGATTTGAGGACTCCGATCACCAGGATGTCGGCGGTGATCGTGAAGGGGGACTCGGAGCTTACGTGAAGGGCGGGGACAGTCATCCCGCAATGTTATCGACCGTCTGGGGTCCTGTTCGCTCTCGGCACCACCGCAGCCGCGCCAACGGCCGGTTGTTGGCGCACCGGCGCTATTAGAGTTGTGGGATGCGAGATCCGGCGGGCCTGTACGACCTCACCTCTGATGTGACAGAGGTGCCGGCTGGCCTGCACCTTGTCGCGGGGCTGACGGGGTTCGCCGACGCGGGTTCCGCCGTGACCCAGTTCAGCGAATACCTGCTGGAGACGATGGACCACAGCACCGTCGTCGAATTCGACAGCGATGCGCTCCTCGACTACCGCGCACGGCGTCCGATAATCCATTTCGACCAGGATCATCTCACCGACTACCGCCCGGCCACCTTAAACCTGTACCTCATGCATGACGAACTCGGCCAGCAGTTCCTCCTGCTCACCGGGTATGAGCCCGATTTCCAGTGGGAGCGATTCTCCGCAGCCGTCGTCCAACTGATCGACAAGTACCAGGTCAAGACCACAACCTGGGTGCACTCGATTCCGATGCCTGTTCCGCACACGCGGCCAATCGGTGTCACCGTCAGCGGAAACCGCGCAGAGCTGATCGAGTCGATGTCGATCTGGAAGCCGCGCACCCAGGTGCCGGCGAATGTTCTTCACCTCGTCGAGTTCAAACTGCAGCATCTTGGTCACCCCACCGCCGGGTTTGTCCTTCTTATTCCGCATTACCTCGCGGACACGGAATACCCGACGGCGGCAGTCACGGCCCTTGAGAGCATCAGCGCGGCGACCGGGCTGATCTTCCCCACCGACCAGCTGCGCGAGCAGGGCCGTGATTTTGTGGGGAAAATCGACGACCAGGTTTCGAATAACGCCGAGTTGGCTCGACTGGTGGGCACCCTTGAAGAGCGCCACGACAACTACATGCTCGACAACCCGATCCGGTCTCCACTGATGGATGAGGACGGGGAGTTGCCCACGGCGGACGCCATTGCGGCCGAGCTGGAGAACTTCCTCGCGATCCGCAGGGACGACGACCCCAAGTCCTCCTAGTCCGCTTCTGTGGCTGACAGCCGAGCCGGATAGTTAAACGCTGAGGTATCGATTCGCGGTCCGCATCGTCATGACCACGGAGCTGCTGTAAATTTGGGGCAGTGAATTCCAAACGGTCGTGGCTTATATTCGGGGCGAGCAGTTTCGCCTACGTAATGGCGATCCTCCAGCGCACCTCGCTGGGTGTCGCCGGGGTCGATGCCACTGACCGCTTCCAGGTCTCCGCGGCCGTTCTTTCAAGCCTCGCGGTTGTGCAACTGATCGTCTACGCGGGTTTGCAGATCCCCGTCGGCATCATTCTTGATCGGGTCGGACCGCGTCGCCTCATCGCCCTTGGGGCGCTGCTTATGGTGATCGGCCAGGCAACCCTCGCGTTCGCTCCCCACATCTCCGTCGCGATTGTCGGTCGCGTCCTGGTTGGTGCGGGTGACGCGATGACCTTCATCTCCGTGATGCGTCTGCTGTCCAACTGGTTCTCCGGACGCACGTTGCCCCTGGTGTCCCAGTTGCTCGGCACCCTCGGTACTCTCGGCCAGGTCCTGTCGGCGGTGCCCCTGTCGCTCCTGCTCCACGCTGCGGGCTGGACCCCGGCGTTTGCCGCCGCTTCCGGCGCATCCCTCGTCGCCCTGGTTCTTGTACTGGCCGTGGTGCGAAACGGTTCACCACCGCAGACCCAGTCGTTGGATGTCGTCACCGAGGCGCAGTCGGTGGTCGGCCAGATTCGCGAGAGCCTCGCCCGACCCGGCACCCGCCTGGGTTTCTGGTCGCACTTCGTCACCCAGTCCTCTGGCACGGTATTCACCCTGTTGTGGGGTTTCCCGCTCCTGTCGGTGGGTCTCGGTTATGGGCCGACCACAGCCTCCCTATTCCTCACCATGATCGTTGGGGCAACCGTCGTGGCTGGCCCCATTTTCGGTATCCTTGCCGGTCGTTTTCCCGGTCGCCGCAGCAACGTGGTTTTCGGCACGGTTGGCCTGCTGGCGATAGCGTGGACCCTCGTCCTCGTCTGGCCGGGGCAACCGCCGGTGTGGACCATCGTGCTGTTGGTCATCGCCCTTGGCATCGGTGGGCCGGGGTCCATGATCGGGCTCGACTTCGCCAGGACCTTCAACCCTCGTCGCAGCCAGGGCTCCGCCTCCGGCATCACAAACGTCGGAGGGTTCCTCGCTTCGTTTGTGATGATGTTTCTCATTGGAGCGATCCTCGACCTCCTCGACAACGCCGCCGGTGGCACGGGGGAGTCGGCGCAGCTGTATTCCCTTGACTCATTCCGAATCGCGTTCCTCGTCCAATATGTTGTGGTGGGTACCGGCGTGATCTTCCTGGTCCGCGCGCGACGCCAGACGCGGCGCAGGATGCACGAAGAGGATGGAATACAAGTGGCCCCAATCTGGGTTGCACTGTTTAGAGCGTGGCGCAGGCGACGCGGCTGACGAAGGGGATCACACCCGGGGTCGTCGGGTTGCCGGAAGAGTTACGGTTCGCACAGGCGTTGTGGAGACGGCGTCCTGGCGAAAGCACCAAACAAACCGTGCAATAATTGAGATAGGACCCGGTCAAGTCTTTTGATGTTCGCGACACCTTCACGGTGTCATGACATTGGACTTGACATGGGTCTTAGTTCTGCCCGAAAGCGCTTGTCGTGCAATTTGTGCACGATCTGCCACAGCGCTCGCTCCACCGTCGGTGGGGCACCCGCAATGTATCGCCCTTAATATCCCGGAAAGGTGTTCGAATGGCCACCCGAACGAAGACCGCATCACCCACAGCCACAGAAGCAACCGACAGCGATTCGCCGGAGGTCAATGTAGACCCCGCGTCGGCTGCCCCCGCGAAGGCTCCCGCCAAGGCTGCAACCGCGCGCAAGGCCGCCGCGAAGGCACCAGCGCGAGCGAAGCGCGCCACCAAGTCCAGCGACGACGAGACAGAAGAAGACGGCGAACCAGAAGTGGTCATAGTCGACACCGACGCTGACGAGACGGTCAAGGGCGCGGCAACCGACGAGACCGACGACGACGACTCCAAGACAAAGCCGGCCGAGGTGCTCCCGCAGGGCGCCCTCGTGCTGTCCATCGTTGACGACGAGGACGATGTACCCGTCTACTCCTCCGCTATCACCGGTGCGACGGCGGACCCGGTCAAGGACTACCTGAAGCAGATCGGTAAGGTCGCCCTGCTGAACGCTGCTGAAGAGGTCGAGCTGGCGATGCGCATCGAAGCTGGCCTGTTCGCCGAGGACAAGTTGTCCCAGCTGACCGACGTCGAGCGTAAGACGCCACTCGGTCGCGAACTCCAGTGGGTCGCCAAAGACGGACAGCGCGCCAAGAGCCACCTGCTCGGTGCGAACCTCCGCCTGGTTGTCTCTCTCGCCAAGCGCTACACCGGTCGAGGCATGCAGTTCCTCGACCTCATCCAGGAGGGCAACCTCGGCCTGATCCGTGCGGTCGAGAAGTTCGACTACACCAAGGGCTTCAAGTTCTCGACCTACGCAACATGGTGGATTCGCCAGGCGATCACCCGAGCCATGGCCGACCAGGCTCGCACCATCCGTATCCCCGTGCACATGGTTGAAGTCATCAACAAGCTGGCCCGCGTCC
>JAODAO010000283.1 GCA_025463465.1 Glaciihabitans sp. | reverse complement strand
TCTTCGACAGCGAGACCGACACCGAGGTCGCCGCTCTGCTGGTCGGCCGCGAATACCGCGCCACCGGTGACCTCACCGAGAGCATGCGCCGTGTTGTCGCCCGCCTCGAGGGTGCCTTCACCCTCCTCATCGTGCACAAGGACAGCCCCGGCGTCGTGGTCGGCGCTCGCCGCAACTCACCCCTGGTCATCGGCCTCGGCGACGGCGAGAACTTCCTCGGCTCCGACGTCGCAGCGTTCGTCGGATTTACCCGCCGCGCCATGGAAATCGGCCAGGACCAGATCGTCACGATCCGCCCGGACTCCGTCGAGGTCACCAACTTTGATGGTGTCCCCGTCGAGACCAAGGAGTACGAGGTCGCGTGGGATGCCTCCGCCGCTGAGAAGGGTGGCTGGGCCAGCTTTATGGCCAAGGAGATCAGCGAAGAGCCGATCGCCGTTGGCAACACCCTGCTCGGCCGCATCCAGAACGAGCTCGTATCCCTCCCCGAACTCGGTGTGCTCGACGCCGAAGTCCTGGCGTCGCTGAACCGCGTTATCATCGTCGGCTGCGGAACCGCCGCCTACGCCGCCGAGGTCGGGCAGTACGCGATCGAGAACTGGGCCCGCGTTCCCGTCACCGTTGAGCTCTCGCACGAGTTCCGCTACCGCAACCCGGTCATCGACGACAAAACCCTCGTCATCTCCATCAGCCAGTCCGGCGAGACCATGGACACCCTGATGGCCGTCAAGTACGCCGTCGAGCATGGCGCCCGCGTCCTGTCGATCTGCAACACCCAGGGCTCCACCATCCCACGCGAATCCGACGCCGTCATCTACACCCACGCCGGACCCGAGGTGGCGGTCGCCTCCACCAAGGCCTTCGTCGCCCAGATCACCGCGCTGTATCTGCTGGGGCTGCACCTCGCCAAGGTGCGTGGGTCGCAGACCGACGAGTACATCGCCGACCAGCTCACCGAGCTTCGCGCCATCCCGGCCAAGATCTCCGAGGTCCTCGAGACCTCCGCGTCCATCGGCCAGCTTGCGCACTTTATGACAGACACCACCTCGGTGCTCTTCCTGGGCCGCCACGTCGGGTACCCGGTCGCGATGGAGGGTGCGCTGAAGCTCAAGGAGCTCGCCTACATCCACGCCGAGGGCTTCGCCGCCGGTGAGCTGAAGCACGGCCCGATCGCGCTGATCGAGGCCGGCCAGGTGGTGTTCGTTGTGGTGCCGAGCCCGCGCGACCCCCTGTCGCTGCACAAAAAGGTCGTCTCCAACATCCAGGAGATCCGTGCCCGCGGTGCACGCGTCATCGCCATCGCCGAGAAGGGGGATGCCGCCGTGCTGCCCTTCGCCGACCAGGTGATCCCCATCCCGCTGGCCGGTTCGTTCTTCGAGCCGCTGCTGGCCGTTGTGCCGCTGCACATCTTCAGCATGGAGCTCGCCATGGCGAAGGGACTGGACGTTGACCAGCCCCGCAACCTGGCCAAGTCCGTCACCGTCGAATAACGAAAAACCGCGGGCGCTGTGATCATCGGGATCGGGGTCGACGTTGTTGACCTCGCACGTTTCGAGCGAGCCGTCGGGCGAACCCCGGGGCTGCGCGAGCGGCTCTTCACCCCGGCGGAGCGGGTGCTTGCTTTGCGCTCCCTCGCCGGTCGGTTTGCGGCGAAGGAAGCCCTGATCAAGGCGCTGGGGGATTCGACCGGGGTGACCTGGCAGGACATGGAGATCGTCTCGGACGGCCAGCGCAACCCGTCGTTCGCGCTGCACAACGCCGTCGCTGACATTGCGGCGGCCCGGGGCATCACGGCGCTGCACCTGTCGATGTCGCACGATGGGGGAATTGCAATCGCTTATGTCATTGCCGAGGGGGATGCCAGATGACCGGTTCGAGCACGGGGCCGCGCCCCCTGCGTGAGGCGCGCGTCGACCTGGACGCCGTGCGGCACAACATCCAGGCGCTGAAGCGCGCCACCGCCCCGGCGGCGCTGATGGCCGTGGTCAAGGCGAACGGCTACGGCCATGGATCCGTCGAGGTCGCCCGGGCGGCGATCGAGGGCGGAGCGGATTGGCTCGGAGTCGTCGACATCCCGGAAGCGCTCCGCCTGCGCGCCGCCGGCATCGCGGCCCCACTGCTGGCCTGGCTGCACGGAGTGGAGACGGAGTTCGGCGCCGCCATCGCCTCCGACATCGACCTGGGCATCAGTTCCCTCCAGCAGCTGGAACGCGCCGCTGCGGCAGCCACCCCGGCGTCCGGTCCCGCCATTGTGCACCTCAAGGTCGACACGGGCCTTGGCCGCAACGGCATCGAGGAATCCGAATGCGGCTCTGTGTTTGCCAGGGCCGCAGAACTGCAGGCGACGGGAGCGCTGCGGGTGCGCGGCATCTTCAGCCACCTCGCCAACGCGGGGGAGGAGGAGGACCTCGAACAGGTGCGCCGCTTCACCGCCCTCACCGGCGCCGCCGCGAACGCCGGGCTCAGCATCGACCTGCGCCACCTCGCCGCCACCGCCGGCGCCCTGGGTGTGCCGTCCGCCCGCTTCGACCTCGTCCGCACCGGCATCGGGGTCTACGGGCTGTCACCGTTCGATGACCGGCCGTCCGCCGAGCTGGGCCTGCGCCCCGTGATGGAACTGAGCGCCGGCATCATCTCCGTCAAACGGGTTCCCGCCGGCAACGGTGTCTCCTACGGGTACACGTACCGCACCACCGAGGAATCCACCCTCGCCCTCGTCCCCCTCGGCTACGCCGACGGTGTTCCCCGGCACGCGTCCTCGCGCGGGCCGGTCGAGATCAACGGGCGCCGCTACCGGGTGGCCGGCCGCATCGCCATGGACCAGTTT
>JAODAO010000270.1 GCA_025463465.1 Glaciihabitans sp. | reverse complement strand
CGGGTGCGCGCCGAATACAACGCCTATGCCGCGGAACTGGGAATCGTGTGCGCGTCCCCCGGGGCGCCCATTCGAACCTTGAGCGGTGGCAACCAGCAGAAGGTACTGCTGGCGCGTTGGCTTGCGGCCGCCCCGAAGGTGCTATTACTCAACGATCCCTCCCGGGGAGTCGATCATCCGACCAAGGTGGCCATGTACGACCTCTACCGGCGGCTCGCTGACACCGGCACCGCCGTTGTCCTCCTCTCCAGTGAGATCGAGGAACTCCTTATGGTGGCGGATTCGACCGTCGTTTTCCGGGACGGGTCGGTGCAGGCGATCCTCTCCAGGCAGAAGATGACCAGGCAGAACATTCTCAGCGCGATGTTCGGAGTCGAAAATGAGTAGCGCGGCGGTGTCACTGCCGGTGGTACGTCCACACCGTCGCTTCGACGGCACCATTATCTTCGGGGCGGCGCTGTTCGCCGTACTTCTTGTGCTCAACCTGGTCTCCAATCCCAACACGTTCGGGCCGGCGAACCTCCCCGTCACCATCGGCTTCGCCGCGCCCATCATCCTGGCGGCCTTCGCCGTCACCCCCACCTTGTTGCTCGGCAACGGTGGAATCGACCTATCCGCCGGTCCGGTGATCGGGCTGGTAAACGTTGTTGTCATCTACCACGTCGCTACCCGGTTGGGCGTCACCAACCCGTTTGTCCTGGTGCCGGTAGCGGTGGGACTCGGTGCGCTAATCGGCTTCGTCAACGGAATGGTCATCGCATTCGTGCGAATCCAACCGATTGTTGCGACGTTGGGCGCCTATCTGGTGTGCGCCGGGGCGGCCCTGTTGATCGCTCCGACTCCCGGTGGGACAGTGCCGGCATGGCTCGGGACACTGGCCGGGCCGTTGTCACTGGTTCCCATCGTTGCGGCGCTTGGTGTGTGGTGGTTGGTGCGGCGGGTCCCGTTCTACGAACACCTGATGGCGTACGGCGGCGACGAACGTGCCGTCTACACGTCGGGTATCTCGGTCAAGTTCCTCCGTGTCGGAGCCTTCACCCTCGGGGGATTCTTCGCAGGTCTCGGCGGGCTTTCGCTATCGGCGGTGCTCGGCTCGGCTGACCCCACCGTCGGGGCGAACTACACAACCTTGGGAATTGCGGCGGCAGCGCTCGGCGGCGTCAGCCTCGCTGGTGGCCGCGGGGGAATCATGCGTGCACTCCTTGGGGCGCTGACGATTTTCCTCCTGCAGAATCTCCTGACGTTCTGGAACGTCTCCACCTTCGTGCTGCAGGTTGCGTACGGACTCGTCCTCGTACTTGCCGTCGCGGTGAACGGACAAATCGGTGAATTGATCAAAAGGATGACACGCTCATGACGATGACGGTTGTTGCCGGAGTGCGGCGCTCGCCGGCGTTGGTGATCAGCATCGCGCTGCTCGTCATCATCTTCCTGGTGGGAAAATTTGGGATACCCGGCTTCGGGGGCGAGCAAACGATCAAAGCGGTCCTGCTGCTGGCTACCTTCCTCGGTATTGCCGCTGCGGGGCAGACGATGGTGATCATCCTGGGTGGTATCGACCTGTCGATTCCCTTTGTGGTGGGGGCCGCGAACGTTGCGGTCGCCAAGATGTATGGGGATGGTGTCCCATTTGCTCTGGCCGCAGGAATCGTCCTTGTCCTCGCCGCGGTATTCGGTGCGGTCAACGCGCAGATCTCCGTGGGCAGCAACGTCCATCCCCTCCTGGTGACGCTCGGCATGGGAACCGCCCTGCTCGGTGCAATCCAGTGGTGGACGAACGGGCTACCCACCGGAGGCGGCCCGGCCTGGCTCACCTCCTTCGTCGCCATCGGGGCAACCACCGGGCCTATCCCCGTAGCGCCCGTTGTGGTGTTCTGGGGAGTCCTGGCCGTACTCGTTGTTGTGCTGCTGCGCTTCACTGTCTTCGGGCGGATGTTGTTCGCCATGGGCAATTCGCCGCGCGCCGCTGAGCTGGCCCTGGTCCGCAAGGTCCCCGTGTGGATCGGGGCGTTCTCGATGAGCAGCGTATTCGCCGCCATTGCCGGCATCCTGCTTCTCGGCTTCACCGGCACCGCATTCGCCGGTGTCGGGGAAAAATACCTGTTCCTCAGCATCGGTGCGGTGGTGATTGGCGGGACGCTGATCACCGGCGGTCGCGGCGGCTATCTCGGAACCGTGATCGGCGCATTGACCATCACTCTCCTGACAACGGTGTTCACCGGCTTCGGCTTCAACGCCTCCGTCCAACAGGTCATCATGGGGCTGGTGATCGTGGTGATGGTTGCCGTCTACGGACGGGACCAGGACGTGCGCAACAGGGTCTGAACTCGGTCGGATAGTCGATCACACCCCCCCCCAACACATACAACGCCCCCGGCCACCAGAAAACAGTGGCCGAGGGCGTTGTGACTGCAACCGGATTATCTGAACAGGTCCCGCACGTCGCTGCCGTCGGTTCCATCGGTGACGCCCGTGCCATTGGTGGTATTGAGCGCGGTCGTCCTGCGGTCCGCGTCGTTGAGCGTCGTTGGAGGATACTGATTCGCTTTCTCCTTGGCGGATGTGGGACGTGCGGAGCGCGTGGCGGCACGCGCGATGGCGCCAACGATCCCCGCGAGGACCAGGAGCCCGCCGACGGCCAGGACCGCCCAGATGTAGAACGTCGGCGTGTAGTCAACGGGCCTGAGGAACGTCGTCAACGCCGCGAGGGTAGCGATGACCAGCAGGACGACACCCCAGACGATGGTGCCGGGGCGGACTGCGCGGGTGCTGGTGTCTTCTGTTGCTACGGTGCTCATCGGAGCGCTCCTTCGGATGGGTCGATAACGGTGATGGAACCGGCGCCGAGCTCAACGTCGATGGTGAGGTAGCGCTCGAGCGAATCCCAGTCGCCCTTGCCCTCGGGGGAGAGGCTCATCGTGCTGCTGCTCGACCGCGGGCCGTAATCGCTGTTCTGGCCGATCGCGTTGCTTCCGGTGACTTCACCGAAACCGACATTCGACGACAGGGTTAGGTATTCGTCCTCTGGCAGGATGACGGTCACCTCACCCGCGCCAACAACAAGCTGGACGTGGTCGGGGGTCCCTGGGGTATCTGCGAGCGCGTCGGAGTCCGAGTAGTAGTCGCTCAGGTCGAGGGTCACGTCGCCGAAACCGGTCGCGAAGTCCTGGGTCTGGCTACCGGGCGAGTTCTGCGGGGTGAAGGTGGTGTCGGCGACCAACGCGATGTTGTTTCCCCGGGGGAAGCTGGCGACACTGACGAGCACGATGAGGGCGACGATGGCGAATGCGGTTGACCCGCCCCCGCGCTTACCCCGCATGCCGTTCACCACGATGCCGAGTGCGAGTACCGCCAGGGTGACCGCCAGGGAAAGGACGAGGGTGTTCTGGGTGATGGTGTCGACGGCCGACCCGGTCATGGTGAGCGCGACGACGGCACCGGCGATGAGGGCAACCCCCACAACGATGAAGGTATAGAGCGGGTTGGACCGGGTCTTTGCGCGGCGGGCGCGGTCTGCTGCGTAGCGAGCATTGCGCTCGACACGAGCCTTCTCCTGCGCTTCGCGTGCCGCGGCCTGCCGTTCGCCGGCCTGCTGCTGGCGGAAAGCATTGTGCTGCTGCTTCCACAGCGCCTGCCGTTCGCGCCACGCTGCAACCTCCTCGGCGGGTGCCCCGACCGCCGGTGCGGGCGGCGGGACGGGGCCGGCGGCTGCGCCGGTGGAGGTGAAAGCTGCCGTCGCATTCGCGGCCGTTGCGCGGGCTGCGTCGGCGAACGGGTAGCCGCCGGGGGCAGGCGCGCCGGGCTTTGCCGGTGACGCGGCGGTTGGCGCATTGCTGCGGCGGGACATCCACACCACAAAGGCGACGATGGCCGCCAGCACGAGGATGGTCCAGGTTGCTCGCCCGATGGAGGCACCCCAGCTGGGTTCGCCCCAATACTCCGCGCCCGTGAGCCAAAAGCCCTGGGTAATCGGCAGCATTGCCAGCAGCACTACAACGCCGACACCCACAACGGGGGACTCGAGTCTGCCGCGGAACAGCTCCTCGAGGTGGATCTTGTCGTCGACATCGGGCAACAGCAACCAGGCGGCGGCGTAGAGGAGGAGGGCGGGGCCGCCGAGGACCGCGACAACAACAAAGATGCCGCGCACGATGAGGGGATCGATTCCGAGTCTGACGGCGATGCCAGCGGAGACACCACCGATCCAGCCGGGCTGGCGCTGGACGTCGAGTCCGCGCATCCAGGCGAAGAACCTGTTTCCGGTGGGGGCGGTCGGGGGGACGGTGCCGTTGTTCTGGTTCGACTCGGGGCCGGACTCGGAGCCGGCAGCGGCGCTCGATTGCGCGCTGTCCGATTGCGCGCTGTCCGCTGTGGGGAAGTCGCTGGGGGGAGGGGTGTTCTCTGGCATGGTTCGATATTCCCGCGGATCACCCGTGTCGGGCTATCGGGGTCTACCCGGAGCTGACCCTACCTTCCTGGCGAAAGGACTCCGGGTCCCACCCCGATCTGCTTGGATTCAATAGTGAACACCGCCATCCCCCGACCCCCGCTGGTTCGCCCGCGCCGGGCCACCCTCGGCGGTGTCACCGAGGCACTCGCAACCCACCTGTCCTGGCGCCTGAGCCGGGTGCGTTGGCTGTTCGTGCTCCTCGCCTTCTGTGGTGGCTCGGGGATCCTGTTCTACCTGTGGTTGTGGGCGCTGGTGCCGTTGGACAGCGGCGCGACTCCGGCCGATAAGCGGGATGCTGCGGCAAACGCTGACAGACCGGACGAATCAACGGCCGCCGAACCCGACAGCGCCATCATCCACCGTGCACCGGTCGCGGCCGTTTTGGTTGTCGTCGCGGTTGTTGCCGTGATCGTCGCTTTCCTGACGCTCAACCAAACCAACGAACAAATCGCGACGCAGTCCCTGCTGGTGCTCACCGTGGCCTCGGGAGGCGCGGTGGCCTGGAGCCTCGGCTTCGACCGGCTCGACCCGCGCCGTTCGCGGCGGTACGGACTCGTCACCCGGGGAATCTCGGTGGCCCTGCTGATGTTCGCCGGCGTCATCGTTTTGGGTACCCGGCCGAGCGCCATCAACGCCATCCTCGGGGTCGCCATGGTAATCGTGGGGGTGCTGGTGCTGGTGACGCCGAGAATCCTGACCCTGTGGAGCGAACTGATGGCGGAACGTTCGGCCAGGGTTCGCCAGGAGCAACGGGCCGAGATCGCCGCCCACCTGCACGACTCCGTACTGCAGACCCTTGCCCTTATCCAGAACCGTGCCGGGGCCTCCAGCGAGGTCGCGAGGATCGCAAGGGCCCAGGAAAGGGAACTTCGCGACTGGCTGTTCGCCGGGGACGACCCGATCGCGCTTGATTTAGCGACAGAGTTGCGGACCGTTGCGGCCGCCGTTGAACTCGACTATCCCGTCCGCATCGACGTGGTGACGGCGGGGGAGTCGGTGGGGGTGGCCAGCAGTGCCATGGTCGCCGCCGCCCGTGAGGCGATGCTGAACGCCGCCCGCCACGCGGGCGGGGACGTGTCCGTGTACCTTGAATCCTCCCCGGGCGCCAGCGACGTGTTTATCCGTGATCGCGGCCCCGGGGTGAACCTGGACGAACTGCCCGCCGACCGCCTGGGCATCAGGGAGTCGATCATCGGCCGGATGGCGCGGGCAGGCGGCTCCGCCACCGTGCGACCCGGGGTTGGTGGCACCGGCACCGAAGTTCATCTGCACCTGGAAACACCGAATGACAGGGCCAACCAATGAGGGTGACAACCAGTGAAGGTGACAACCAGTGAAGGTGACAACCAATGACTAGTGTGCTCATCGTCGACGACCACTCCATCTTCCGCTCCGGCCTGCGTGCCGACCTCGACGTGGCCGTGAACGTCCTCGGCGAGGCGGCGACGGTGGATGAGGCGGTGATGCTCATCGACCAGCTCAAACCCGAGGTCGTCCTCCTCGACGTGCACCTGCCCGGAGGTAGCGGCGGGGGTGGAGCCGAGGTCATCCGCCGCAGCAACGCTCACCTGCAGACCGTGCGATTTTTGGCGTTGAGCGTCTCCGATTCCGCCGAGGACGTAGTGGGGGTCATCCGTGCCGGTGCGCGCGGGTACATCACCAAGGGCAGCTCGGGCGCGGAGGTCAGCGCCGCCGTCGCCGCTGTCGCCGGTGGGGACGCCGTCTTCTCGCCCCGCCTGGCCGGGTTTGTGCTTGACGCCTTTGGCGCCGTTGCCGGCGAACAGGCGGAAACGAGTGAGGAACTCGACCGGCTGTCAGCGCGGGAGCGTGAGGTGATGCGCCTGATCGCCAGGGGTTACGCCTACAAGGAGGTGGCCGCCGAGCTGTTCATCTCCATCAAAACCGTGGAAAGCCATGTCTCGGCCGTGCTGCGGAAACTGCAGCTGTCATCCCGCCACGAACTCACCGCGTGGGCGACCGCTCGCAAGCTTCTCTGAAACCGACGTCCAAACATCCCCCTGCACACGAGAGTGGGCCCGGTGACCACCCTGGAGTGATCACCGGGCCCACGGCCTATCCCGGAGGGACTACGCGAACAGGCGCTGCAGGCGCTGGATGCCCTCGAGCAGGGGAGCGTCGCCGAGGGCGTAGCTAAGGCGGAGGTAACCGCTCGGCCCGAACGCCTCGCCGGGAACCGCGTCGACCTCGGCCTTCTCGAGGATGAGGTCGTCGAGTTAGAGGGACGTGGTGGGGGTGACACCGTCCCACTCGCGGTTCAACAGCCCGGTGACATCGGGGTACACGTAGAAGGCGCCCTCCGGGGTGGGGCAGGTGACACCGTCGATTTTGTTCAATTCGTCGACGATGACGCGGCGGCGTCGGTCGAAGGCCTGGCGCATCTCCTCAACGGCGTCCTGCGGACCCGTCAGGGCGGCGATGGCGGCCCGCTGCGAGATGTTCGACACGTTGGAAGACAGGTGCGACTGCAGGTTCGCCGCACCTTTGATGACGTCTACCGGCCCGACCATCCAGCCGACCCGCCATCCGGTCATCGCGTAGGTCTTGGCGACACCGTTCACCAGGATCGTGCGGTCGGCCAGCGCCGGGACCGCCTCGACGATGGACAGTGCGCGCTCGCCGGGAGTGCCAACGGGCTCGGAAAGCGCCGAGTAAGTGAGGTTCTGATAGATCTCATCACTGATGACCCAGAGGCCGTTGTCCTCGGCCCACTGGCCAATAGCGGTGGTCTGCTCGGGGGAGTACACGGCGCCGGTGGGGTTGGACGGGGAGACGAACAGCAACACCTTGGTGCGGGGGGTGCGGGCGGCTTCCAGCTGTTCGACCGTAACCAGGTAGTTCTGGTCTGACCCGGCGAAAACTTCAACGGGAACCCCGCCGGCAAGCTTGATGGCCTCGGGGTAGGTGGTCCAGTACGGTGCGGGCAGCAGCACCTCGTCGCCGTCGTCGAGGAGCGCGGCGAAGGCCTGGTACACGGCCTGCTTGCCACCGTTGGTCACGATGATCTGGTTGATGCCAACCTCGAGCCCGCTGTCGCGGAGCGTCTTGGCGGCGATGGCGGTGCGCAGTTCCGGCAGGCCGACGGCCGGGGTGTAGCGGTGGTTCTTCGGATCGTGGGCCGCCGCGGACGCCACCTCCACGATGTGGGAGGGCGTGGCGAAGTCTGGCTCGCCGGCGGCGTAGCTGATCACCGGCCGTCCCTCAGCCTGGAGGGCCTTGGCTTTGCCGTCGACCTTGAGGGTCGCGGATTCTGCGATGGCGCCAATACGCCGGGAAAGACGGGGAAGTTGAGTAACCACGGTCCCATCTTAAAGTAGGCGGCGGTCTGCGTCGCGGGGTTACAGCGCGGGGGGTGAATTGGCAAAACTTTTTGTCTGGCCTCTCATGCCGTACACTCATTGAGGTAGTTGAAATCTGCCTAAGCTTTTCCATGCCCGGAACTAGGGTTCTTCACGGAGAGCGTCGTAGATTTCGATTGTTTAGGGTGGTGGCTCAATTGGTAGAGCAGCGGTCTCCAAAACCGCAGGTTGCAGGTTCGAGTCCTGTCCGCCCTGCGATGTTGATCTGAGTTCGGTCCCGTGAGGATCGGGCCAGTTCGGCACGGCGTGATAAGCACTGCACGATTAGGTGCGATGAACAATGTGATGAACAGAGTGCCGCGATCACCGTGCAGTAAGTACGGTGGGAGTAGCGCTCCGGCGTGATGCAGCAGTTCTGAACGGACAGTGGCTTAACCAGGTGTCGCTCCACGGACACGAAAGGTAGTGAGTGTGGCCAGGAAAGTGATCGACGAACCCAGCGAGGACATCGTCGCGAACGCCCGCAAGGAACGTGCCGATCGGCGCAGTCCCTTCTCGCGCCTGGTTATCTTCCTCCGCCAGGTCATCAACGAACTGCGCAAGGTGGTGACACCGACCCGCAAGGAGTTGGTCAGCTACACCGGTGTTGTCCTCATCTTCGTTGTCATCATGATGGTCCTGGTTTCTGTGCTCGACCTCGGATTCGGCAACCTTGTTGGCTGGGTCTTCGGCGATGGACCCCTCGTCGGTTAGTTCGGGCGGGAGCGTAGGTTTCCCGGTTGGCGCTGCCGCCGGGATGTCCACGCACAAGCACAAAACGACGATGCGCCCCTGGCGCGACGCCAACCAAAATCTTCACTGGGCGTATGCCCTGATTCGTAACAAAGAAATGGAATGAGATCCCGTGTCTGAGTCTGACCGCCAGGATATCGACCTCGCTACGGCTGCTGAGCAGTCCTCCGAGGATGACGAGGCCCAGGAAGGGAACACCCTTGCCGCCGAGGAAGCTTCGGTCGACTCCGCTGAGCATGAGGCCATCCACGTCGTAGACGACGAGGACGAAGATGAGGGCGACCTCGCTGGCCTTCTGGAGGCCCTCGACGCCGCAATCGACCCGGAAGCCGACGCCATCGTTGACGACGCGCTCGAGATCGACTCCGTTGATGAAGCAGACGCTTCCGTCGCGGCCACCGACGACGAGGCAGACATCGAAGCCGAAGAAGAGGCGCTCGAAGAGCCCGAGGTCACCCCGTACGACGGACCCGAGCTTGGCGAGGACGGCGAGCCCGTCGAGCCTGCAGAGGTTGACCCGTACGAGGCATTCCGCGCCGAACTTCGCCTCAAGCCGGGCAAGTGGTACGTCATCCACTCCTACGCCGGTTTCGAAAAGCGCGTCAAGCAGAACATTGAAAACCGTCGCGTCTCGATGGCCATGGAGGACTTCGTCTTCCAGGTCGAGGTGCCGATGGAAGACGTCGTTGAAATCAAGAACGGGCAGCGCAAGCTGGTCAACCGCGTGCGTATCCCCGGATACGTGCTCGTCCTGATGGACCTCAACGAGGACAGCTGGTCTGTCGTGCGCCACACCCCCGGTGTCACCGGATTCGTCGGTAACTCCCACAACCCCACGCCGCTGCGTTTCGAGGAAGCTTTCTCGATGCTCAAGTCGTTGGTGCAGATCGTGGAAGTTCCCGTTTCCAAGGCTGGCGGCGGGAAGGGTAAGACGCCCGTTCGCGTTATCCCTGCCGAGGTCGACTTCGAAATTGGCGAGACGATCACCATCAAGGAGGGGTCGTTCGCTGGCCTCCCCGGTTCGATCAGCGAGATCAAGCCCGAGAGCGGCAAGCTCACCGTGCTGGTATCGCTCTTCGAGCGCGAGACCCCGGTCGAGCTCAGCTTCGACCAGGTCACCAAGCTCTAGTACCCGCTGCGGCGGCGCCATCGGCGCCACCAGCAGTACGGCACTACTCACATACCACCGTGATCCGGAATCGCCGGGTCAACGGGAGAGTGCGCCGAGGTTTCTCGACACACTCGACACCTAAAAGAAGGAAGTAACATGGCACCGAAGAAGAAGGTCACAGGTCTGATTAAGCTTCAGATCAAGGCCGGCGCCGCCAACCCCGCCCCGCCCATCGGCCCGGCCCTGGGTCAGCACGG
>JAODAO010000266.1 GCA_025463465.1 Glaciihabitans sp. | reverse complement strand
CCACCACCATCACCCAGCAGTACGTGAAGAACACCTTCATACAGGCGGCCCTGGAGCTGCCAACCTTGGAAGAGCAGCAAGCGGCCTACACCGAGGCCATCGACGACTCCCTCGAGCGGAAGCTGCGCGAGATGAAGCTGGCGATCTCGCTGGAGAAGGAATACACCAAGCAGGAAATCCTCCTCGCTTACCTCAACATCGCCAACTACGGCCAGGCCACCTACGGCATCGAGGCCGCCGCCCAGCGCTACTACAACACCACAGCAGCCGCCCTCACCCCGGCCCAGGCCGCGACCCTGATCGCGATCGTGCAGGAGCCCTCGGCCCTGCAACCGGCGGATCCGGCGAACTGGCCAGCCAACACCGAACGCCGAGACGTGATCCTCGGCTTTATGGTCGGCGATGGCAAACTCACCACCGAGCAGTACAACGAGGCCATCGCCACCCCGCTGAACGAAACCACCCTGGTATTGACCCCGCCATCCAACGGGTGCCTGGTGGCCAACAACTACACCCGTTACTTCTGTGACTACATCACCAACCTGATCAAGGACCTCCCCGCCCTCGGCGCTGACGCCACCGAGCGGGCCACGAGCTGGCGTCGCGGTGGTTACGACGTCTACACGACCCTGGACATGGGTTTGCAGGTCGCGGCGCAGAACGCGGTGTGGGCGACGGTGCCGAACAACACCACCGCCCTGCAGCTGGGATCAGCGGCCGTGTCGGTCGAGGTCAACACCGGTCGCATCCTGACGATGGCGCAGAACAAAACCTACGACAACACCGGCGATGACGACCCGACGACCACCGCGGTGAACTTCAGTACCGACCGCGACTACGGCGGGTCCAGCGGTTTCCAGCCCGGCTCCACCTACAAGGTCTTCACGCTGCTGAACTGGCTACAGAACGGCCACGGCATCAACGAACTCGTCGACGGTTCCCCCCGCACCGTCGCGCAAAGCCAGTTCACCAACACCTGTGACCCGTCCCAGGTGGTGGGCAAGCCGTACCAGTTCAAAAACGACGATGGCCTGTCCGGCCCGATGACCGTCGCGACCGGTGTGCAGAAATCTGTCAACGGTGCGTTCATCTCCATGGCGTTGCAGCTGGACCTGTGCGGCATCAAGGAGACCGCCGAATCCATTGGTGTACACCGCGCAGACGGCGGCGAGTTAGGCATGACCCCGGCCTCCGTCCTCGGAACCAACGAGATCGCCCCACTGACCATGGCGGCCGCGTACGCGTCCATCGCCAACGGCGGTGTGTACTGCAAGGCCATCGCCGTCGACAAGCTGATCGGCCCGGACGGCGCCGAACTGCCCGGACAGACCCAGGACTGCACGAAGCAGCTCGAGCCCGAGGTCGCCAACACCGCCGCCTTCGCCATGGCCAAGGTTATGATCGCCGGCGGAACGGCTACCCGCTCCAACCCGAACGACGGTGTCGAGTACATCGGCAAGACCGGTACCACCGATGATTCCAAGCACACCTGGGTCGTTGGTGCTTCCACCCGCGTCGCCACCGCTGTCTGGGTGGGTAACATCTCCGGCGACTATGCAATGCGCCGCTACTTCACCCCCGGCGGTGTGCAGGGTGGATTCCTGCGGCACGACGTGTTCCGCCCCATCGCCCAGGCCGTCGACAAGGTTGCCGCGTACCGCGGAACGAACTTCCCCGAGCCCGGCGGATCGCTGATGACCGGCTCCGGTAAGGTCCTGCCTGACACCACCGGGCAGTCGCTTGAGGCCGCCACCTCGATCCTTGAGGGCAGCGGGTTCACCGTCGTCAACGGTGGCGTGACGGACTCTGCTGCGACCGCCGGCACCACGGCGAACACCTCCCCCGCTGGCGGCTCCGTTGTCGCTGCTGGCAGCACCGTCACCGTCTACACCAGCAATGGTGCCCTCGGCACGATTCCCGACCTGGTGGGTAACGGTGACATTCCCGCCACCGCTGCCCTCGCCGACCTCTCCGGTCGTGGTTTCACCAACGTGACCGCCACGACCTGCCAGGTGCTGCCGGACGACCAGCGGGACCGCGATGGCAACGTTGTGGCCCAGGCTCCGATCGCCGGTACCGCCGTCAATGTGAACGAACCGGTGGCGCTGACCGTCGGTCGCATCAACTGCTGAGGACCAGCTAGAGCGCAAAATCCGGACTCCGCTTAGCGGAGTCCGGATTTCTTGTTAACGGGTGCCTGGAGATCTTCCCGCCGCTGGCACCGAGGCATCCACCTGACGTGCCGCCAGGTCTGCGCCACCGGCGCGGTCGGGGTGGTCGAAGCGGTCGAGGCGGGCGAGGCGGGCGGCGCGTTGTATCGCAGCGTTATGCGGTGCAGGAGATGGCGACGATGGTGAGGTCGTCGCGGGCACGACCGCGGCGGTTGAGGCCAACAACGCGGTCGATGACCTCCTGCGGCGTCGAGGACGCTCGGACGAGTTCAACAACCCGGTCGAACGAGTCGATGGTGCCGTCGAACAGGTTGAGCAGTCCGTCCGTGAAGGACACCAGGATGTCGCCGGGTTGCAGGATCGTTGAACGCTCCTCCCAGGTGCCGCGCGGCATCAGGCCGAGGGGGAAACCGGTGGAGTCGAGGCGCTCGACACCCTGGTCGGAACGAACGATCAGGGTGAGCCCGTGGCCGGCGTCGACATAGTCGACCACCCCGGAGTCCAGGTCGATCCGCGCGTGAAGCAAGGTGGCGAAGGTGCTGGTCAGACGCAGTCCGTGCGACATCTCGGCATTGACTTCGCGCAGGGTTGAGGCGACATCGCCGTCCTCGTGCGGGGCGTCGAAGGCAGCGCGGATGTTGGCGGCGACTTCGGCCGCGGCCGCACCCTTGCCCATCACGTCGGCGACGGTCAGCTCGATGAAGTTGTCTGTTCTGTGCCAGGTGAAGAAGTCGGTGCCGAACTTGCGCAGTGGCAGGCTCGCGCCAACGACCTCGAATACCGGCTGGGTGTCCAGATCCGCGGTGCGAGCCGCCCCGGCGCTGTTCGAGAACACGGCGTCGCCATGGTCGATCGGGACCGAGTCAGCGCTACCCTGCGCCGCGCGGGCCTCAGCCGCTGAGACGGTGTCACGCAGCTCGCGCTCCACCCACAGCCCCATTTCGTCGAGCAGCTGCTGCTCGACTTCGTTCATCTCGCGCGGAACGGTGTCGACCAGGCAGAGGGTGCCGACCCTCACATCGTCGCCCATGCTCAGCGGGCGGCCGGCGTAGAAACGGATATGGCGCTCCCCGGTGACGGTGGTGCGCGTGGCGAAACGCTCATCCATGGTGGCGTCCGGGACGACGAGCAGGTTCGGGGTTTCGATGGTGACGATGCAGAAGGAGTTGTCGAGGTCGCTGTTGGGCGACGCGTCGACGCTCTGTGGGGACTTGGTGAACTGGCGCATGTCGTCGATCAGGTTGATTTCAGCGACGGGCACGTTGAACACCTCGCGCGCGATGCGGGTGATGCGGTCGAAACGTTCCTCGGCGGGCGTGTCGATCAGGCTGAGCCGGTCGAGGGCAGCGAGGCGCATCCGCTGGATCGCGTTCTTTTTGGACTCCGCTGCGGCAAAAGACATGTTCCCCCGATTCACAACACGGTGGTTACGGGCCACCGGGCGACGGTCAGTGTCAGTGAGAACCGCTGACCCGTGCGTCGCGGTTCCATTATTCCGGACTTGCCCACCGGGCCGCGCCCTCGGCAGGTATTTCACCGGGAGAAGGCGGCGCCGCTCACCCATATATGAGATGCCAGGAGGTTGTGGCAGGCTGCAGACAAGGCACCCCGGAAACGTAAAAGACCCCTCGCGCACCCGCCAGAGCCCGGTTACCCTTGCTACGTTTCCGTCCTGGGGGAGTTGGCCTGGATGGCGCCACGCGAGGAGCCGTTGATCAGTTTACCTGAAGGCGGGCGTGCTTAACTTCATCCCATGAGAATCGTCATAGCCGGTGGACACGGCAAGATCGCCCTTATCCTCGAAAAGCTCCTCTCCGATGCTGGCCACGAGCCTGTCGGAATCATCCGCAATCCCGCACACACCGCCGATGTACTGGCGGCGGGAGCATCCCCCCTCCTGTTCGACATTGAATCGTCAACCGCAGGGGTCCTCGCGGATTCCCTCAGCGGCGCCGACGCCGTGGTGTTTGCCGCCGGCGGCGGGTCGGACGGAAACGCCGCCCGCAAGCTCGCCGTCGACCGCGACGGGGCCATCATGTTGGCCGACGCCGCCGAGATCGCCGGTGTTCGCCGCATCGTGATCGTCTCCGCCATGGGCACCGACGACTACGACGCCGACTCCGACGACGTGTTCCAGATTTATTTGCGCGCCAAGAGCGAGGCGGACGCCAACATTCGCGCCCGCGACCTCGACTGGACGATCGTGCGCCCGGGCGGCCTCACCGACGACGCCGGCACGGGCCTGGTCATGGCTGGCGACACCGTCGAGCGTGGTGAGATTCCCCGCGCCGATGTCGCCGCGCTGATCGCCGCCGTGCTCACCGCCAGCACCCCCGCCGAGCAGGGCGCCAAAAAGCAGTTTGAGGTTATCTCAGGCAGCAACAGTTTCGCTGACGCTGTCGCTGGGCTGTAACCCTCCGGCATACAACGGAAGGCGCGGCCCCGGCACTCCTGCCGGGACCGCGCCTTTCGTGTTTGTTCGCTGCGGGGTTTCCGCTCCGCGGTGACGCGGCTAGGCCAGGCTTGCTAGGCCAGGGCGGCGGCCGTCTGGCGGGCGATCTCCAGCTCCTCGTTGGTGGGGATTACCAGCACGGCCACGGGAGATCCCTCCGGGGAGATGTAGCGGGCGCTGCGGGAAGCCAGCTCGTTGCGGTCGCTGTCGACGTTGATGCCGAGGAACTCGAGGCCGGCGAGGGTGCGGCGACGCAGCAGGCCGTTGTTCTCACCAACACCGGCGGTGAACACGATCGCGTCGACGCCACCGAGGTGGGCGATGTATGCGCCGATGTAACGGCGGATGCGGTGCCGGTAGACGGCCAGCGCTGCCTCCGCCACGTCGTCGCCGTTGGAGGCGGCTTCCTGCACGTCGCGCATGTCCCCGTTGCCGGTGAGTCCAAGCAGGCCGCTTTTGCGGTTCAGCATGTCGTCCAGCTCGTCGAAACCGAGGCCGGCCTGGCGATGCAGGTGGATGAGCGCGGCCGGGTCGATGTCTCCGGAGCGGGTGCCCATCACAAGGCCCTCCAGCGGCGTCATTCCCATGCTGGTCTCGATCGACACTCCCCCGTCGATGGCCGAGACGGACGCGCCATTGCCAAGGTGCAGGACGATCGTTTTCAGCTCGCTGAGCGGGCGGCCGAGGAACTTGGCGGTCTCCTCGGAGACGAATTTGTGCGAGGTGCCGTGGAACCCGTAGCGGCGTACACCGTACTTCTCGGCGAGCGCCGAGTCGATCGCGTAGGTATAAGCGGCGGCGGGCAGAGTCTGGTGGAACGCGGTGTCGAACACCACAACGTGGGGGATGTCTGGCATGGCCGCGCGTGCCGCACGTACCCCGAGCAGGTTGGCGGGGTTGTGCAGGGGCGCGAGGGCAGACAGCTCGCTGATCTGCTCCTCGACCTCGTCGGTGACGAGCGTCGCCGAGTCGAACAGGGCCCCGCCGTGCACAACACGGTGGCCGACCGCGGTGATGTCGTGGTCGTTGCCGAGCTGCTCGAGCACAAACCGCATCCCGTCCTCGTGGGTGGCGATGTCGGATCCTGGTTCACCGATCCGCTCGACCAGCCCGCTCAGCACGGCCTTCTCACTTTCCAGGTCGACCAGCTGGTACTTGATCGATGACGAGCCGGAGTTCACAACAAAAATCTGGGTCATGCGGGGTCCTTGTGGGTTGGGGCCGGCGGCGGAAGGGGTCTCCGCCGCCGGGGTGGTGATGAGGTGGGAACCGGGGATGCTGCGCGGATGCCCGGTGTATTACGCGGCGGGTTTGGCCGCTGCGGGTTCAGGCGCTGCAGGTTCGGCGGCCTGGATCGCGGTGATGGCTACCGTGTTGATGATGTCCCCAACGAGGGCGCCGCGGGAGAGGTCGTTGATGGGTTTGTTCAGTCCCTGCAGGACCGGTCCCATCGCCACGGCGCCGGCGCTGCGCTGGACGGCCTTGTAGGTGTTGTTGCCGGTGTTCAGGTCGGGGAAGATGAACACCGTCGCCCGCCCGGCCACCTTCGAGTCGGGCATCTTGGTGGCGGCGACGGTCGCGTCGGCGGCGGCGTCGTACTGGATGGGGCCGGCGACCAGCAGGTCGGGGCGGCGTTCCGTGACGATCGCGGTGGCCGTGCGTACCTTTTCCACGTCGGCGCCGGAACCCGAGGTGCCGGTGGAGTAGCTGAGCATCGCCACGCGCGGCTCGATGCCGAACTGTACGGCCGTCTCCGACGAGGAGATGGCGATGTCGGCCAGCTGCTCTGCGGTGGGATCGGGGTTGACCGCGCAGTCGCCGTAGACGAGCACCCGGTCGGCGAGTGCCATCAGGAACACGCTGGAGACCACCGAGACACCCGGCCGGGTTTTGATGATCTCGAACGACGGGCGGATGGTGTGGGCGGTGGTGTGGGTCGCCCCTGACACCATCCCGTCGGCGAGGCCGAGGTGCACCATCATCGTGCCGAAGTAGGACACATCGGTGACGGTGTCCATCGCCTGCAGCACCGTCATGCCCTTGTGGGAACGCACGCGGGCGTACTCCTCGGCGAAACGCTCACGCAGCACCTCGTCGAAGGGGCTGATGATGGCGGCCTCGCTGAGGTCGAGTCCGAGCTCGGCACCGCGGGCACGGATAGCCGATTCGTCGCCGAGGATGGTGAGTTTCGCCACCTTGCGGGCCAACAGGGAGCTCGCGGCGCGCAGGATGCGGTCGTCCTCCCCCTCCGGCAGCACAATGTGCTTCTGGCTGTTCCTTGCCTTCTCAAGCAGGTTGTATTCGAACATCAGCGGGGTGACAACACTCGACGGGTTCACCTGCAGCAGGCGCAGCAGCGCCGCGCCATTGACGTTGTTGTCGAACAGGGCTCGCGCGGTGTCGTACTTGCGCTGCGAGTCGGCGGCGAGGCGGCCACGGGTCTGGGTGATGCGCAGCGCGGTCTCGTAGGTGCCGAGGGGGCTGGTGGCGATCGGCAGGGTCGACTGCAGGCCAGAGACGAGCCGTTCGATCTGCGGGGGCAGCGCAATGCCACCGTTCAGGATGATGCCGGCCAGTGACGGGAAGGTCTCCGAGCTGTGGGCGAGCAGGGTCGCCACGATCACGTCTGACCGGTCACCCGGCACCACCACAACGGCGCCCTCGGTGAGGCGAGGCAACACGTTCTCGAGCGACATGGCCGCGATGACGGTTCCGAGCGCTTCCCTTTCCAGCAGCGCCGGGTCCCCCGAGACCATGGTCGAGTCGGTGGATGCCAGCACCGCTGCCACGGTGGGGGCAACGAGGAACGGGTCCTCGGGGATCGACCACACCGGCACGGTCTGGCTCTCGTCGTCGAACGACGCCGTGACGCCGGCGGCAAGTTCGCTGAGGCGTTCCGGGTCGGCGCGGTTCACGATAACGGCAAGCAGGCTGGCGTGGGCGAGGCGCAGCTCGGTGGAGGTGAGCTCGGCGATCTGGCGCATGTCTGCCGGGGTGCGGGCACCGGAGCCGTCTGCGCGACGGCCGCCAAGCACCAGCAGCACGGGGGCGCCGAGGTTCGCGGCGATCCTGGCGTTGTACGACAGCTCCGTTGGGCTGCCGACGTCGGTGTAATCGGACCCGATGATGACCACGGCGTCGCACTGGCGCTCGAGTTCGTTGAAGCGGGAAACGATGTCGGTGAGAGCCGCCTCCGGGTCACTGTGTACCCGGTCGTAGCTGACACCGATGCAGTCCTCGTAGGGCAGGTCGAGGCTGGTGTGTGCCAGGAGGAGTTCGAGAACGTAATCGGGTTCCGTGGTCGAACGGGAGATGGGGCGAAATACCCCCACCCGGCCGATTTCGCGGGTCAGAGTTTCCAGCACTCCGAGGGCGATTGAGGATTTACCGGTGTGACCTTCGGCTGAGGCGATATAAATTCGTGTTGGCACAGTTACAAGCATACGAACTGCCGTGTTCGGAGCTACCAGCAATCTACCGGTAGGATGTTCTATGGTTCTGAAGAACCGGTTCGGCTGGAAGGCTCGAAGCGGTCCACGAATCGGCTTGGAGAATTCGCCTAGTGGCCTATGGCGCACGCTTGGAAAGCGTGTTGGGTGCAAGCCCTCGGGGGTTCGAATCCCCCATTCTCCGCCAACAAAACCCGCTCTGACCGGCTCCTACCGGTTGGAGCGGGTTTTTTCGTACGGCGTTGTCCAATACGAATGCTGGGGGATGTTGTGGTGCCTGCCCTGCGGAACCCTGCTGGCCAGCCGGAATTCCCTAGAACTGGGGTATCGGCCCAGCCCCCGCGCAAGCCCGCTGCCCTTAGGGTAGAAAGGTCCGAACATTGGGGGGTGTTGACATGGCCAAGGTGACGAGCGCCGTGTTGATCCGGCCCAAACACGAGATGACCCGCACGGCCTGGCTGACGTTTTTTGTCACCGTCATCCCCCTCTTCGGCGTTCTCTATTGGTACACGGCACCGCTTGGGGTATGGCCGCAGGTGTTGGCCGCCCAGGTCGCCCTCGCCGTCGCCTGTGTTTTTGTCGATGTACGCCAGCGCATGGTGTTCACCTCCGTGAGCGACACCGCCATCGAGGGCAATGGAATCTTCAGCCCGCGGCAGAGTGTCCCCCTGGATTCCGTGCAGAGTGTCGCGCTGGTGAACGTTTACACCACCGTGCCGAACGAGTTCAGTACCCAGATGGTTGTCCTCGACACCGCCGGTCGCTGTGTGTTCCGGATGCGCGGCCACTTCTGGCACACCGCCGACGTCGAGGCGGTCTGCGCGGCGATCGGCCGGCCCGTGATCGAGCCCCCGACGCACCTCAGCGAGGCCGAATTCTTCGAGGCCTACCCCGGCAGCCGCTACTGGTTCGAACGCAGTACCCCGGTGCGCATCGCGCTGATAGCCGGCACCACCGTGCTGGTGGGACTGGCCGTCATTGTGCTGGTCTACTCCGCCGGCATCCCCCTCTCGTTCTAGCGCGCCCCGGCAGGCTAGCGCCGCTTGAGGGTGCCGAAAATGCCCCGCAGCACCTCCCGCACCACCGCCTTGCCCGTCGATGAACCGAGGATGTCCTCGAGCGGACTTTTCTGGCGGCGGGTCACGGGGGTCCGGGTCGAGGTGGGGCGTCGTGGGGCTGGCGCCTTCTGCCGAGTCCTTTCCGCGCGCGTGCGCTCCGCTTCTTCCGCCTTTTCGAACTCGCGCTGGCTGCGCTCGTAATCGGCGGCCGCCGCCGCCGCATTCATCCGGGCGGTGAGAATCTCCCGGGCGGACTCCCGGTCAACCGGCATGCCATACCTCGGGAGCAAGGGGGATGCCGCGATGCCGGCTGCGACGACATCGGCCGGAGCAGGCGCCATCGACCCCTGCGGCGCCCTCAGCCGCGTCCACGCGACCGGTGATGGCGCCCCCGTCTCGTTCATCACCGTCACGATGGCCTCACCGGTGGCGAGCGAGGTGAGCACCTCGCCGAGGTCGTAACCGGAGGTCGGGTAGGTCGACACCGTCGCCCGCAACGCCTTCGCGTCGTCTGGAGTGTGTGCGCGAAGCTGGTGCTGCACCCGGCTGCCGACCTGCGCGAGCACCTCGTTCGGGATGTCCTTGGGGGTCTGCGTGACAAACACGATGCCCACACCCTTTGAGCGGATCAGCCGCACCGTCTGGGTGATGGACTGCAGGAAATCCTTCGACGCGTCGTTGAACAGCAGGTGCGCCTCGTCGAAAAAGAACACCAGTTTCGGTTTGTCGAGGTCGCCCACTTCGGGCAGGTCGTTGAAAAGGTCGGCCAGCAGCCACATCAAGAATGTCGAATACAGCGCCGGCTGCCCCTGCACCCCCGGCACCTCGAGCAGGCTGATGATGCCCCGCCCGTCGGTGGCGGTGCGCAGGAACTCGCCGGTATCGAACTCCGGCTCCCCAAAAAACACGTCGGCGCCCTGGTCGGCGAACCCGACAAGTTGACGCAGGATCACCCCAACGGTCGCCTTCGCGAGCCCACCGACACCCGCGAGTTCAGCCTTGCCGTCGTCACTGACGAGGTAACTGAGCACCGCCCGCAGGTCGGGCAGGTCAACGAGGGCGAGCCCCGCCGAGTCGGCGTAGTGGAAAACGAGGCCGAGGCTGGACTCCTGGGTGGCATTGAGGCCAAGCACCTTCGACATCAGCAGCGGCCCGAAACTGGACACCGTTGCGCGCAAGGGAACCCCGGTGCCCTGCCCGCCGAGCGAAAAGAACTCCGTGGGACTCGCCGAAGCCACCCAGTCCTGGCCGATGCTTGCGCAGCGGGCGAGAAGTTTGTCATTTGGCTGTCCAGGCACCGAGACCCCACCCAGGTCGCCCTTGATGTCCGCGGCAAACACGGGCACCCCAGCGGCGGACAGCTGCTCGGCCATCACCTGCAGCGTGCGGGTTTTGCCCGTGCCGGTGGCCCCGGCCACAAGTCCGTGCCGGTTGAGCATCGCGATCGGGATCCGCACCGGCACATCGGCCAGCACCTCCCCGTTCACCAACGCACCCAACTCCAGCGCCGCTCCCTCAAACGCATACCCGTCACGGACCTGCGCCACCTGCTCCGCCGTCAACGGCCCGCCCGCCGTCGCCGGGGCTTCCAGCGCCGCATCCCCCGCGACCGCATCCCTCGGCGCCGCCTGGATCGTCGTTCCGGTTCGCTCGGCCGCGAGCGCCGCCTCGGCCTCGGCCAGCGCCTTTCGGGCGGCCTCTACTTTCGCTGCGGCGTCAGACATGGCGCCAGCATAGTTCGACACCCGGGCGGGCGCTGCCCCTCGTTTTCGTTGACTCAGACCCGTAAAACCGCACAAATATGAGGTGGATGTCGCCGCCCTGGCCCCCGTTGACGTGAGCATTACCCGCCACTAGCGTCGAAATTGCAGCACTTCTGCGCTGCGCACGGAAACCTTCAACATCGACGGAACAGCCGGACAGCATCGCCCGGGCAGCGTTTGACCAACGCACGGCCAGGGCAACCTCCGGCAGCGGGGGTCGCCGCCACCGGGTGGACTGGCCATCGGTATGCACTGTTGGCAGCGAGTAACGGAGTCCCTATGAGTGGATCGCGCACCGATCAGGTTCGCACCGGCGGCCTCGCCTGTGTGACGGCGGCGCTGGTCGGCGTGGCCGTGGCGCTGGTGAACCAGGTCACCCCGGCGACGGTGCCGGAGACCGCAACCAGTTTTCCCCTCAGCCCGGCCGCGTACGTGTGGTTCGAGTTGCTGCTCGTCCTGTTCCGCATCGGGGTGTTTGCCGGTGTTGTCGCCCTCGCGGCCAGCGGTGTGGCCGGCCGCAGCAGGCTCGCCAGGATCGGCATCGCCCTCGCCCTCGTCGGACTGCTGCTGGGCATCCTGGTCGAGCTCGGCGCGGTGTTCAGCGCCAACAGCCTCAGTACGGACGGCTACCCCACCTTCCTGCGCGCCACCGCGATCGTGGCTGCCGTCCTCGTCGCCGTCGGCCTTGTGCTCGCCGGTTTCAGCGTCATCTACTCGGGCGCGTGGGGCGGTTGGCACCAGTACACCCCGATGCTGGTCGGCGGTGTCACGGTGATCGCCATCCTGCTGACCCTCGGCGACGGCAACCGCAGTTGGGGCCTTGGGCTCTACTCCGTCGCCTTTGGTGTGCTGGGATTCGCCCTCGTCACCAAACCGGTCTCCGTCACCCCGCGCGCGCGGCAGTCCGTGCGCTGACGCCAGCGCCCGCGGGTCCCGGGTCGGGAAACCAACGCTTAGGAGGCCAGACGCTCCGGCGCGCTGTGGACAGAGCCCGGCAGCACCACATCGCTCGCCTGCTGGTTCATCGAGGCCTGGTTTGTTTCGGCCCGGTTCATATCGGTGCGGTTCATCTCGGTCCATACGGCGTCGAGGGACAGCCCGAGCACATCGGCGATTGCCGCGATGGTCGGAAAGGAGGGGGTTGCCACCCGGCCCGTCTCGATTTTGCGGAGGGTCTCCGGCGACACACAGGCGTCCAGGGCCGTCTCCAGCATCGAACGCTCACCCCTGGCCCTGCGCAGCATGGCTCCGAGGCGCTGCCCGCGCTCGACCTCGTCGAGGGTGAGGGGAAGTCTGACCATAAAACCGATTATAGTACCGGGATACTTAGACCGGTATAGTTCGACCGGTATAGTTATTGGCTGCAGACGAAAGGCACCATCGTGATCGAGATTCTGAACCCAGCCGAACTAGCCCGCGCCCGGGTGACCGGCGCCCTGGTCGCCGACATCCTGCAGGCGTTGAAGGCTCGCGCCACGGTCGGCACCAACCTCCTCGACATCGACCGATGGGCGAAAGCCATGATTTTGGAGGCCGGCGCACAGTCCTGTTACGTCGACTACGCACCGTCGTTCGGAAACGGGCCGTTCGGCCATTACGTGTGCACCGCCGTCAACGACGCCGTGCTGCACGGCCTCCCCGTCGACTACACCCTCGCCGATGGCGACCTGCTCACCCTTGACCTCGCGGTGGTGAATGACGGGATTGCCGCAGATGCGGCCATCAGCTTTATGGTGGGAACCTCCCAGCAGCCGAAGAGCATGGCGCTGATCGCCGCGACCGAACGCGCACTGGCCGCGGGGATTGCGGCCGCGCGGCCCGGAGCGCGCCTCGGCGACATCTCCTCCGCCATCGGAGCGGTCCTCACCGGGGCGGGTTATCCCATCAACGTCGAGTTCGGCGGCCACGGTATCGGCTCGACGATGCACCAGGACCCTCACGTCTCCAACACCGGCCAGGCTGGCCGGGGCTACAAACTTCGCCCCGGGCTGCTGCTCGCGCTGGAACCGTGGGTGATGGAAGACACCGACCGGCTCATCACCGACGCCGACGGCTGGACGCTGCGCAGCGCGACCGGAAGCCGGACGGCCCACACCGAGCACACGATCGCGATCACCGCAGACGGGGCCGAGATCCTGACCCTGCCGACGGCGGCCGGCCGCTCTATACCGGTCGACTAGTATTCGGCCCGATCACAACTCGTTCTCAACGAGGTCGGTGGTCACCGCGAGGCGATCTTCCGTCCCCCAGCGCTGGCCATAGCCACCCTGGCTCTCGGACAGCGCCATCAGGTTGAGGAACGGGGTCGCGTCGAACGCCTCTGGGCCGAGCACACCGACCCCGGTCCAGGCCCCCTGGGCGAGGAGTTCCAGAGCGATCACCGGGTTCAGCGCGGTCTGCCACACCACACACTGGGTGTTGTACTCCGCCATCGTCCACTCGTTGTCGCTGACGTGGTACAGGTACACCTCCCGCGGGGAACCGTCGATGCCGGTACCGGTTACCCACAGCCCTGCACAGGTTTTGCCGGTCATCCGTGGGCCGAGGGTTGCCGGGTCGGGCAGGCCGGCCGCGACGACATCGCGCGGCGCCACCATCACCGGGCCACCACCCACACCGCCGCCCTCGGCCGATGAACGCACCCGCACGGGCACGGTCGAGTCGAGGCCGAGCTGGTGCAGGGTTTTCAGGATGCCGATGAACTCGTCGCCGAGGCCGTATTTGAAGGTCACCCGTTTGGCGTTGACCCAGCGCGGCATCAGCAGCACCTCTTCGTGCTCGACGTTGACACACTCGACGGGGCCGATCCCCTCGGGGAAGTCGAAAATCTCGGGCTCGCTGAAGGGAGCCGTGGTGAACCAGCCGCGGTCCTTCTCCCACACGACCGGTGGATTGAGGCATTCCTCGATGGTCGTCCAGATGCTGAATGATGGGGCGAAGATCTCGTTGCCCGCCTCGTCCCGCACAACGAGGTTGGCGCCGTCCCGGGTGCCGAGTTCGTCGATCTCGCTGAACAGGTGGTCGGCGGCGAAGCGGGCGAACACGTCGCTCAGCCCGGGCTCCACTCCCATTCCCACGAGCGCGAGCCGGCCCGAGGTCTCCCAGTCGGCAGCCTGGGCGAACTGGTCGTCGCCCAGCTTCACGCCCGTCTGGTTGTGCGGGTCGGTGGGGTGCGGCTCGGACAGGCTCATCGCCATGTCGATGTAGTCGGCGCCGGCGGCGAGGGCGCCAGCGAAGATGGTCGGCACGAACTTCGGCTCAACCGCGTTCATCACGTGGGTGATGCCGTATTGCCTGGCGACGCCGGCCACGATGTCGGGGTCGGACGCGTCGATCTGGGCGGCGATGAACCGATCGCCCTGCGCGCCGTGGCGATCCTCGATCCAGGCGATGGTGCGCTCGGCGCGGGTGATGTCGAAATCGCTGACGACGATGCTGTCGAAGAACGTTCGTCGTGCCGCGATTTTCGCGAAGGCGTCACCGACGCCGCCGGCGCCAACCAGGAGAATTCTCATGGGGCCAAACTATCGGCAACGACTGTCGGTCGGACAGGGTTTCGCCTGACTGGGTAGTGATCCTCAGCGGGAACGGGTGGGGAGGGCCCGCAGGAAGACGGGGCGCGGGTGGGCGCGACGTTCCAGATATAACCGGTGGGCCAGCGGGGCCCAGACGATCACGGCGACCGCGGCGCCCAGGATGAGCCCACCCACGGTGTCACTGAGCCAGTGAGCACCGAGGTAGTTGCGGCTGAGCAACATCAGCACGGTGTAGCCGATACCAACGATCCAGACCCACAGCCTGCGGAAAATGAACCCGAACACGACGGCCATGGTGGCGGCATTGGCCGTATGACCGGAGGGGAACGAGCCGATGTCGGCGGTGACGAGGATGTCCTCGGGCCGTGGCCGCTCGAAGACGTTTTTCAACAATTGGACGATGCCGGCACTGATGATTGAGGCGACGGCGAAGTAGATGGCAGCCTGGAAGCGGCGGAACAGGCAGAACGCCGCCACGATCAGCAGCGGCAGGATCAGCGCCCCGAACAGGCCACCGCCGACGTTGTTGAACACGAGCGCCGGCGCAAGCCAGAAGTCGCTGCGGTGCTCGACCAACTCGCCCATCCACTCGGTGTCCAGCTCGAGCGGGAGGTTGGCCTGGCGGAAGGCGATGATGCCGCCGAGGGCGGCCACCAGGACCACCGCGACGATCCCGCTGATCAGCGGCCAGCGCCGGCTGATGCGCTTGGCTTCTCCCTCGGTTTCGGGTTCAGGTGCCGTTACACGGCTCGGGCTCATCATGCGTCGTTGGACCGGCGAAGATTCATGCCCCCACGTTAGCCAGAACAAGCTGGGAATCAACAAAAGAAACCCACCGGGTTGACTGGAGCCAACCCGGCGGGTTTCAGTAATCAGTGCTGCAGGTGAATCAGTGCTGCAGGGCAGGAACCGACTTCGGGCGCACGAGGCTCCAGAGGATAACGATCGAAACGATGGCGGTTCCGGCCATCACACTGCCCATCGGCACGGCGGTGTCGATGCCGAGGATTCCCACAAGCGGCGAGATGATGCCGGCGAGGCCGAAGTTCAGCGCGCCGAGAACCGAGGCCGCCGTGGCGGCCTCCTTGCCGTGGTTGGCCAGCGCCAGCACCTGGGCGCAGGGCAGGGTGAGCCCACAGGCGAAGATGAAGAACCAGAGCGGGATGAGGACCCCAAGCAGTCCGACATCCATCGAGTCCAGCAGCACAATCGTGAGTGCCGCGACCAGCAGGATGACGGTGGAGACAGACATGATCCACTGCGGGCCGAAGCGGCGGGTCAGGCGGGCGGTCAGCTGCACACCACCCACGATGCCGAGGCTGTTGACGGCGAAGAGGATGCCGTACTGCTGCGCGTCGAGGCCGTAGACCTCCTGGAAGAGGAACGACGAGCTCGACAGGTAGGCGAACAGGCCGGAGAAGGTCATACCGCCGACGATGGCGACACCCACGAAGATGCGATCGGTGAACAGCGCGCGGTAGCGGGCACCAATTGTGGCGCCTCCCGGGCCGGAGCGACGCTCGGGGGGCAGCGTCTCCACGATGAAGAAGAACGCGGCGGCCATCACGAGGATTCCGTAGGCGGCGAGGAAGTAGAAGATTCCGCGCCAGTCGAGGAACAGGAGCAGCTGCGAGCCGATCACGGGGGCGGCGATCGGGGCGAGGCCGCTGACCAGGGCGAGGCGGGAGAGCATCCGCACCAGCTTTTGGCCGCCGAACAGGTCACGCACCATGGCGAGCGCCACAACGGCACCGGCAGCCGCACCCATTCCCTGCAGCACCCGGAACAGGCCGAGCACGGCGATGTCGGGGGCGAGGGCCACGCCGAAGCTGGCGATGATGTGCACGCTGGTGGCGATGATCAGGGGAAGCCGGCGGCCCACCTTGTCACTCCACGGGCCAACGAGCAGCTGGCCGATCGCGAAGCCAACGGCGGTGGCCGTCAGGGTCAGCTGGATGGTGGAGGTGCTGACACCGAGGTCGGTCTGCAGGACGGGGAACGCCGGCAGGTACAGGTCGATGGTGAACGGGCCGAGAGCCGTAAGAGCGCCGAGCACAACCACGTAGACGAGCCGCTGGCGGCGGGTCAGCGCATCCCCCGGGTGGACCCCGGGGTCGCGGTCGGGTTTACCCATGGGTGGGTAAATGATGCTGATGGGGGCAGTAGAACTCACAGGGCAATCCTTGGGAAGAGTGGGCGTGACCGTGCACCCGGTGTCCGGACCCCGCGGGGCAATCGGCGAATGGTGACGAATGGTGGATGCTGCGGCGCCGGTGAAACGCCGTCTGCCTCCAACCCTATCGGTGGCGTCAAGCGCCCCCAGGGCCTCCCTAAGAGAAGCTGGACGGGTCGTTGAGTATTCCCTCGAACGCCAGTTCCGCCGCGCCGATCAGCAGCAGGTTCGAGCCGAGCTCGGCCCGCGCGATGCGCACCCCGTCCCGGGAGGAGGGCAGGGACTTGGCCGCGACGGCCCTGTCGAGGCGCTGCGGGTCAACGGCGTAGAGGGATCCGAGGAACCCGCCGAGCACAATTAGCTGCGGGTTCAGGGTGTTGACGGTGTTGCGCAGGGTGATGGCGAGGGTGTCGAGTTGGCGGTCCACCTCGGCCAGCACCCGCGGCGCTGTGTTGTTCGGGTAGCCCTCGGCGAGCGCGCTCTCGAGGGCGTCGGCGTCGGCATCCACCAGTCCAACCGCCTTGAGCAGGCTGGAGCGGCGCACCTCGGTTTCGAGGCAGCCAATGGCGCCGCAGTGGCAGGGGGTGCCGGCGGAGTTGACCAGGGTGTGGCCGAATTCACCCGCGTAACCGGAGACACCGCGCAGGGGCGAACCGTTGACGATGGCTCCCCCGCCGATGCCGCTGGCACCGCCGTTGAGATACACCATGTCGGACAGGCCGCGCCCGGCCCCGAAGATGCTTTCGGCGCGGGTGCCGAGCCGGGCGTCGTTGGCGGCGGCGACGCTGAAGCCGGTGGCCTCCTCGAGCATCGCGGTCAGCGGCTCGTCGACCCAGCCGAGGTGCGGGGCGAGGCGGACGAGGCTGTCGTGGGCGCGCACCAGGCCGGGAACGGCGACCCCCACCCCCACGGCGCGGTGGTCGAGTTCGAACTCCGCACGCAGGGCGTCGATCATCGCTGCGCTGATGCTGACGGCCTCCGCCGCGCTCGGCACCGTCGCGACGGGCTGGCGCACACGGCGAAGCACCGTGCCGCCGAGACCAACGATCCCGACCGTGATGGCGTCGATCTCGGGGTTGATGGTGATGGCCAGCGGGCGGGAGCCCGGCACAACGACGGGGCTGGGCCGGCCGACCTGGTTGCGGGAATCCGGGTCGGTTTCGCGCACCAGTTCACGTTCAACCAGCTCGGCGACGAGCGCGGCGATGGTGGAACGGTTGAGGCCCGTCTGCCGGGTCAGTTGTGAGCGGGACACCCCGCCGGCGTGGTGCACAAGGCGAAGCAGCACCGCCAGGTTGTGCCGCCGGACGGTGTCGTTGCTGTTGCCGAGCCCGCCGACCGGCGCCTGCTCGGCCGTCATCGCACCCCGCCCGGGATCCTGCGGGTGCGGATCAGCTCGGTCAGCCAGTGCCCGCTGTCCTTGATGGTTCGCTCCAGGCTGAGGTAGTCGACGTGCACAATGCCGCAGCGTTTGGAGTAGCCGAAAGCCCCCTCGAAGTTGTCCATCAGCGACCAGACGAGATATCCGCGCAGGTCGACCCCGCGCTGCATCGCCCGGTGCGCTGCGACGAAATGGCTGTGCAGGTAGTCGACGCGTTTGCCGTCGCGCACCCGGCCATCCACCACAACGTCGGCAAACGCTGCACCGTTCTCGGTGATCATCAGGGGGATGTCGGGAAACTGCTGGTGCAGGCTCACCAGCACCTCTTCGAGGCCGTCGGGGGAAATGTTCCAGCCCATGTCGGTGAACGGGCCGGACTCCGTCACAAACTCGACCCTGGTGCTGCCCGGGTAACGCGAGCCGATGACCACCTCGGTGCCGTCCTCGTTGCGTTTGGCGGCGCTGGCCGCCCCCATCCGCACGGTCGAGGTGGTGTAGTAGTTGACCCCAAGAACGTCGATGGGCTGTTTGATCTGGTCGAGGTCGCCCGGCTGCACAAAGGCCCAGTCCGTGACGCTCGCGGTGTCCTCGAGCAGGTCCTGCGGGTAGGCGCCAAGCAGCATGGGGCCGGTGAAGGCCCGGTGCGAGAGGGCGTCGATGCGGCGCATGGCTTCCTCCTCGCCGTGGCCGCCGCCGCGCAGGGCGGAGAAGTTGAGGGTGACCGAGAATTTCGCCTTGGGGCCGACAGCGCGGCGCAACTCGGTGATGGCGAGGCCGTGGGCCAGGTTCAGGTGGTGCACCGAGGTCAGCGCCGCCAGCGGGTTGGTGACACCGGGGGCGTGCTCACCGGAGCCGTAGCCGAGGAAGGCCGTGCACCATGGCTCGTTCAGGGTGGTCCAGGTGTGGACGCGGTCGCCGAGCGCGTCCCCCATGATCGAGGCGTATTCGGCGAAACGGTATGCGGTGTCGCGGTTGGTCCAGCCGCCCTTGTCCTGCAGGGCCTGCGGCAGGTCCCAGTGGTAGAGGGTCGCGATGGGGGCGATCCCCCGTGCCAGCAGCCCGTCGACCAGCCGGGAGTAGAAGTCGATGCCGGCGGCGTTCACCTTGCCAGAACCGTTCGGTTGGATGCGTGGCCACGAGATCGAGAACCGGTAGGCCTGCAGCTCCATCGACGCCATCAGGTCGAGGTCGGCTTCGAGCCGGTGGTAGTGGTCGTCGGCAATCTCGCCGGTGTCACCGTTGATGGTGCGGCCTGGCGTGTGGCTGAAGGTGTCCCAGATGGAGACGCCGCGGCCGTCCTCGTGGGCGGCGCCCTCGACCTGGTAGGCGGCGGTAGCGGAGCCGATGAGAAAGTCGGGGCCGAATTCGAGACCGCTCTCGCGGAAGTCGGGGTCCTGGATCGTCATGGTCGTGCCTCACTCATCGTTGGAACCGCAGGCGCCACGGCGGGTACCTGAAGTGC
>JAODAO010000257.1 GCA_025463465.1 Glaciihabitans sp. | reverse complement strand
GTGGCACCGAAGTCGGCGGCGAGGACGAACTTCGCCGACGGGTTCAGGGCGAACTGGGAGGATGGGCGGCCCCCGGTGGATTGGGCGTCGCCGACCGGGCTGACGAGGCCGAGGGTCATCAGTTCGTCGACCCGGAGGGCGATGGTGGAACGGGCAAGGCCCGTGGTGGCGGCGAGCTCGGTCCGCGTCCGCGGGGAACCGTCGCGGAGGAGCTGAAAGAGTTCGCTCGCCCCGGAGCCCCCGAGCGTGGAACCTCGGCTGATGTCAACCATGGGACAAGTTTGGCACGCCTGGCGGACGCCGATCGCTCACCAGGATCCGCCGCAAACCCAACAATCTCAGCGGCTGCTGAAGGCAGCGTCGAAGGCGGCGTCCGGGGCGTCGAAGGCGGCGTCCGGGGCGTCGAAGGCAAACTTCTTGACGAACTCGAGCGCCTCGGGGGCACCAGCGAGCCTGTCCATTCCGGCGTCCTCCCACTCAACCGAGATGGGGCCGGTGTAGCCAATGGTGTTCAGCATCCGGAAGCTGTCCTCCCATGGAACGTCGCCGTGTCCGGTGGAGACGAAGTCCCAACCGCGCCGCGGGTCGGCCCAGGCCAGCAGCGAACCCAGCCGGCCGTTTCGCCCGTTGGTCATCCGCTTTTTGGTGTCCTTGCAGTCGACGTGGAAAATCCGGTCCTTGAAGTCCCAAAGAAAGCTGACCGGGTCGAGGTCCTGCCAGACGAAATGGCTCGGGTCCCAGTTCAGTCCAAAGGATTCGCGGTGCCCGATGGCCTCGAGGGTGCGCACGGTGGACCAGTAGTCGAATGCGATCTCGCTCGGGTGCACCTCGTGGGCGAAGCGCACCCCCACCTCCTCGAATACGTCGAGAATGGGGTTCCAGCGGTCGGCGAAGTCCTGGTAACCGGCGTCGATCGCCTCCTGGGAGACGGGCGGGAACATCGCTATGTATTTCCAGATCGAGGACCCGGTGAACCCGATGACCGTTTTCACCCCGAGTTTGGCGGCGAGTCGTGCGGTGAGTTTCATCTCTTCGGCGGCGCGCTGGCGGACACCCTCGGGATCACCGTCGCCCCAGACCACGTCGGGGAGGATGTCGCGGTGCCGCTGGTCGATGGGGTCGTCGCAGACCGCCTGGCCCTTGAGGTGGTTGGAGATCGCCCAGACCTTCAGCCCATGCCTGTCGAGAATCGCGAGTTTCCCCTCGACGTAGCCGGGCTCGTCCCATCGCCACGGGTCGAGATGGTCCCCCCAGCAGGCGATTTCGAGGCCGTCGTAGCCCCAGCCCGCCGCGAGCCGGCAGACCTCCTCGAAGGGGAGGTCGGCCCACTGGCCGGTGAAAAGGGTGATGGGTCGAGTCATGGTCGCGTCGCTTCCTGGGGGTTGTTGGTCTGCTGGTGATCCGCAACGTCCGTCCAGGCGCTGCCGGTGGCGGAACTCGTCTCGATCGATTCGAGTACACGCTGCACCTGGAGCCCGTCCGCGAAGGACGGTGACGGGTCGGTGCCCGCCGCTATCGCCTCCACAAAATCCTTCACCTGGTGGGAGAAGCCGTGCTCGTAGCCGAGCAGGTGACCGGCGGGCCACCACGCGGCGATGTAGGGGTGTTCGGGTTCGGTGACGATGATGCGGGTGAAACCCTGCTCGGTGATGGGGGCCGCGGCGTCGAAGAACTGCAGCGAGTTGAGCTCCTCCAGGTCGAAGGAGATGGCACCGGCGGAGCCGGACACCTCAACCCTGAGGGCATTTTTGCGTCCCGTGGCGAACCGGCTCGCCTCGAAGCTACCGAGCACCCCCGTCTCGAAACGGGCGGTGAACAGGGCGACGTCGTCGACGGTGACCGTGCCGCGTTCCGCCGAGGCGGTGCCGGACAACCCCCGCGATTCCGCCATCAGCGGGCGCTCCTCCACAATCGTCTGCAGCACCCCGGAGACCGCGGTGATGGGCAACCCGGAGATGAACTGGGCGAGGTCGATGGCGTGGGCGCCGATGTCGCCGAGGGCGCCGGAGCCGGCGCGCGAACGCTCCAGCCGCCAGGTCATCGGCGATTCGGCGTCGGCCAGCCAGTCCTGCAGGTAGCTGGCGCGCACCTGTCGTACCTGGCCGATCCGGCCGGCCGCCACGAGATCCCTGGCGAGGGTGGCCGCCGGCACCCGCCGGTAGGTGAAGCCGACCATCGACCGTGCTCCCTGCCGCCTGGCCTCGGCGGCGGCATCCACCATCGCCTCCGCCTCGCCCACGCTGTTGGCCAACGGTTTTTCACAGAGCACGTGTTTGCCGGCGGCGAGTGCGGCGATCGCGATTTCAGCGTGGGAGTCGCCGGGGGTGACGATGTCGACGACGTCGATGTCGTCGCGGGCGATTACCTCCCGCCAGTCGGTTGCCGCCTCAGCCCAGCCCCAACGATCGGCGGCCTCGCGGGTGGCGGTCTCGCTCCGGCCGACCAGCACCTGCATCACCGGCTGGAGCGGCAGGGGGAAAAAGCGGGGGGCGGTGCGCCAGCCCTGGGAGTGGGCGGCGCCCATAAAGCCGTGGCCGATCATCGCGATCCGCAGCGGGGAGCTTTCTGGTGACATTGGTACGCCTTCTGTGCCGTGGAGTTCTGGGCAGTCACGTTCTCTGCGGGGGTGCCCACGCCATCACGGCGTGGGCACCCTGTCGCGTGTGAGGATTTAGGACTCGAATGCCGTCGGCAGGTACTTGTCCACGTTCTCGGAGGTGACGACCGGCGCGTTCAGCACGATGCGGTTGGGCACCTCAACCTCGACCAGGTCGCCGAGGGCTTTGCCCTGCGCGACGAGGCGGGCGAGACGGATGCCGTCGGCGGCCTGGGTCGACGGGTAGATGACCGTCGCCTTCAGCACGCTGTCACCGGACTTGATGAGTTCCATCGCGTTTTTGGAGCCGGCGCCGCCGACCATGATGAACTCGTCGCGTCCGGCCGAGGTGATCGCGGCGAGGACGCCGAGGCCCTGGTCGTCGTCGTGGTTCCAGAGGGCGTCGATCTTGGGCGCAGCGGACAGCAGCTGGGAGGTGACCGCCTCACCGCCCGCGACGGTGAAGTCGGCGGCGACCCGATTGGAGACCTCGAGGCCACAGTCATCCAGGGCATCGGCG
>JAODAO010000248.1 GCA_025463465.1 Glaciihabitans sp. | reverse complement strand
GTCGACGCACCCGGACGACATTCCATCCCTGGTCGGCGAAAGTTTCCATCCGGGTAATGTCCTTTTCGTACTGGCGGGTGTCAGCGCGGTGCTGGTCTCCGTCGTACTCGACGATTGTTCGCCAGCGCGGGTACACCAGATCTGCGCGGCCCAACCACAGGCCCTCGGCACTGCGCACGTCCATATTCAGAACGGGGTCGGGGCAGCCGGAGCGCTGGAGAAGTAGTCGAAGCAGGGTTTCAGGTCGTGATTCGGCACCCTGCCGGAGGAGAGGTACTGCTTCACGTGCATTCGAGTTTCCCCGGACTGATGCCATCGAGGCGGCGGACGCTAACGCAGCGATTGTGGTGAACGGGCGACGCTCACCCGCTTTCGGGTACCGAGGCACGAGGACAAAGGCATCCCCCACGGCGACAAGGTCATCGACGGAAAGCAGCGGTGCCAGGGAAAGCCACGTGCTGGCCGCGTCACTCACGGGTAGTTGATGGCGAGCGACGACGCGAGAGGTTCCAGCGGCGGCGTGATGGCCGACGATTCCCAGCATCCTGGGGACCGACGCCGCACCTCTGGCGGTCACGTGGAGAAGTTCCCTGTCAGATAGCGGAAGTGGGAGGGGTGCGTGCCAAAGCCGTGCGGCCGTCAGATGACTGAAGTGCAGCCCCGGTCGTAGAAGCGGGGCGTATGATTTCGCCCGTCGAACGATCGAGAGGATAGCCTCGTCGCTCGAACTAAGCGTTGCGGCCGAGAACGGTGCCTTCGGTACCCGGATCCCTCGAAATGGGTGGAGCAAATCGTCTCCCCGCAAACGGCCCTCTCCGACTCCGACGGAATAGGCCTCGTCCACGTGGAACGAGCGGTGTTCGAAATCGTCCGGGAGCCTTATGCGAGTCGTCATGGTCACACGTTCTCTTCACTTCGTGTGCCGGTTCAGCTGGAACTGACGAGGTGTGGCGGTCATCGCCGCAATGCGCGGTGTGAGGGACTGCCCGACTGCCGTGAGGGGTGTTTGCGGGGAAGAAGCGACCCCCGCGGGTCGTGGTGGGAATGAGAAGGCAGTTATCGATCTCCGTGCCGTTCTCAACATCGATAACTGCATTCTCATCGGGCGTGCCATGGCCCGAGAGGTCTTTTTCGGTTAAGACGTTTGATCTACTGGTGTTGATCGCGACTTGGGGTGCGATTGGGTGTCTACTCACTAGTCTGTGCCTATGACCGTCCCGCCGCCGACACCCGCAGCACGTCGGATGATGGTTCGCGCACGGGCGCTGAGCAACCGTATTCCCACCAAATGGCTGTTCACGGGGGTTGCCGGTATCGCCCTCGCGATCTCGGCTGCGTTCGGTGGTTTGGCCGATGCCCCGGTGCCGCCGTTGCCCACCCTGAAGGCTGGCGAAGCGTTCACCGGTGTCCAGCTGTCCATCGCGATCGACCGGGTGGTCCTCATCGATGCGTTCCCGGAGCAATTCATCGAACCGGCCGAGGGTTATCGGCTGCTGGTGGTGGTGGCGACCGTCGAGAACGTCTGGGATCGACCGGTCAGTACCCTCAGCGGTGTCGGGGCCGCAGACAACATCCGGCCGCGCGGGATCAAGGGAATCGATGCAGACACCCCACCCGCTCGCGTCGACGTCCTGAGTGACGCCACGAGCTCGCCCACCCTGCAAAGCGGCGTGCCCATCGAACTGGCGTATATGTGGGAGGTTCCCGAGGACGTTCTGGCCGACGGGGACGAGTTGCAGCTCGACATCTACGACAAGGTTTATGCCGTTGGCAGCTTCGTTACATACGGGGAACGTTTTGGGGACCCGTTCGTCGCGGCCGTCGCGACCCTCGGCATCGAGGACGTTGGTGCCGGGAACAGTGGGACCGCCGAATGAGTGAGGGGGCCGTTAGCGCGCAGGCTTCAACCGGCGGGAAGCCGACACTGCGTCCGCCGCGCAAGTCCGTTGCCCGCTATGTGCTCAATGGTGTTGGCCTGGCGGTGATCCTCGCGGTCACCTGGGTGGTGGTGCACACCGCCCCCACCGTCGACCAGTGGCAGGCCGCCATGCCCGTTGTCGGCAGCGTGGGTGACACCCTCACCGGGCGCAATATCGAGGTCACCGTGCACAACGTGCGGATCGCCGATTCTGTCACCGCGAGCAATGGCTGGGCCGGCCAGACCACGGGGACCTGGGTCGTTGTTGATGCCAGCGCCGCAACCCTCGACGATGAGATCCAGTCGAACCTCGAGCTGGCCGAACTGCAGATCGGAGACGTCATCTACGGTGCGTCGAACCGTCCGGGCTTTGGCAGCATCGCCGGGGAGGGCCTCTCCGCCGGCATCAACCTGACGGGGCCACTGATGTTCGAGATCCCCCGTGACCTGCTCGAGACGGACGCCGCCAGCACCGCGCTGCTGCGATTCGGGCTCGACTCCGACCCGCGATTGGACTCCACCATCGAGGTCCCGGTCGATCTCGCCGAGCTCGACATCACCGACCAGCTCACCACCGACGAACCGCTCTGGGGCAACGAATGAGGTTGTGGTGGCGCCGCAACGGTATCCCGGTCGCGATCATCGCCGTGCTGCTGCCGGCGACGGTGTTTATCACCTTCTCCACCGAGTGGGCAACCTATAACACCACCCGTGCCGTCGAGCCGGTCGTTGTGGACCGCGGCGACACCGTCGCGTTCGGCGGGGCGGACTGGGCGGTGCTGAATTCCGAGCGAATCGCCGGGGGCAGTGCGGAGGGCATCGACGCCGAGCTTCCCGCCGGTGCTGACCTCGTTGTGGTCACCTTCCTGGTCACCCCGGGTGAGCCTGACGACGAAGGCAAGTCGCCATACTGTATGTTTCGCTTGCAGGAGCTGGACGGTTCCGACGTCTCACGCACGTTCGGTGACGCGGCCCTCGATCCGATCTCGCACAAGACGAATCCGACCGCCGTGGCCAGCTGCACCACCGACAACCTGGATCCCTACCGGGTCGAATCGACCTTCGTGGTTCCCGCTGACACGGGTGACACCCTCGCGGTCAAGCTCGAGGTCGAATCCGAGTTGCCGCGGTTCCTGCAGCTCACGCTGTAGCCGGCGCGGCCGCTCCCGATCCCGTTGAGGCGGGGGGATCGGCGAGGTCTTTGGCCTCCCGGCGTTCCTCGAGCTTTCGCAGGCAGAAGTCATAGGCGGCGGCGATCAGGCACAGCCGGATCGGCTCGATCAGCAGGGCAACAACAAAGCTCAGGATGTCGTCGAAGTTCATCCACCAGGTCTGCAGGTCGTGCGGTCCGATGACGCGAACGGCCAGTAGATCCAGCCACGTCCTGGCTGATTCGAGAACCGTGTAAGCCAGCACAAACAGGCCAACCGGCACCACGCCGGCCCGCCAGATGAGCACAAGAGCATTGGTGACGGGGGTGAACCGGGAGAAGAAGTCGACCCCCACGTCTTTCAGGCGGCGGGAGACGCCACGGGGAAGTGCGGAAACGCGGGCGCGGATCCCCGTGTAGTACCGGCTTTGCGGACGGAACGTGATGGCGGGTTTGGCCAGCGCCCGACCATAGACAACACCGGCGATGGCCAGCCAGGCCAGGGGGAGCAGGGCAAGCGCTCCCACTTCACCGACGGCCCACTGCAGGCCGGACCAGACTTGGGCCAGCGGAGAGATGTATTCGCCGATCCTGGCCCAGAAGTCCTCGTACCAGCGCGTCGCCGCGCGACCGTCCACCCAGGCCCAGAAGTCCTCGACATAGAGCACCACGAGGTAGATGGTGAGGTAGACCCAGAGCGCTTCGAGGTACACGGCGATGAGGTTGGTCCAGCGGGGGAGTTTGGCGCTGTAGTGCTTGAGGGCGAAACGGCCGGCAAACGCCAACACCACAACGGTGATCGTTGCCGCATCCAACCCGAGGTTGACCGCCGTTAGGGTGTTGTTGTCGGCAAACGGGTTGATCTTCGACAGCGCCGACGCCGTGTACTGCGCCGTGTCGGCAGCGAAGAGGTTCAGCGCGGCGTAGAAGGCGAAAAAGGGAACGATGCTCACCAGGAACAGCTGGGTGACCGTGCCAGACCTGATCTTCTCGCCAAGGGACCGGGTGCGGTCGATGCTGTCCTCACCGCGGTCGCTCAGCTCGGAGAACGCGGGCATGGCACTGCGAAGAACCAGGAACATCGCCAGGTAGCTGCCAAGCCGCGCGAGGACGGCCAGCGGCAGCAGCATCAGTCCGAATAACGCGCTGGTCGAGCCGACCGTCGCGGCCAGTTCGATCAGCAGGTACCGGGCCAGCCAGCCCGCCAGGTACCACGCCAAAAGCGCTGGCCAGCGTGCCGCGGCCAGGCGGAGAGCCTGCGTGATGATCGAGAACACAGGGTCAGGCTACAGGCCAGTTGTCGCGGGGCAGGGTTCTGACCCGATAGCCCAATTCGCGCCTCCAGGCTGCTGCACCGGTGTCACCTAGAATTCGAGCATGGATCCTCGTTTTCGCCGCTCACGGGAGGCACTGCGGACCACAATCTACGAGCTGGCTTCTGCCCAGTCGATCACCGAAATCTCCGTGGCGGAACTCTGCCGCGCCGCCGGGGTTACCCGCGACACGTTTTACCGGCACGCCACCTCGCCGATGAACCTGCTCTCCGACCTGCTGCGCGAAGACATCGAGTCGATCACCGGCGAATTCCAGCTGCACAACCCCGACGCGAAGCCGAACCGGGGGTTCGCCGTGTCGGAGCGGGCGTTGCTCGGGCATGTCGCCGCCCACGCCGCCGTGTACCGCGCGGCCATGCAGCCCCACCTGATCGCGCCCCTCCGTGACAACCTCGACAACACCATTCGTGCGGTGCTGATCGAGCACCTGACCCGCTACCCGTCCGTTCGCCCTGCAGGGGTCGCAGCAGACGACGAGCAGGCCACCCGGCTGCTGGCGTCTTACGCGTCGTCCGGCACGGTCGGCGCCATCGAGGCCTGGCTGCTCAACGGCGACCTCGACATCGAACGGGGCGTACAGCTGATCCTGGCCGCGTCGCCGGAGTTCTGGTTCCTGCCCACCTTGTGATCTCCTCCGAACCTCGGTGAATCTATCTGACTGATGTCAGATAGGAGTAGGCTCGGCGTTATCGAGCAAACCATGCGCTGCGGTGCCGGGTTCGGCGATCCACTGGGAGTGCCGACATCCACCCAGCCGTGTTCCCTGTTTGCCGACCTCGATGAAGAGATGGATGTAGTGAACGCAATGACTGCTTACGCGGGACGATTCAACGGAAAAGTAGCCCTGGTTACCGGCGGTGTCTCCGGTATCGGGGCATCGGTGACCACCCGGCTCATCGCCGAGGGGGCCACGGTGATCGCCGTCGACGTGGCCGAGGCGACCATCACCTCCTTCAGCGCGGAGCACGCGTCCGCCGGCGACGCCCTCGACACCCGGATCCTCGACGTCACCGACGCGGCCGCGGTCGACAGGGTCGTCGCCGACGTGGTGGAGAAGTACGGTCACCTCGACATCCTGGTCGCAAACGCGGGAATCGGAGCGGCCGGCGCCGTGGCCGACGTCACCGACGCAAGCTGGCGGATGGTCCTCAGCGTTGACCTGGACGGTGTGTTCCACGTTGCCCGCGCGGCACTGCCGCACCTCATCGAAAGCGGTGGATCGATCGTCAACACCGCCTCCATCTCCGGTATGGGCGGCGACACCGGAATGGCCGCATACAACGCCGCCAAGGGCGCCGTCATCAACCTCACCCGCTCGATGGCCGTCGACTACGGACACCAGGGTGTGCGCGTCAACGCCGTCGCCCCCGGCCCCGTGGCCACACCGCTTCTCACTCCCGTACTGGAGTCCAACGAGGCGGTGCGCAACACCTACGCCGAGCGCATTCCCCTCGGCCGTGTCGCGCAGCCCGACGAGATCGCGGCGGCAATCCTGTACCTCGCCTCCGACGACGCCAGCTTCGTCACCGGCGTGATCCTGCCCGTCGACGGCGGCCTCACCTCCTGGACGGCGCAGCCCAACCTGTTCGGCTAAGCCCCGTCCAGCAACCGGGCCAGCCTCGGCGAACCGTCACCACCGGCGCAGCTCCGCGGTCTCACCGTGCGGCTGCGCCGGTGGCTTTTCTATAGAAATCCGGTGAATGCCTTTCACGGTCGGTCAACCGTAGGGAATGCGACCTGATGTCCCCTAGCCTTGCGTTATGCGCAGTGGCAACGACTGCACACCGCACTCGTTACGTATCGCCACCGGCTGCACAAACG
>JAODAO010000241.1 GCA_025463465.1 Glaciihabitans sp. | reverse complement strand
GCCATCGCTGATGGCGTCCCGGGCGGCGTCCTGCATCGCGGCTCTCAGGTCGGCGTCAAGGTTAGCGATGGCGGGGTGGTCGTCGGCGAAGGGCGAGATCGATTCGCCGGTCGCAATCATCCCGTCGTTGATTCCCACATCCCCGGTCGCGCTCGGCGAACCGTCCCGCACCATGGCTCCGATTCGCGAGTCGGATGGCATGTGGGTCACCACGATGACCAAAGCGCCGAGAACCAGCACGCCCAGCACAACCACACCGGCAACGGTCGCCGTCAACTTTTTGGACACGGGTCACATCGTTTCCTCCTGCTTTTCCAGCACCGGGTGTGAGCCCGATCACTGCAGGATGCTCCCAGTTGAGCAGTGGGGTGGTTGTGGGAGCGTTTCAGAAAACCAATACGTTTTCGATATGTCGCCGGCTACTGCCCGATGAGGGGATCGCCGGGGATGGGGCCGGGGAAGCGCACCGTCACGACGAGGCCGCCGGAGTCGGGCGCCACAATCTGCAGCGCCGCGTTGTGGACGTTGGCCACCCGTTCAACGATCGCCAAGCCGAGGCCGCTGCCCACAACGCCTCCACCGTGTTCGGATGCGCGGGTGCCCACCCGGCCGGCCCCGCGGACAAAAGGTTCTGCCATCCGGTTGAGCAACTCGGGAGAAACATAGGGTCCCGAGTTTGTGACCACAAGCTGGACGCTGCCGTCGGGGAGGCTCTCGGTGTGGACCGCAATCATGCCGCGGGAGTCAAGGTTGTGGCGAATACCGTTGAGGATGAGGTTGCTGGCCAGCTGGCGCACCAACGGCCCGTTTGCGTCGATGTCGCCCTCCCCCAGGGTGCTCGAGATCACTACATTGGCCCTGTCGGCGAGGGGGCGGAGTTCGGCAACCACCGCGGCGACGGTCTCCGCAATGTCCACGGGTTCCCGTTCGAAGGTGCGACCGGCGTCGATTGCCGCGAGGCCGAGAAGGGCCTCGACCACCTCGATTCCGCGCCGGTTGGTTTCGTCGAGTCGTTGGATGAGTCTCTCAACCTCCACCCCCGCGGGATCCGCGAGCGCGACATCCAGCATCGAGCGCTCGATTGAGAAGGGAGTGCGCAGCTCGTGCGCGGCGTTGGCGGCGAACCGGCGCTGCTCGTCAAAGGCGCCCTGTAGCCTGTCGAGCATGCCGTCGAGGGTATCGGCAAGCTCGCGGAACTCGTCCTTGCGGCCGCCGAGTTTTACCCGCTGGTCGAGAGATCCGGCGACGATGCGGCGGGTGACCTGGTTGATGCGTTTCAGAGGGCGGAGCATCCTGCCGGCCAGGAACCATCCACCGGCGAGGCCGATCACCGCGAGCACGGCGAGCAGCTGTAGGGCGCGCGGCCAGAGCGCGGCGAGCAGGTCGTCACGATCCGGCACAAACGCGCCTGGGTTTTCGAGCCCGCTCTCCGACGGGACAAGTTGAAGGGTGTCTTCCGGGACAAAACGGAGGATGTAAAACACGAGGGCCATCAGGGCGATGCCGGCAAGGAGCAGAAACCCGGCATAACTCAGGGTGAGGCGGAGCCGTGCGCTCATCCGAGACCCGATTGGTCGCCGTCCGGGGCCTCCAGGCGATAGCCAACCCCCGCTACCGTGTGGATGAGCCACGGGTTACCGAGTCTTTTACGCAGGGAGGAGATGGTGATGCGCACAGCGTTCGTGAAAGGGTCGGCGTTTTCGTCCCAGGCCCGCTCTAGCAGGGTCTCGGCGCTGACGACCCCGCCGGGCACGGCCATCAACACCTCAAGAACGGCGAACTGTTTTCGGGTGAGCGCGACGTACCGTCCGTCGCGGTAGACCTCTCGCCGGAACGGGTCCAGCGTGAGGCCGGCGTGCTCGAGGATGGGTGGGGCGCCGTCGGCGGGACGCCGGCCGAGGGCGCGGAGGCGCATCACCAGTTCGCGAAGTTCGAACGGCTTGGTGACATAGTCATCGGCGCCAAGTTCGAAACCGCGCACTTTTTCATCGAGCAGGTCAGCGGCGGTGAGCATCAGGATGCGGCAGGGGCGGCGGTCCGCGATGATCTGGCGGGCGACGTCGTCGCCGTGGGTGCCTGGTATGTCGCGGTCGAGAATAACAACGTCGTAGTCGTTGACCGCGACGTATTCCAGCGCGGTGTCACCGTCTCCGACGATGTCGGCGGCGATGGCTTCAAGGCGTAGGCCATCCCGGATGGCTTCTGCGAGGTAGAGCTCATCCTCGACGATCAGTACGCGCATCCCCACATCCTAGACATCGGGTCGAAATCGGTAGACGGGCCGAACATCACCGCTGCGCTACGACGACCTGTTCGCCATCCTGCCGCGGCTCGGATTGCGGGGTGGCGAGCTGCAGGGCGGCGCGGTCCTGGCGGCGGGCGACGGGGATGCCAGCCACGATCGGAGTCAGGAGTCCGAGCAGCAGGGCGACGATTACCCCGGTGTCGGTGTTGGCGAGCAGGCCGGTGGTGGGGATGTCGAGGAGGGGGAACAGGTAACCGACCCAGCCGAGACCGTCGGCCGTCGCGGTGACCAGGCCGAGGCCAACCACCGTGCTGACAACCAGCATGATGACGTTGACGGGGCGGACGGTCGGGTAGATTCCGCCGCGGCCGAGGAGGGACGGGGTATGCAGTCGTTGGCGGCGGATGAGCATGTCGGAGACGAAGATTCCGAGCCAGGCGGCGACGGGCACGGCAAGGGTGGTCGCGACGTCGCGGAAAAGCGCGGTGAAATCGATCGAGAAGAGGGTGAAGACTCCCGCCAGGATCGCCAGGGCGAAGCCGGCGACGATGACCGCGACCGGGCGGGGCAGCCGCGCACCGGAGGACTGCAGGGCGAAGCCGGCGGACCACACCGAGACCACCACGCCGGAGACCAGGCTGAGCCCGGCTGCGGCGAGGACGACCCAGGGATACCCGCCGGGCAGCAGCCCGGTGAGGGTGCCGATCGGTTCGTTGCTGAACCCGGCCGCCAACCGCGGATCGGAAGCCGCAAGGATCGCGCCGTAGCCGATCAGGATGCCGCTGGGAACGGCGGCGCCGAGGATGCTGAAACCGAGGGCGGCGGCACCGGATGATCCGGGGCGCTGGTAGCGGGCGAGGTCCGCCGTGCTGTTCGCCCAGGCGAGGCCAACGAAGCTGAAGACCAGCACAGCGCCGGTGATAACGAGCAACCAGGAGCCGTCCGGCACAGTTATGGCCTGGTCAATGTTGATCCGGTTGGCGGTGAGCACAATAAAGCCGACAACGAGCACCGCCGTCAGCACGGTGAGAATGCGCTGCAGCCAAAGGATCGCGCCGTAACCGATTGTGGCGACCAGCACGGAGAAAACGAGGGCGGCAGCCATGGCGACGAGGGCCAGCGGGGTCTCGCCGATTCCGAAGGTGATGCCGGCGTCGCCGAGGATGCCGCTGGCCGCGCGGCCGAGGATCCAGAGGAACGCGGCACCCCAGAAGAGGCGGTTGAGCAGGGCGAGGATGGCGGGAAGGATGTTGCCGGAAATCCCAAACGTCGCCCGCGAGATCACCGTGCTGGACGCGCCGCTGCGTTTACCGGCGACGGTGCCGACGGCCAGCGGGAGGAACGACAGCACAATTCCGGCGAGGATCGAGACGATCGACTGGCGCAGGCTCATTCCGAGCGAGAAGAAGGCCCCGCCGAATGCGACACTGAAGAGGGAAGCGCCGGTGGCGAACCAGAGCCAGAACATGCGGGCAGAACTCGCCACCCTGCGGTCGTCGGCCGTTGGCTCGATGCCGGCCGATTCGATGAATTGCCTGCGGGATCTCGCGACCGCTGGCGCGGTGTTGGCGTCGGGATCCGCCGCTGCGGCCGCTTCGAGGGTTTCCACGGCGGGAACACTGAGCACCGCGCCGGCGGTTGGTGTCACCGCGGCGGTAACGTCGCCATCAGCGTGCCGTTCGGAATCGTCCGCCTCGTTCGCGGGCGCCGGCGGGGTGAAACGTGGGATGTTGTCGCGCGGGTCAGCGGGGCCTTTGGCAAGCCGGCCCGTGGAATGCGCTGCGACCGGCACGTTACCCTGGGCGCCGATAGCGGCACCGGTGGGTACCGCGACACCCGCACCGGCGGAACCGGGCGTTGCGGCTGAGCCGATGGTGGAGCCCTCGTTAAACACAAAGCCCGACACCAGGTCAGCGAAAGACAGCTGCTGGGCGGAAGTGCGCCTGCTGAACGCGGGGATGAGCCCCGCGGCATCCCCCTCGGCGGTGTCGAGTGGCGGCTGGTCCGCTTCCGGCAATGGTGGGGTGAAGAGAGCCCGTCCAGCCTCTTCGGGCCGCTCGGCCGCGTCGCGGTCGCTTTTTCCGGCGTCGGAATCGGCATCTGCATTGCTGCGGGGAGACGGAGCGAAGGGCACGATCAGGGCGGAGTCGTCCCAGTTAATGGCCGTCGGTCCGGTGTCGCCGGTCGCGTCGGCCGACTCGGTGTGCTCGCCGGTGGTGGATGTCTCGAGCGCCGCGAGGTCGATGACGACCTCGGCGGTGTCGTCGGTGTCCGGCCCCGCCGCCCCGGGATCCGTCTCGGGACCCGTCTCGGGGGCGGGCGTTGGTTCGATCTCTCCGGTGGGCAGCGGGGTTTCTGTCGCGGCCGGGGCAGCTGGAGTGGCCAAGGCAGCCGGGGTGGTGTGTCGGGTGATCAGGGCGAACTGCTCGGCGAGCGCGGTGGCGATGTCGTCGTCGTCGAAGACATCCCCCTGGCGGTCGGGTTCTGCGTCGTTGTGTTCGTGGGGCGCGGGGGAATTTACGGGGTGCATGGAGACTGGGAAGCTTTCGACCGGGGAACAGAGGGACGTAGGGGGCCGGTCCGGCCGCACAAACGGGGCCGCGTGTGACCGCGGGACAGTCCGTTCTCCATAGCCAAAGACTAGGGTCAGTGCGGAGTTTTTCTCGCTGGACGAGCCGTGGCCAGTACAGAAACGCCCACGAGGATGATGAGGATCGCCGCCCAGCCGGTGATGGTGAGGCGCTCGCCCACCACCGCGACGGCCAGGATGGTCGCGACGACGGGTTCAAGCAGGGTGATGGTGGTGACGGTGCTGCTGCGGAGGGAGCCGAGGCCGAATCCGAAGAACAGGTAGGCCACGAACATCGGTCCGACGGCCAGGTAGGCGGCGATCGCGAGGTTCGACGGGGCCCCGAGGAGGGGGCCGCCGGTGACGAGCAGGACGGGCACAAGGCCGATGGCGCCAAGGCCGAAGGTGGCGCCCATGGTGGCCCGGCCGCTGTGGCCGGCGCGGATCACCCGGGTTGAGCTGTAGGTGTAGAGGGCGTAGGCGAGGCCGGCGGCGAGTCCGAGTAGCAGGCCGAGGCCAACACTGCCACCCGAGCCGGCCGCTTCGCCGGTTGCGCCGTGCACACCTGACGGGCCGCCTGTGCGCACGGCCGCGTGGCCGAAGAGGCCGAGCAGCAGGACACCGACCACGGCGATGGCGGTGGAGATCGCGCCGCGGCGGGACAGTCTCTGGCGTTCGAACAGCCACTCGAGGGCGGCGGCGAAGACGGGGCCGGATCCGAGGGCGACAACGTTGCCGATGGCCACCCCGGCGAGGCTCATCCCGCTGTAGAACGCGAGGGGATACACAAAAACGCCGACGGCCCCGAGCAGCAGCCAGCCGCGGGAGGCCCGGTCGCGCAGGGCGGCGAGCGCGGCTTTGGCGGAAACGGCGAACAGAAGCAGCCCACCCAATGCCATCGTTGAGGCGCCGATCGCGATGGGGCTGACGCTGTCGCCCATAAAACTGGCGGCCGTACCGGTGGTTCCCCAGAGCACGGAGGCCACAACAAGGGCGATGGTCGCCGCTTCCGCGGACGAAGATCGGGTGGAGGAGGATCGGGCAGTGCGCTCGGTCACCGGCGATTCCCCTCGGTCGGTAGTGGGCGTGCCGTGGCGGGCCACGGCGGTAGCTGGTGGAACTGTACCAAAACGCCGGTGCCTGAATGTCTGCTGCAATTCGGAATAGCCCGCGTAAGCCACCCGTTGACCATCGGGTGGGTTTGAACGCATCCACCTTTTCTGTGATTACCGATCGAAAGAGTACCCGTGCAGCTGTTTTCTCCCGTTAACCTTGGCGCCCTCGCTTTGCCCAACCGAGTTGTGATGGCTCCCCTCACCCGCGTGCGCGCCGGGGATTCTGGTGTTCCGAACGACCTGCTCGTTGAGCACTACGCCCAGCGCGCCAGCACAGGCCTGATCATCAGCGAGGGTGTGTACACGAGCCCCGAGAGCCACGCGTTTGTTGGCCAGCCCGGGATTGTCACGGCCGAGCAGATCGCCGGTTGGCGTCGCGTCACCGACGCCGTGCACGCCGAGGGTGGCCTCATTGTGATGCAGCTGATGCACGGTGGCCGAGTCACCCACGAATCAGTGACCGGCGGCTTCACCCCGGTCGCGCCGAGCGCCATCGCGATCGACGGTTTCACTCGCACCGCCAACGGCAAGGAGGCCTTCCCGGTTCCCCACGCCATCGGCACCGAGGAGATTCCCGCGCTGATCGAGCAGCTGGTCACCGCCGCCCGCAACGCGATCGAGGCCGGTTTCGACGGCATCGAGCTGCACTCGGCCAACGGATACCTGCTGCACGAGTTCCTCTCCCCCAGCTCCAACGTTCGCACGGACAACTACGGCGGATCCCCCGAGAACCGTGCTCGTCTTGGCATCGAGGTCACCCATGCCATCGCTGACGCCATTGGCGCAGACCGGGTCGGTATCCGCATCTCGCCGAGCCACAACATCCAGGACGTACTCGAGGTGGATGCTGATGACACTCGCGCCACCTACGACGCCCTGCTCTCGGGCATTGCGCCGCTCGGCCTTGCCTACGCCAGCGTCCTGCACGCCCAGCCCGCCGGCGAGTTCGTGCAGCACCTGCGCTCCGTCTTCGGTGGCCCCTGGATCGCGAACAGCGGTTTCGGCGAGATCAGCACCCGCGAGGAGGCCATCGCCATCGTAGAGGACGATTTCGCAGACGCCGTCGCCATCGGCCGCCCGATCATCGCCAACCCCGACCTGGTGCGTCGCTGGCGTGAGGACCGTGAGGTGAACGAGCCGAACGGCGCTACCTTCTACGGCCCCGGCGCCGAGGGCTACACCGACTACCCGGCCCTGGCCAGCTAGTTTCGGATTCCGTCCCACCTCGATGAGGGTTCGGAGACGTTGGGCCTGGCACAGTGCCTTGCCCGCGTTTTCGGACCCTCGTTTTTTTGTGCCGAAACGGCTCCGCACGACGGACCGCTTCCAACGGATCCCGCGTTTGGTCAATCCCGACGTTCTCCCATCGTCCGCACGTTAGATTATTAGTTGGCGTTCTCAAACCATTGCGGTGGGGCGCGCGCCTGGCCCACACGGGCGAAACCGTACCGAACGTGGAGGACTTGTAGTTATGCCGAATCCGACAGAACCTGGCTGGTACCCCGACGCCCGTCACGCCGATGTGCTGCGCTATTGGTCCGGCGAGGGCTGGACCCTCAAAACCAAACCGAACAAGGCGGTCGCGCCTGCGCGACCCGTCACCCCGACCTCCGTGACACCGCCCGGGCCCGCCGGGCCCGGACGGGTGCTCCGCCCCCGGGCCGAACCGGCCGCCCATACACCTGCAACGCCGCCGGCCGCCGTGACTCCCCCGGCCATGCCGCCGCGCACACGCCCGGCTGCAACGCCAGCAGCAGCCCCCGCCTACCCGGGCACCCACGCCCCGATCCCCCCGGCATCCAACTCGGCACCCACACCGACATCCACCCCGGCACAGCACAGCCAACCGGTGCAGCCCAGCCAACCGGTGCAGCCGGCCGCCGCGTTCCCGCCATACCCGGGCACCCACGCCCCCATCCCGCCGTCGGCGAATGACGTCGCCGCAGCCCCGGATGCGGCAATGCCGCCCTATCCCGCGACATCCGCCTACCCGACACCGGCGGCCTATCCCACCCCGGCCGGTGGTGGGCAGCAGGATCCGCGCGGCCCGCAGCGCGGGATGCAGCAGGTTGCCGGTACCCCGGCGGGACCGCAGCACCGCTCGACCGCACCGAGCACCCCCGGCAGCGCCGCCGCTACCGAGGAATACAACGAGTTCTGGGCGCGCACCGCCATGTATGGGCCGCAGCTGACCGCCAAGGTTGCCCGGGTCATCCGCGACAACTCCGCCGCCGGGGAGATGCCGTGGTTTGTCCTGCAGAACACAGCGGGCAGCGGTGCACTGGTCGCGTTCGCCGACCGCGTTCTCGTCCTGAAAATCGCGAAACTCACCGGGGTGCGCACCACGATCCTGCCGTTCTCGCAGGTTGCCTCGATCAGCTTCTTCGGGGAAGGGGCGGTGACGGCACTGAACGTGGTGTCGGCGAACGCGAACGGAACGGTGACCCCTGTGCCGCTCACCGCCGCAGAACACTCCGAGGCGCTCACCGAACTGGGCCGCCTCACCGCGATGGTCGGTCGCACGGGCGGCAACTGACACGACGCGCCAGCCCCGCACCGGCCGGACTCGTTTCGGGGCGGGCCGTCGAGGTCAGGCGCGGCGGGCGAGGATTGTGTTCTCCGCGGCCTGGGCGATGGCGTACACGGCGAACGAGATGATGGCGACCACGGTCGCGATGACCCACATCATGCGGTAGTCGAGGTAACCGCGGGAGATGCCGAGCAATCCGCCGAGGCCGGTGCCGGTGATGTACTGCTCCGCGATCAGCACACCGGTGAGCGCGCGGGGCACGGCGAGGCGCACCGAGGCGAGCAGGTGTGGGACGGCGTTGGGGATGATCACGTTCACGAGGATGCTGGCGCGGCTGGCGTTGACCGACCGCATCACGTCGAGCGGCCCCGTCGGCGCGTTCGCGATGCCCTGGATCATGGTGACCAGGCTCGGGAAGAACGTGACGGAGACGGTCACCGCGATGATGGTCGGCAACCCGCGCCCCATAACGAGCGCGATCAGCGGGGCCAGCGCCACCAGCGGCACGGTCTGGCTGACGAATGCGAACGGCATAAAAGCCCGGGCGACGGCCGGTGAGGTGCTGAGGGCAACGGCGAGGACAAGGGCAAGCAGGATACCGGCGGCCGTGCCGATCAGGGCGGGAAGCAGGCTGGAGGCCAGGGCATCGCCGATGGTGGCGCGGGTTTCGGCAGCCGAGGGCGAAACGAACAGGGCCCTCCACACCTCAACCGGGGAGTTCATCAGGGTGCGCGGCAGGCCGGTGGCGGCGATGAAGGCGAACCAGGCGCCGAGAAGCACCAGGATGCCGCCGATGAGCCAGGCCGCGGCGATCACACCGCGGTGGGCTGCACCCTTGGCCGGCGCGATGGAACGCAGCGACGACATGTCGGCGCTTGGGCGGGTGTTCTCAGCGCCGAGCGCGCGGCGCAGCAGCCCGATGGCACCGTAGACCGCGGCGGAGAGAATGGTGGCGACAAGGCCGATGGCCCAGAGAATCGCGGGTTCACCGCGACCCATCGAGCCGATGAGATACACCCCGAGGCCCTCGCGGCCGCCGAGGAATTCGCCGAGGATCGCGCCGAGGAAAGCAGCGGGGGCGGAGATTTGCAGGCCGGAGAGCAGGTCGGGCAGCGCTGCTCGCAGCCGCACGAGCAACAGGACACGAAGCGGGCCGCCGCCGGAGGCGAACACCACGTTCATGGCGTCGCGTGGGGCGTTGGTGAGGCCAACAACGGTGGCGATCATGGTGGGGAAAAAGACGAGAAGGATGGCGAGGGAGATTTTGGGCCAGTCACCGTCGAAGGCGACACCGAGGATGGGCGCGACCACCACAACGGGCAGGCAGAACAGCACAACGACCAGCGGGCGGAGCAGTTTCTCGGCGGCGGGCAGCAGCACAAACAGCCCGGCGAGGAGGATCGCGACCACGTTGCCGATGACAAAACCGGCGCCGGCGGTGCCCACGGTGGAGAGGATGTGGGCGGGGTAGATGTCCCGGTTGTCCCACCAGGAGGCGAGGATGTCGCTGATGGGAGGGAAGGCGCCGTCGCCGATGAGCCGGAACCGGCCGAGAAGTTCCCAGGCCAGCAGCACCAGGACGATGACAACGCCGGTGCGGACGGCGGAGGCGCGGCGCTCCGAGACGGTGGCGATTGCCGTGCCGGTCATACCGTGACGCCGGCGATGGCGCGGCCGAGACGTTCCGACACGTCGTCGCAGACGGCGTGGAATTCGGGGGTGCGCAGCAGCGAGGCCTCGCGGGGCCGGGCGAAGGGCACGTCGACGACATCCACCACCCGTCCAGGACGGGCGCCCATGATCACAATCTGGTCGGAGAGGAACACGGCCTCGGAGACGGAGTGGGTGACCATCACCGTGGTGTTGCGGCGTTCCAGCCAGATTCGCTGGAGCTCGAGGTTCATCGAGGTGCGCAGCAGTTCGTCGAGGGCCCCGAAGGGTTCGTCAAGCAGGAGCAGTTCGGGCTCGAGCACCAGGGCGCGGGCGATGGAGACCCGTTGGCGCATCCCGCCGGAGAGCTGCGCCGGCTTGCTGTCGGCGAATTCGTCAAGGCCGACCAGGCTGATGAGGCCGTCGATCTTCGCGCGGTCGACGGGTTTGCCAGCGGCTTCAAGGGTGAGGGCGATGTTGCGGCGGGTGGTGCGCCATGGCAGCAACGACGGGTCCTGGAAGGCAACGCCGACGCGGCCGGCCTTGCGCAGCACGGACGGGGCCTCACCGTCGACGGTGATGCTGCCGGTGGTGGGGGTGTCGAGGTCGCCGAGCAGGCGCAGCAGGGTCGATTTTCCGCAGCCGGACGCGCCGATCAGGGTGGTGAAAGAGCGCGGCGGCAACGTCAGGTCGACCGAATCGAGGGCCAGTACCCCGTCGGCGCCGCCGTAGCGGCGGGACAGGTCGCTGAGAATGATGCCGCTCATTACAGCGCTGACCCTGGTGTGGTGGTTGGAGCGGAGGAGGAGGCGAGGCGCTCGCGCAACTCCACGATCGGGGGGATCGTTTCGTGTTCGGTACCGGGGATCATCTCCCAGTAG
>JAODAO010000232.1 GCA_025463465.1 Glaciihabitans sp. | reverse complement strand
GCTACCGGTATGTCGACCAACACGTCGCCGAACGCCAGCCCCGCTCCCAGTCAGCCTCGGTCGGGGCATAAATCCAACCTGGGAGGGTCGCAGGGGTTCCTTTCAGCTCGGGAATCTTGTGGCATACCTGCTGCGCCTCACTCATCAGGGTGTCGACGTCGGGGCGGAACTCGCTGGTGCTGGCGGACGGGAGCGGCTTGCTGCCCCGGACCTCCCAGCGCGGGTTGTCCGTGCAGTCGGCGAGAGTGGCCTGATCCACAGAACGCGGAGCAGCGCTGCTATCGCTGCCGGGCGCGTTGACGCAGAGGCCGTAGTGGCGTGGATTGGCGGTGACCTGCTCCGCGAGCTCGTGGACGCTTGCAGGAAGCAGCGCCAGCTGCGGGTCGTCCAGCGGGGTACCGGTTTGCAGCATCGCGATGTCGCAGCGCACCCAGCGGGCGCCGGCGTTCCAGTCGTCGTCGCTGGGGGAGAACCAGAACCAATCAACGCGGACCTGCTGGTGGTAGGTGGTGGGTATCAGCTCGGAGAAGGCCGTGTCACAAATGCCATAAGCGGCGTCGGTGATTTGCGACCGCGTGGCTGCGTCGGCGGTCGCAGAGCCGCTAGCGAGCTGGTCGAGGTGCAACTGCCTGGGGATGTTCTCCACCGCGAAGGTGTAAGTGGTGTGGGTGTCGCTGCACGGGACCGCCTCCCCGCCGGCCCACGGCCCGCCGCCCTCACGAAATACCTCGTCGCCCCAGTCTCCGTCGGTGCCCAGCACCTCTATTTCTTCGTTCCAGCACCGCCCAAAGCTGTCGGACAGTTGTGCCGATCCGCTGGCACCCATTTCGCTGGCACCCTCCCCGCCTTCACTCTTCCCGTCCGCGGACGTTGACCCGCCGGCGAGTGCTGCGCTGCCATCGCCCGTTACCCAGGTGCCGAGAAACAGGACGGCCGCGATGATCGCGGCGACGGCGGCCAGCCTCCAGAGCCACGCGCGCGCTGCGCTGCGCTGGCGGCTGTCGCTCTGCGTGGAGAAGGGGTCCATGGTTTGATGGTGGACCTCTGGACGCACCGAGCGGGTCCTCGGGAAACAATCTGTGGATAACTCGGGCCTCGCTACTAGCGAGTCGGCCACAATGGGACCCTCGTCCGGCTGCCAACGGAGCGCTGGCCGGGATGGATCGCGCTCAGTCGTTGGCGCGCGCGTCCAGGCCCATGGGCACGAATGAACTCCAGCGGCCGTTGTCATCGAAGATGTGGCCGGCCCGCTTGGCGACCCGCGGCACCACCCAGCGGTCGACGATGCGGATATCGGCGAACACCCTGGTCAGTTTTCCCTCGATGTCGTCAAGTTCGTCAAGGCTGCGCAGCCAGAGCGACGCCACCAGGTTTGCCTCGCCGGTGATGGAGGCGCACATTCGCATCTGCGGGAACATCCGCAGGGCCGCCGCGACCTTCTCCATCTCGAACTGCGCGACACTCAGCCAGATCATCGCCGAGGTCTCCCAACCCATCTGGTTGTAGGCGAAGTCGATGCGCCATCTCACCCAGTCGGATGCGAGCAGGGTGTCGATGCCCCGGGAGACCGAGGCCAGCGACTTGCCAAGCCGCTGCTGAACCGCGGAGACGGGGCGGCGCACGTCGTCGGTGAGGCAATCGATGAGCTCGAGATACGCGGCTGACGGATTGGCCTGGCGGGCATTCGTCGGCATCGTCTCGCTGACCGCGCGGGCCTGCGCCGCGGTCAGCCCGGGCACCCGGTAATCGGAACCCTCCTGGTAGAAGGTGCGCACGTGGTGGGTGCGGGTGCCGGAGATGCCCGGAATCGAACTGCCGAGCTCGTCGACAAGCCGGTCGATCGCCATCAGGTCAAGCGCCATCAGGGTCAGGTAGATGTCGCGGGAACCGCTGGTGTAGTGCACTCCGGCGATCTGGTGGCGCTGGGTGACCGCCCTGACGACCGTCTCCCGCATTCCCGGTTCACACATGACCTCGACGATGGCGGTGCGCCGCGGTGCGACCAGCTCACCCGGGGCGGGCGTGACCCGCACCTCCGAGTAGTAGCAGGTCGTCCACACCAGCTTTTCGTCGATCAGTCGCTGCCAACGCCTCGACAGGGTGGAGGCATCGACGTGCAGGATTCCCGACAGCTGGGCCCAGGAGATACGCGGGGAGAGCTGGATCGCGTTAATCAACTGGAAATCTAAAGAATCGGACATAGAAAGAATCTGGCGTGAAGAGGGGCAATTTGTCAATAAACATGGCGATCCTGGCCTCTCGAGTGAATGATGGCGCATCAACGCGCACACTCGATGAAACCCAACGGCCATTCCGGTCGAGGTGATTTGCCCACAGCCCAGGAGGAAACGTGTCCGCTCGTCTCATCATCACGACCGCGGTGCTTGCCGCGTCGGCAATTGCCCTGACCGGCTGCGCGCCGGGCGGTACCGGCACCTCCGGTACCTCGGGCGGTGTATCGACCGACACGATCGCCGCATCCCTCGGCACCGACCCCTCGGGCTTCGACCCGGCACTCGCCCGTGCCGCCGACGACTACGTCGTCACCCGCATGCTGTTCGACACGGTCCTGCGTAAGGATGACGACAACACCCTCGTCGGTGGGCTCGCCACCGACTGGGAAGCCGTATCGGCCTCCAGCTACAACTTCACCATCCGCGACGACGCAACGTGCTCGGACGGTACCCCCATCACCGCGACCACCGTCGCCAACTCGCTCACCCGCTTCGCCGACCCGGCCACCGCATCCACCGGCCGCACCCTGGCCATGGGCGGCGCGACCGCCACGATCACCGCCGATGACGAAACCGGCGTCGTCGATGTGCAACTCTCGCAGGACTGGGCCGACTTCCTCGCCGGCATGACCCTGCCGGCCTCGGGTATCGTCTGTGCTCCCGGCCTCGCCGACACCGAGGGCCTGCTGGCTGGAACGGTCGAGGGCGCCTTCACCGGCCCGTACACGCTGACCTCCGCCGAGCCCGCTGTCTCCTACGAACTGACGCTCCGCGACGACTACGACGCCTGGCCCGAGTTCGCGACCCCCGTTGAGGGAACGCCGGCCACCACCGTCACCTACACCCCGATCTCGGACCAGGCCACCCTGGCCACCCAGATCCTTTCCGGCGGACTCGACTCCGGTGTGTTCACCGGCGAAGCCGTCGAACGCTTCGACGATGACGACAGCTTCAGCCAGGTAGCCGTCGCCGGCCTCACCTCCTACCTGATCTTCAACGAGCGTGAGGGGTCGGTCTTCGCCGACAACCTTGACCTGCGCCGCGCTGTCGCCCAGGCCGTCGACCCCGCCGCCTTCACCGACGTCCTCACCAGCGGCCGCGGCGAGACCATCACCTCCGTCAGCTCGGCCAACGTCGCCTGCGTCAGCACCGATGAGTCGCTGCTCGCCGGATACGACCCGGACGCTGCCTCCGAGGTCCTCGCCGGCGTCACGATCCGCCTGGTCGGCACGACCCTGTTCGCCTCGGGCAACGAGTACGTCGCTGAGGTCCTCCGCAACGCCGGCGCCACCGTCGACTTCCAGGGACTCGACAACGCCAACTGGTCCACCACCACCGGTGCCGCCACCGGCTGGGACGTCACCGTCCAGGGCGACATCAACCAGACCGGTACCGTTACCTCCTCGCTGCTGCGCGTGATGGGACCGGCATCCGAGAACGGCGGCCGCAACAAGATGGGCCTCGTCAACGACGAAGGCTACGCCGCACTGAACGAGGCAATGGCCCTGGTCGACCCGGCCGAGCAGTGTGACGCATTCCAGGAGGCGCAGGAATCCTTCCTCGCCAACGTGGATGCCGCGCCGCTGGCCAGCGTTCCGTACACCACCGTGATGGCCGAGGGCTTCAGCATTCGCAGCTTCGGTGACTACACGGACCCGTCGACCATGCGCATCGTCGGCTAAGCAACACCTCTCACCAGCAAATCCGTTTCGAGGGCCCGGCCCCCAACCGGGGGCCGGGCCCGCTTCAACGGCAAAGGAATAACACCATGACAACCAGCACAGCAGCGGCAGTGGCCCCGGGAGGGGACCAGCCGGTCTCCGCTCCCCGGAAAGCCGGCACACGTTCCCCCTGGCTCGACTTCGCCGCCCGGCGGGTGGCCGGCCTCGTCGGCACCTTCGCCGCGCTGGTTGTGCTGTCATTCCTGATCGTCCAACTGATCCCGGGAGACCCCGCGGTAGCGCTGGCCGGATCGGACGCGACCACCACCGAGATCGAGCTGCTGCGAACCCGGCTCGGCCTCGACCTGCCGATCTGGCAACAGTTCGGCAACTTCGTTGGCAACCTGTTCCAGGGCAACCTCGGCACGTCCTTCCAATACAACCAGCCGGTCGCCACCATCATCGGCAACCGTCTCCCCTTCACCGCCTACATCGCCCTCGTCGGCATCGTGGTCGTCCTCGTCGTCGCCATCCCCCTCGGAATGTTCATCGGGGTGCAGACCCGCGGTGGCCGCAGGCGCTGGCTCGACACCCTCTTCGGCGCCGTCACCGGCTTCCTCGATTCCGTCCCCGGCTACGTGATGGCCACCGTGATGGTCATCCTCTTCGCCCTCGGCATCGGGCTGGTGCCCCTCTTTCCCCCGGCCTACAGCGTCCGGGTGGGCAGCGCAGCGTTCGTCCTACCGATCGCCGCGCTCGTCATCGGCCCGATCTGCACCATTTCCCGCGTCGTCCGCCGTGAAACCGGTGTGGTGCTCGAGAACGACTACATTCGCACCGCCCGCGGCTGGCGCCTCAGCACGGTGGCGCTGTACCTCAAGTACGCCCTGCCCAACCTGCTGACCACCACCCTCACCCTCAGTGGCCTGATCCTGAGCGGCATGCTCGGCGGGGCCCTGATCATCGAGAGCGTCTTCGCCCTTCCCGGTCTCGGCACCGGCATCATCAAGGCCATCCTCGACCGCGACTTCCCCGTCATCCAGGGCATGGTGCTGGTGCTCGGCATGATCGCGGCGCTGGTCAACCTCCTGGTCGACATCATCCTCGGCCTCATCGACTCACGCACGCTGGGAGCGCAGCATGACTAAGTCCTCAATCCGCCGGTTCAACTGGACCCCCGGCCTCATCGTTGGAATCGTCCTGCTCGCCGCGATGGCCCTAATCGGCGTCCTCGCCCCGCTGTTCCTCGGTACAGCGGCAAACACTCTCGGTGACCGCTCGCTGGCGCCGTCGGCCGAGCACCTCCTCGGCACGGACCAGGCCGGCCACGACATGTTCGCGCGCAGCCTGGTCGCCACCCGCCTCACCCTGATGATGACCCTCGGCGCCACGGCCATCGCCGTGCTCGTCGGAATCATCATCGGCACCTCGGTCTGGCTGATGCCGAGGCGTGCCCGCGAGGGCAGCCTGCGGGTCATCGACACCATGGTCGCCTTCCCCGGACTGCTGCTGGCCCTTGTGGTCGCCGCCATCCTCGGCGCCGGCGCCATCCCGGCGGTCATCGCCATCGGCGTCGCCGGAATTCCCACTTTCGCGCGCCTCACCGCCAACCTCGCGGCCCAGGTTTCGCAGCGCGAATACGTCTCAACGGCCCGCCTGCTCGGTGTCGGCAACCGTCGTATGGTCGTCGACCACCTGCTGCCGAACATGGCGGAGCCGCTGTTTGTGCTCGCCGCGTCCAACTTCGCCCAGTCCCTCACCGCGATCTCCGCCCTCTCCTTCGTGGGGCTCGGGGTGCAGTCCCCGCAGTACGACTACGGAAAGCTGCTGAACGAGGCGCTGCCGTCGCTGTTGGCCGGACGCCCCGAGCAGACCGTTGGCCCCGCCGTACTGATCGTGATCACCGGCCTCGCCGCCATGCTGCTCGGTGACGGCCTCGCCGCCGCCGCCGACCCCCGCTCCGGCCGCCGCGCGGCGTTCCGCGGAACGCAGCAGAAGGGCACGGCGTCCGCGGCATCCAGCACCGCGATCGTCAACGTGGAAAATCTCGTGATCTCGACCTCCGCCGGCAAACCGCTGGTCAAGGGCATCTCGTTCACCATCAACCGCGGCGAAATCGTTGGCATCGTCGGCGAGAGCGGTTCCGGTAAGTCCCTGACCGCCATGTCGATCGCCCGGCTGCTGCCAGACGGCCTCGACGCCTCCGCCGCCGCCATGGGCCTCGACGGTATCAACCTGCTCGGCAAGGTCGACCAGAAAACCCTCGCGCAGACCGTCAGCCTCATCTACCAGGACCCGGGAAGTACCTTCAACCCGGCGCTGAAGATGGGCACCCAGCTCACCGAGGTGCTGCGCACCCACCGCGGCCAGTCCCGCGCCGTTGCCCGCACGACCATCCTCGACGCGCTGCGCCGGGTGAAGATGACCCTTCCCGAGAAGCGGATGGGCCAGCACCCGCACGAGCTGTCCGGCGGAATGCGCCAGCGGGCGATGATCGCGGCCGCCATGGCCACCAGCCCCAGCCTGATCATCGCCGACGAGCCAACCACCGCGCTCGACGTGACCGTGCAGGCCGAGATACTGCGCGAAATCAAGCGCCTCAACCGCGACTTCGACACCGCCGTGATGTTCATCTCGCACGACATCGGTGTGGTCAAGGCCCTCTGCGATCGTGTGCTGGTGATGAACGGCGGCGAGATCGTCGAAGAGATCAACGCGTCACAGCTGGATGTCGACTCCGTCAGCCACCCCTATACCAAGGCCCTGCTGGCGGCCACCCCGAGCGTCACCGAGAAGCTGAGCGAGCTGCCGGTACTCGAGTGGCGCACCGCCGAAATGAAGGAGGCAAGCCGATGAGCACCACCACCGTCAGTGCAGGCACCACGGCCACCGCCCCGGCCAACATGATGGAGGTGCGCGACCTCGTTGTGCAGTTCGGCTCCGGCCACCACGCAGCCACCGTGCTCAAGGGTGTGTCCGCCAGCGTTGGGATCGGCCGCACCGTTGGGCTCGTCGGCGAGTCCGGTTCCGGCAAGTCGACCCTCGCCAAGGCGCTCGTCGGCACCGTCAAACCCACCTCCGGCACCATCAGCATCGCCGGTGTCGACACGGCCGACCTGTCCCGCGGCGACCGCGCGGCCATGCGCCGCCGTGTGCAGATGATCCCGCAGGACCCCTACTCCTCCCTCGATCCGCGCCGTACCATCGGCCAGGCCATCGCCGAGGCCATCGACCCCAAGCGTCCCGACCCCAAGCGCCACCGCGAGACCATCCTGGAGTGGCTGCGCACCGTGCGGATGCCCGAGGACACCATCGACCGGTTCCCCCACGAGTTCTCCGGCGGGCAGCGCCAGCGCGTCGCCATCGCCCGCGGGCTGGTGCTGCGCCCCGAGTTTGTGATCGCCGACGAGATCACCTCTGCTCTGGACGTGTCGGTGCAGGCAGAGATTCTCAACCTCGTCGCCCGGCTGCGGGCCGAGCTTGGCCTGTCGATGCTGTTCATCTCGCACAACCTCGCCGTGGTCCGCCACGTCAGCGACGACGTCATTGTGCTCTACCAGGGCGAGATTGTGGAGCAGGGGCCGGCCGAGCAGGTCTACTCCAACCCGCAGCACCCATACACCCGCTCCCTGCTCGACTCCGTTCCCGGTGCCCCCGGGTTCTCGATCGACTGATCGACCCCAGCCCAGTCGTCACCTCGCCGCAGCCCCACCGCCCCACCAACACCACACCAAAGGACACCCAGCTATGCCCGCTTTGACGCTCACCGGAGTCCGGATCATCGATGGAAGCGGCCGGGCTCCCATCGCAGATGGTGTGCTGGTCGTTGACAAGGCCGGCATCATCGTCTTCGCGGGACCCGCGGCCGAGGCCCCCGCCGTCAACCCGGCCGAGGCCGTCGACCTCGCTGGCCGCACACTGCTGCCCGGCTTTATCGACAGCCACGTGCACTTCGGGATGGCCAGCGCCAACGGCCCGTTCCACGCGGTCAAAAGCGACCCGGCGCTGATCGCCTTCGAGGCCGCAGAGCGGATGCGCATCACCCTCGATGCCGGTGTCACAACCGCCCGCGACCTCGGCGGGATTTCGGCCGGTTACCGCGCAGCGATCGACCGTGGCCTCATCACCGGACCGCGCCTCAAGGTCGCGGTCAAGGTGATCAGCCACACCGGCGGTCACGCCGACTACCACCTCGACGGCGGCGAACTGCACACCCACCTCGAGGGCTGGGGTGAGCTGGCAGACAGCGTCGACGAGATTCGCCGTGCCGCGCGGAGGATCATCCGTTCCGGAGCCGACGTGATCAAGATTTGCACCACCGGGGGGATGGGAAGCCCCCACGACTCACCGGACGACGAGGGCCTGCGCATCGACGAGGTGCGCGCCATCGTGGACGAGCTGGAACGCCACGGCGGCAAACCCCTCGCCGCTCACGCGCAGGGCACCGCCGGCATCCACGCCGCCGTCCTCGGCGGGGTCACCAGCATCGAGCATGGTTACGGCATCGACGACGAGGCCATCGACATGATGGGGGAGCGCGGCACCTTCCTGGTGCCGACCCTGTCCACCGTCTACAGCGGAATCAACAGGGCCACCATGGAGCCGTACCACTACGAGAAGAAGATGCGCTGGTCCGGCATCACCAAAACCAACATCGCCCACGCCATCGAGCGGGGAGCACGCTTCGCGATGGGAACGGACTCGGGTGTTGGTGCGCACGGCCAGAACCTGCGCGAGCTCGGCTACATGGTCGATCTGGGGATGAGCCCGGGCGAGGCCATTGTGGCAGGCACCGCGACGGCTGCCCAACTGCTCGGTGTCAGCGACACCGTCGGCACCCTGACGGCAGGCAAACTCGCCGACTTCATCGTCAGCGCCGTCGACCCCCTCACCAACATCACCGGGCTGGGCGACCCGGACAATGTCCTCGTTGTTGCCACGGGCGGAAAGATCGTCAAGGACACCGCCGGCCTATTTTCCCCGTCCAGGCCGTCCACCCCGACCAGAACGCTCACCCGAACCGGAGAGGCCACCCGATGAGTGCCACCAGTACCCCAACCACCGCAACGTCGGCCTCCACCGAAGCCGTGCGCAATGACGCGGCGGCGTTGCTGCCGGAACTGCAGCGGGTGCGCCGCGACCTGCACCAGCACCCGGAAACCGGGCTCGTGCTGCCCCGAACCCAGGCCGCAATCATCGCGGAACTGGAGGGCCTCGGACTGGAGATCACCACCGGAACGGACACCACCTCTGTGGTCGCGGTGCTTCGCGGGGGCACACCAGGACCGACCGTGCTGCTGCGCGGCGACATGGACGCCCTGCCGCTGACCGAATACACCGACCTGCCGTATCGGTCTGAGAACGGTGCGATGCACGCCTGCGGCCACGACCTGCACGTTGCCGGGCTGATCGGGGCCGTGCACCTGCTGGCCGCCCGCCGCGAGAGCCTCGCCGGCGACGTGCTGTTTATGTTCCAGCCCGGTGAGGAAAGCTGGGGCGGGGCCAAGATCATGCTCGATGAGGGACTGCTCGAGGCCTCGGGTTCCACACCCGTGGCCGCCTACGGCCTGCACGTGTTCCCCGGTAAGCGTGGGGTTGTCACTTGCCGGCCCGGCCCCGTGATGGCCAGCTCGAACAGCTTCTACGTCACCTACCGCGGACGCGGCGGGCACGGATCATCCCCCTGGCGTCACCTCGACCCGATCCCCGCGATCGCCGAGCTCACCCTCGCCCTCGAAAACATGATCACCCGCCGCACCGACGTGTTCGACCCCGCCGTGCTGTCGGTGACGATGCTCGGCGGAAGCAACGCCCGCAACGTCATTCCGGAAACCTCGACGCTTGGCGCCACGGTGCGGGCGCACACGGTTGCGACGCTCGACATCATCGAGCGGGAGTGCCTGCGCCTTGCCAAGGGCATAGGCGACGCCCACGGCCTCGAGACAACGGCCGATTTCACCCGCGTCTACCCGCCAACCATCAACACCGCCGACAACGTCGACACGCTGATCGGCGTGGTGGGGGACCTGTTCGGAGCCGATCGCTACGAAAACATGGTGAACCCGATGATGGGTTCGGAGGACTTCTCCTTCGTCCTCGAGAAGGTGCCAGGGGCGTTCGCCATGATCGGCGCATCGATCGATGGTGTTGACCCCGAGGACACCCCCTCGAACCACTCGCCGTACGTGGTCTTCGACGATCGGGTACTGGCCGACCAGGCGGCCGTGTTGGCCCAGCTGGCTCTCACCCACCTCAATTCTGGTGAGTAGCCGACGGGTCGGCGGGGCCGGGGTGCGTAACCTGTTCGAATCGGCCGCGCACCGCTTCCGCTGACCCCTGGAAAGGCATCACCGTGTCACGCATCCTGATTGCCGGCGAAAGCTGGATCACCACGAGCACCCACATCAAGGGCGTGGATGAGTTCACCGCCCACTCCTACACCGAGGGGGTGGGGCAACTGCGGACGGCCCTGCAGTCCGGTGGCCACGAGGTTGTCCACCTGCCTGGCCACCTGGTGCCGGCGAACTTCCCCGAGACCCAGGACCAGCTCTCCGAGTACGACGTGATCGTGCTGTCGGATATCGGGGCGAACTCGCTGCAGCTGGCCCCAAACGTTTTCGACCGTGCCATCCCGGGGCGGGACAGGCTCGGCGAGTTGGCGACCTGGGTTCGCGGCGGTGGAAGCCTGCTGATGATCGGCGGCTACCTGTCCTTCTCCGGTTTCCAGGCGCGGGCGGCGTTCCAGCACACGGCCATTGTCGACGTTCTTCCGGTCAGCCTGCTCGAGGGAGACGACCGGTTCGAGGCGCCGGCCGGCCTGCGCGCGTCCGTTGTCGAGGCGACCCACCCCGCGCTCGGCGGCGTCGACACCGAGTGGCCGCTGCTGCTCGGTTACAACAAAACCGTCCTGAAACAGGGCTCGACCCTTGTCGCCACGATCAACGGGGACCCGCTGGTCGCGGTTGCGCAGATCGGTGCTGGACGTTCCGCCGTGTTCACCAGCGACTGTTCACCGCACTGGGCACCGCTGGCGTTTTGCGAGGAATGGCCCGGCTACTCCGCGGTGTTCAACGGCATCGTCGGCTGGCTGACCGCGCGCTGACCAGCCGAGGCACGGGTTTATCGAACGATGGCCGGACCGGCTGGCAGTTGCGCCAGCCGGTCCGGCCATCGTCGTCCGCCCGCGGGCTCGCGGTCGGAGTGGTGTGTGGTTATGCGGCGGAGTCGAGGGCGTTGCGCAGGTCACGCAGGCCGTCGCGAAGGCGTTCCTGCACCAGCTCGGTGCTGAGACCAAGCAGGGCGGCGACCTGGGTGTCGCTGAAGCCGGAGTAGTAGCGCAGGTGGATCGACTGGCGGTGCTCGGGAGACAGGGTCTCGAGGGCATCGGTCGCGTGGTCGAGGTTGATGGTTTCGTCGTTGATAGTTGTGTGGTACATGGTGAAGCGATCTTTCTGGTGTGACTATGAAGGTGCGGCGCAGCAATGCGCGCGCTAATTTTCAGCAGCGTATGTGGACGAACGAGCTTGGCTCGAACGAATGTGTTGGGCGGTTCCGGCCGTGGGTCAGGGCAGCGGAACAATGCTCCAGCAGGAGCGCGGCAGGCGTGTTGGGTACGTTACCTGCGAGGTGGACGGCCGGGGCCGTCGTGCGGTACAACCGTGATAGGTGTTGACACGCAGGAACTAACCTTAGTACCTGTGTACGAATTAAGCGAGCTTTGTTTTCTGATCTCGGCTCGAACGGCGATTCGCTGTCGAATCGCTGCCGTTCAATAGCGGGCTAACCGTCGGCCTGTTGGTCAGACCAGCCCAGTTTTCTCGAGATTTTCTACAGGGTTGCGACCATGGAGTTGTAGTCGGCGGCGTCGACCCCGTCCGTTGCGATCTCGCGATTGGCTGATACGACCTCGGCCAGCCGGCTGTAGGCCGTGGAGCCCCGCTCGGTGATGGAGAAGCCATCGACGCCAGCGGCTACCCAGCCGCTTTCGACCAGTTCGCCGAGGTGCTCGGCGGAGGAATCCGGTTCGGTCGCGTCGGCAGCCGGGGCGAGGAACGGGGCGATCTCGGTGTCCATCTGCTCGACCGTGGCGGGCCCGCGCGAGAGCACAGACAACAGTTGCCACTGCCGGCGGGTGACGCCGTGCTCCTCGAGGGTCGACGCGAAGCGCTCGTCGACCATACGGTCAACGAGCTTGAGCCAGAATCCGATCGGACGTTGATCAGCCATACCAACAGGCTAACGACGGACGGTGCAAAAACGAAGGAGTTGTGCGATTCCGACGCTTTGGGTTGGCTGTGGTGGCTGCTCAGATCTCGTAGTTCGGGACCAGCTGGCGAAACGCGGCGCCGTGGTAGACCAGCGGGTCCATGTCGGCCTCGACCTTGATGGCGGTGACCTGCAGAAGGATGATGTGGTGGTCGCCGGCGGGGGTCTCGGACAGGATCTCGCAGTCCAGCAGCAGCGACGAGCCGCCGATGAACAGTGACCCGGTGTCGGTCGCGATGGTGTCGAGGCCGGCGAACCGATCGCCGGTGCGTGAGGCGAGTTGGGCGCAGACGGCCGCGTGGTCCTTTCCGAGGACCGACGCCCCGATGCTGGCAGCGCTTCGCAGGACCGGCCAGGTGGTTGAGCTGTTCTGCACGGAGAACAGCACGATGGGCGGGTCGAAGGAGACACCCACCGAGAAGGAGGTGGCGACCAGTCCCGTGGGGACCCCGTCGATGACGGCGCTGAGGGCGGCGATGCCGGAGGGGAAGCGTCCGAACGCCGCGCGCAGCACCGCCGGGTCCTTCGACGCCAGCTCAAAACCGTGGACGCCGGTGGCGGATGCGGGATGGGTGATCGTCATACGGAGGCTCCTTCTGGCTGGCTGTTGGCCGGTGCGTCGACGGCGGGATGCTGGGCGAGGACACCCTCAACGAGCGGCTGCAGCAGGCGCAGGACCGCCGCATTCTCGGTTACCCAGCTGTCGACGATGTCGTCGAGGTGGTCCATCTGGCTGGCGATGAAGTAGAGGCCCTTGGTGGGGATGCTTGCACCGAGTTCCACAAGCAGCGGGCGCAGGCTCACCTCAACACCGAGGGTGTGGGTGGCGTCAGCGCCGGTCATCACCGGGATCGCCGTCACACCGCGCAGCCCGTTGTGCGGGTAGCGGTCGAGGAACGACTTGAGCAGCCCGGTGTAGGTGGCCTTGTAGGTGGGGGAGGCGACGACGAGCAGGTTGCTGGCGGCCACGCTGTCGCTGAGCGCCTGGATGCGTTCGGACGGCCACTCGAACAGGTGGCCGGTGTGCTCGGCCAGGTCGATGGTTTGCAGGTCGTATGAGCCGGGGGCAAGCAGCTTGGCGACGAGGGTCTCCGCGACCCGGAGGGTGCGGGAATTCGGTTTCGGGTTACCGACGAGGACGGTTACTTTCAGCATGGTCTTTCCAACGGTTAAGCGAATGGACTGGGGAGCCAGAAGACGTGGCCGGGATATTCGCCGGGTAACCGAGATGACGGACGTGACGCACCGCGGATACCTACGTCGACGAATTCGCCACAGCGCTGCACGCACGGTTGTTGCTGGCGCGGCGACGCGGAAATGGCTGACTGCTTCTGACGTACCGCCGGGGTTTTGTGTCTCGGCAGATCCACAACGGCTTACGTTGCCCCTCCAGTATGCACACGCGGTGTTGCCAGCGCATAACCACGGTGTTTCGGGCGTGTAGCACGGCGTAATACGCCGGTCCACACGCCCGAAATGACGCCGCCGTTGAGCGGCAACGCTCTAGTACGTGAACGCCAGCTCTGCGGGGTAGTCGCCGAGGGCGGTCAGCTGCTCGGCGGCGGCGGACAGGTGCGCGAGGGTCAGCCCGAGCACGCCGGGGCCGAAGCTGACGCGGGAGACACCGAGTGCGGCGAGGCGCTTGAGCGGCACGGCGGACGGGTTGGCGATGACGGAGATTTTGCCATTCACCTCGCTGATCGCCTTGCTGACGAGCTCCTCCGTGCCGAGGCCGAGGAAAAAGATCACGTCGGCGCCGGCCTCGAGGTAGGCGTTGGCACGGTTGACGGCGTCTTCCCATTCGCCCCCGCCGGCGAGAACGTCGACGCGGGCGTTGATCACCAGCGGAACGCCGGTCTTGTTCGCGGCGACACGGGCGGCAGCAACGCGGGATGCCGCGGTGGCGAGGTCGAACTGGGGGGCCTTCGGGGCGCCGATGCTGTCCTCGATGTTGATGCCGGCGGCGCCGGCCTCGAGGATCAGGCGGGAGACGTTGGCCTCGACGGCCTCGGCGTCGTCGCCGTAGCCCTTTTCGAAGTCGATGGACACGGGCAGGTCTGTGGCGTCGACGATCAGCTTTGCCGCGGCGATGGCCTGGTCGACGGTGAGGCCTTCGCCGTCCTCAACGCCGTGCGCGAAGGACACGGCGTGGCTGGCCGAGGCGAGGGCTTTGACTCCGGGGACCCCGGCGACGATGCGGGCGGTGACCGCGTCCCAGACATTGGTGACGATGAGCGGGGTGCCGGGAACGTGCAGAGTACGCAGCAGTTCGGCCTTTTCAGCGGTAGTAGTCATGGCTTCATCATCGACGTTGAGGCTGGATGCTTCATCCACCCGCGTAATGAATCGTCAGATACCGGGGTGGGAGGCCGCTGCTAGTGAGCTGCGTGCCTAACGTTGGGAAACTTTTTTGCCGGCGGAGACGAAGAGCATCAGGATCAGCCCGATCAGGATGATCGAGACGATGCCGAGGATGCCCCAGTAGACGGCGCCGAAGATAGCGATGAGGATGGTCCAGGCCGCCTGCGACATAAAGCTGGCCGCCCGTCCGGTGGTGGCGTAGAGGCCAAAGATCTCACCCTCGCGGCCGGCGGGGGTGAGGCGCAGCAGCAGGGAACGGCTGGCGGACTGGGCCGGGCCGACGAACACGCAGAGCGCGAGGCCGAAGATCCAGAACATTGTTTTGCCGGCGTCGTGCAGCAGGAAGGTGGCGGTGCCGGCGACAACAAGGCCAACGAGGGCGGTCATAATAACGGCGCGGGGGCCGAACCGGTCGTCGAAGCGGCCGGAGATGACCGTGCTGATACCCGCGACCAGGTTGGCCGCGATGCCGAAGATAACAACCTCGAGAAACTGGAAGTCGTAGACGAGGCTGGCGATGATGGCGCCGAAGGCGAAGACCCCGGCGAGGCCGTCGCGGTAGACGGCGCTGGCGAGCAAAAACCAGAAGGTTGACCGTGAGTCGCGGTAGATGCGGGCAATGTCCTTGGCGAGGACCACATAGCTGCGCAGGAAGCTGACGCGCTGGCGGCCGGGGTTTGGCGCGATCTCCGGGACATTCAGGACGAGGGGGATGGTGAAAAGGACCGTCCAGATCGCGCAGCCGACGGCGACGAGACGGAACGGCAGCCCCTCCTCCTGCGGCAGGCCGAACCAGTCGGAGGAGTAGGCGACAACAACCAGGACAAGGGCGAGGATGCCACCGATGTAGCCGAGGCCCCAGCCGAGCCCGCTGACCTTGCCCACCGTTTTTGGGGTGGAGACCTGCACCAGCATGGCGTTGTAGTTGACGCCGGCGATCTCGCTGAACACGCTGCCGATCGATACCAGTGCAACACCGAGCACAAAATACGAGGGGGATGCTTCAACGAAGAACATCAGCGCCATCGAGACGACGACCGCCGCCGACGAGACGAGGAGTCCCCTTTTGCGACCGCCGGAGGCGTCGGAACGCTGCCCCAGGATCGGGGCGATGACGAGGATAACGAGACCGGCGAGGGTGCCACCCAGGCCGAGGCCACTGGCGAGGTCGGCGAGGCCGGACTCCTTCGCCGGGTCGCCGTCCGGCAGTGCCGCGAGGCCGTTCGGCAGGAAGGCCTCCGTCGTCAGGTAGAGAGCCGTGAAGATGAAGGTAAGGATGACCGTGTTGAACGGCTGGTTCGCCCAGTCCCAGAGCGCCCAGGAGATGACCTGCTTGCGGGGGATGACCTTCCCCTCCTGCAGCTCGAGCCCCACGGGGGCGGAGGTGCCGGGAGCTGCAGGCGACGCTGCGGATGCACCGGGGAGGGCGCTGGCGTCGTGAGGGGTGGGGGCGGTCATGGTCACAGAGTAGTGGGCCTGTGCAAACTCCCGGGGAACAAATATCTGCCCGGGTAGACCGATCGGTCGGCTGAGGCACCAGCGCCGCCGTCGACCGGCACAATCGCCCCGGTGACGCCGGGCGTGCGTGCCGATTTGTGTGGCCGGCGTCGTTCAGGGGTTTCTCGCCTCGCTGCACGCTACGGTGGAGATCCCCGCTGCAGCGCCGTTTCCGGCGACACCCCACTCCGAGGAGAAACACCATGTCGGTCGGTTTGCTTGCCGTAGTAGATGACATACTCACCGCCGCGCTAAAGGCGAGTGCGAAAACAGCCGGAGTGGTGATCGACGATGCCGCCGTCACCCCGCAGTACGTCCAGGGACTCACCCCGGCGCGGGAGCTTCCCGTGGTCTGGCGCATCGCCCTCGGCAGCCTGTTCAACAAGTTCGTCATCATCATCCCCCTCGCCCTGCTGCTCTCGGCCTTCGCCCCGGTTGTGCTGCCCTTCCTGCTCATCATCGGGGGAACCTACCTGTGCTTCGAGGGAGCCGAGAAGGTCACTGAGTGGTTCGGTGTGCATCACGCCGCCGAGGACACCGGGGCACGGGACGAGAAGAAGCTGGTCTCCGGCGCCGTGCGCACCGACCTCATCCTCAGCACCGAGATCATGCTGATCTCGCTGGACAGCCTCGACCCCGACCTCGGCATCTGGCTGACGCTCGGCGCCCTCGTGGTCATCGGCCTCGGTATGACGGCGCTCGTTTACGGTGCAGTTGGGTTGCTCGTCAAGATCGATGACGTTGGGCTGCATCTGATGGAGCGTCCCTCCGCAGCGGCTCGCCGCACGGGAGAACGTATCGTCAAGTCGATGCCCGCCGTGTTCCGCGTTATCAGCATCGTCGGAACCGTCGCCATGCTCTGGGTTGGTGGCCACCTGGTGATCGCGAACCTCGCGGAGACCTTCTGGCACGGCCCGTACGACCTGCTGCACGTCATCACCCACGCGGTGGAAGGTGCCGGACCCGTGGTGGTCTGGCTCGCCGACACCGCGGCCTCGGCCGTGTTCGGCATTGTCCTTGGCCTCATCATTGTGGTGATTGTTATGACGGTGTCACGCCTTCGCGCGCGCAAGCAGCCGGCGGTCGCCTCCCACTGACCCGTACCGGGTGGATGCCTGTGGGTGGCTCGTCGAAATAAACTTGAGTCACTCACACTCAACTTTCAGCTGTTGGACTTGACATGATTTCCCGGTCGCGGGAAACTTGATACAGCGAGGCTCAAGTCCCCGCGAAAGACCATCTCGTAAGGAGTACAGGGCATATGGCTCGAGCAGTAGGAATTGACCTCGGAACGACCAACTCGGTTGTCGCGGTCCTCGAAGGTGGAGAACCCACCGTTATCGCCAACGCCGAGGGTTTCCGCACCACGCCTTCGGTAGTTGCATTCACCAAGGATGGCGAGGTGCTCGTCGGTGAGACCGCCAAGCGCCAGAACGTCACCAACGTCGACCGCACCATTTCGTCGGTCAAGCGCCACATCGGTACGGACTGGACCGTCGGCATCGACGCCAAGAAGTACACCCCGCAGGAGATCTCGGCCCGTATCCTCGCCAAGCTCAAGCGCGACGCCGAGCAGTACCTCGGAGAGCCCGTGACCGACGCTGTCGTCACCGTTCCCGCGTACTTCAACGACGCCGAGCGCCAGGCGACCAAGGACGCCGGCGAGATCGCCGGCCTCAACGTTCTTCGTATCATCAACGAGCCCACCGCCGCGGCTCTCGCCTACGGCCTCGACAAGGGCAAGGAAGACGAGCTCATCCTGGTCTTCGACCTCGGTGGCGGAACCTTCGACGTCTCGCTGCTCGAAGTGGGCAAGGACGACGACTTCTCGACCATCCAGGTTCGCTCCACCGCCGGTGACAACCGCCTCGGTGGCGACGACTGGGACTCCCGCGTTGTCGACTACCTGGTCACCAAGTTCAAGGAGACCACTGGCGTCGACGTCTCGAAGGACAAGATCGCCAAGCAGCGCCTCAAGGAAGCTGCCGAGCAGGCCAAGAAGGAACTGTCTTCGCAGACCAGCACCACCATCCAGCTTCCGTACCTCTCCCTCACCGAGAACGGCCCAGCCAACCTCGATGAGACCCTGAGCCGCGCGAAGTTCGAGGACCTCACCAAGGACCTGCTCGAGCGCACCCGCAAGCCGTTCGAAGACGTCATCCGCGAGGCCGGCGTCAAGGTCTCCGAGGTCTCGCACGTTGTCCTCGTTGGTGGATCGACCCGTATGCCCGCCGTGCAGGAGCTGGTCAAGCAGATGACCGGCGGCAAGGAGCCCAACAAGGGCGTCAACCCGGATGAGGTCGTCGCCGTCGGCGCGGCCCTCCAGGCCGGCGTGCTGAAGGGCGAGCGCAAGGACGTTCTGCTCATCGACG
>JAODAO010000229.1 GCA_025463465.1 Glaciihabitans sp. | reverse complement strand
CCGGGGCCTGGTTCGGGGACAACCCCATCCTCGGTGCCACCATCGCCGTGGTCGCCGCCCTCGGGATCGGCCTGGTGATCGACCGGGCAAGCAACTGGGTCAGTACCCGCTCCGTGGGTAGGGGCCGTGCCGCCTCGACCGACATCCCCAGAGTCGACATCCCCAGAATCGACATTCCCACAACCCTGTACCGCGCCACCCCCCTAGAAGAGATGACCAGATGATCGCCACAGGTGCCACACTCCAGCCATCCACCCGCCATGATGAGGCAATGGTCCCATTTTTCCCGCACGGCTACGCCAGGCTCTGGCGCACCCTGCCGCGCGGGCTCGGATTCACCCTGACGTCGCTGCCCATTGTGCTGGTGGCCTGCATTCTCGTATTGCTCTTTGTGTCGCTCGGTGTTGGCACGCTCATCATCTGGATCGGAGTGCCCATTCTCGCCGCCTCCCTGATAATCGCCCGGGCGTTCGGCGCTCTCGAGATCGGGCGCCTGAAAGCGGCCGGGATGGCCGCGTTCACCACGCCGAACTGGGCCCCCGCGACGCCGCGGAAGGGGATGTTCCGCCGGTTTCTCGGCCTGGTCACCGACGGACGTTACTGGCTCTACGCGCTGCACGGCGCGGTGGTCAACCTGGCGATCGGTATCGCCACCTGGTCGATCGCGCTGACCTGGGTGGCGGTGGGCGCCGGTGGAATCAGCCATTGGTTCTGGACCTATTTCCTGCCCGAGCGCAGCGAAGACGACTTCTGGCTGTCCTCGGCGGTTGTGCCGTGGGCCACCTCGCCCACAACCGTTGCGGAACTCGCCCTGAGGGACAACATTCTCTACGCGGTGATCGGTGTTGTGTTCATCGCTACCCTTCCGATCGTGAACCAGTGGCTGGTGCTGCTGCACCACTGGATCGCCCAGGTCATGCTGGGGGAGTCGCAGACGGCCGTGCTGCGCCGGGAGGTCGCGGCATCCGAGGCGTCGAGGGAAGCGGCGATCCTCGCGGAGGACAGCGGCCTGCGCCGCCTCGAACGGGACATCCACGACGGACCCCAGCAATCGCTGCTGCGTATCCAATACGACCTGGCCAGCGCCGGACGCCGGCTCGACGACGCGGACCCCGAGACCCTCGCCCTCATCAACAACGCCCTCCAGCTGTCGAAGGACACCCTCCTGGAGATGCGGGAACTCTCCCGGGGCCTCGCCCCGCCCCTCCTGCAGGATCGGGGCCTCGCCGCGGCGGTGCGTTCCCTCGCGGCCCGCAGCCCCCTCCCGGTATCCACCCACTTCGACCTCAACGACTCAACCGAGCGGGTTGAGGAGGTGGAGCGCAGCGCCTACTTCATCGTCTCCGAGTTGCTGGCGAACACCGTCAAACACTCCGGGGCGTCCCAGGCGGCGGTCACTGTCGCCACGGTGCCCACCGCGACGACCACCGCCGCCGGGGTGGGCAAATCCCCACGCGAGCAGCGCAGCCTGCTGATCGAGGTTAGCGACGACGGCACCGGTGGTGCGCTCGAACTGCCCGGCCACGGCCTCGCCGGGCTGCGCGACCGGATCACCGGGCTGCGCGGCACCCTGCACCTCGACAGCCCAGCGGGTGGACCGTCGATCATCACCGTCACCATCCCGTTGGCGCCCTCCGCGGCCCGATAGTTGCTCGCACCGTCCACCCGGCCGTTGTGCGCCCTACGCTGGGGAGCATGTCCGTAGCCGAACAGACCGACCGTGTTCGAATTGTGCTCGCCGACGATTCACTCCTCCTGCGCGAAGGAGTGGCCCGCCTCTTCACGGAGGCGGGCTTCAGCGTCGCGGCGACCTACGGTGACGCGGACGCCCTGATCGCCGAAATCGACTCCATCCAGCCCGACCTCGCGGTGCTCGACATCCGGATGCCGCCCACGTTCCGCGACGAGGGGCTGCGCGCGGCCGTGCAGCTGAAAACGACCCACCCCGGGCTTGGGGTGTTGTTGCTCAGCCAGTATGCCGAGGTCGACTACGCTGCCGAGCTGATGGCCGCCGGGGGAGGTGGGGTGGGTTACCTGCTCAAGGACCGGGTCTCTTCGCTCACCGAACTGCAGGACGCCGTCACCCGCATAGTCGGCGGTGGCACGGTCATCGACGAGCAGATCGTGCGGGACCTGCTCACCCGTCGCCACGACCCCCTGTCCGACCTCAGCCCGCGCGAACTCGAGGTGCTTTCGCTGATGGCTGAGGGTAAAACCAACCAGGCCATCGCCGCCGAGCTGCACCTGGCCATTGGGTCTGTCGAGAAACACAGCACCGCGATCTTCCTCAAACTAAAGCTGGAAGACACCGGCAGCGCCCACCGCCGGATCCTCGCGGTGCTGGCCTGGTTGAACGTCGACGACTCGCCCCGCCACCGCAGCACCCCGCAAGCGCGGCGCCTCCGTCGGCTGCGCTGACACCGTTGCGTTGACACGCCTGCGTTGACACGGCTGCGCTGACACCGCTGCAGACATCCACCTCGTATGTAACCCCGCCAGTACCTGTTGACGGTGACGACCTCTCGGTAGCGTGGCCGGATGACGGACATCGACACGACACCGGCGGTGCGGGACGAGCCGGACCTGCTGAGCGCAGAGCAACTGCAGCGGCTATCCGCCTACGGCGAGCCGGAAGAGGTGGTCGCCGGCGACATCGTCTACCGGGCGGGCGACATCGTCTACGACCTGGTGGTGGTGGAAACCGGGCTGGTGGAAGTGGTGCGCCTTGCCACACGCGACGCAGCGGAAGCCGTGATCGTGCGCCATGGCGCCGGGCATTTCCTCGGCGAACTCAACCTGCTCACCGGGCAGACCGTGTACCTGACCGCCCGGGTGACGCAGCCGGGGCGGATCCACCGCATCAACCCGGTGCGCTTCCGCCGGGTGATGGCGGAGGAACCGGACCTCGCCGACATCCTCCTCGACACGTTCCGCGCCCGTCGGGCGGCCCTGATGGAATCGGCCTCCCGCAGTATCGAAGTCATCGGCAGCGACAACTCCGCACCAT
>JAODAO010000225.1 GCA_025463465.1 Glaciihabitans sp. | reverse complement strand
GCCGACGTGTCACCGGAGGAGTACCTGGTGCGCGACCGCACCCTGTTCGGCGACCCCGACGACATCGCCGAAGCGCTGTCGAAGGACGTCGCGGTCCAGGCATCCACCGAACTCCTGGTCAGCTTTCCCCCGGCCGTTCCCGCCCTCGACGAACACCTGCGCCTGCTCACCGACACGGCAACCCGCGTCGCCGCACCGCTCGGCTGGATACCGCTCGACAGTATCCCCGTCGACAGGACCCCGCTCGCCGGTGGCCCCCTCGACGCGGCAACACGGGTGGTGGCGGCGTGAGCGCCGGCCAGTTCCACCTCAACCTGTCGCTGATGACCCCCGGCCACTTCCGTGCCGCCTGGCGCCTGCGCGGTCACGACCCCCTGGCCATTCTCGACATCACCCACTTCGCCCGGCTCACCGAACAGGCCGAGGCGGCAAAGATCCACGCCGTATTCCTGGGCGACAGCCCCAGCGCCAGCACCGCGGTCGCCCGCGCCCCCGAGGGCGGCATCGACCCCACCATCCTGTTCGCCAACCTGTTCGCCCGCACCACCCACATCGGCGCGATCGCCACCAGCAGCACCACCTATAACGAGCCATACAACCTGGCCCGCCGCTACTCCGCCCTCGACCATGTCTCCGGCGGCCGCACCGCGTTTAATGCCGTCACGACGATCAGCCCGGCCGCGGCCGGCAACTTCGGCCACAATACCGAACCACCCAAAACGGAGCGCTACGCCAGGGCCGAGGAGTTCCTCGAGGTCGTCACCGCCCTCTGGGACGCCTGGGATGACGGCGCGATCGTGGGGGATGCCGAGACGGGGGTTTACGCGGACACCTCACACATCCACCCCATCAACCTTCGCGGTGAACACTTCTCCGTCGCCGGCACCCTGTCCCTGCCGGAATCGCCCCAGGGCCGCCCCCTGATCGTGCAGGCCGGGGGATCACCCGAAGGCATCCGCCTCGGCGCCCGCTTCGCCGACATCGTGTTCACCGTCGCGCAAACCCGCGAACGCGCCATCGCGTTCCGTCGGGACCTCGCCGCTGCTGCCCTCTCCCGAGGCCGCAGCGACGGCGGACCGATCACTTCACTCGGGGTGGTGGTTCTCGTCGCCGCGACCGCGGAGGAGGCGAATCGGCGCGGGGAAGAACTGCTCGCCGCCCTCGACATCGACGCGTCGACCGCCGGGGTGCTCGGCGCTCTCGGCATCACCCCGGGCAGCATCGGACCGGACGAGCCCATCACCCTCGACCACGTCGGCCCGGCGGCGGGTGGCTCGGACGGGTTCCGCGCCAGCACTCTCGCCCTGCTCGCCGAGGGACCATTGACCCCGCGGCAGCTTGTGTTCCGCTCCGCCGGCGGCTCAGGCCACCGTCTGCTCGTCGGCACGCCAGAGCAGATCGCCGACGACCTCGAGGGCTGGTATGCCGCCGGCACCGCAGAGGGGTTCACGATCATGCCAGCAGACACCACCGTGGACGGCCCGGCGTTCCTCGAACAGGTTGTGCCGATCCTGCAAAAACGCGGATCTTTCCAAACCGAATACACCGGCCAAACGCTGCGCGGGAACTACGGCCTACCGTTTCCCCGCCGGGCGCGGGACAGCACCCTGGAGGTCGCCGGATGATCCGCTACGTTCTGCTGAAAATCGGGCGGGCCTTGTTCGTCGTCTGGGCCGCGTTCACCCTCACCTTTGTGCTGCTCTACGTGTTCCCGGCCGACCCGATCGACCTGCTCTTCGACCCGGCCGAGATCAACACGGTCTCGCAGGAGACCCGGGACCAGGTGGCCTCGCTCTACGGCTTCGACCAGCCCGTTCCCCTGCAGTACCTCGACCGGCTCTGGCATGCCCTGCAGGGCGACTTCGGCAGCTCCGTGCAAACCGGGATGCCGGTGGTGCAGGCCATTCTCAACGTGCTGCCCTCCACCCTCGTCCTGTCCGCCGGGGCGCTAGTGCTCGCCGTTTCGATCGCGTTCGCCATCGCGGTCGCCGCCACCCTGACCAGGCGCCCGTGGCTGCGCAACATCATCGAGTCGATCCCGCCGGCCACCGTCTCCGTTCCGGTGTTCCTGCTCGGGATCGTCGTCATCCACATCTTCTCGTTCACCCTCGGCTGGTTCCCCTCCTTCGGTGACGGCAACGGCATCGGGCTTGTGCTGCCGCTGGTGACCCTCGCGATACCGGTCTCCGGTCCCATCGCGCAGCTGCTGGTGCGCAGCTTCGAAACCGAGGCGGCCGCCCCCTACGTCACGACCTCGCAGGCGAAGGGGGCCTCGCGCCCCTGGATCCTGGTCAAGGACATCGCCCGCAACGCGAGCCTGCCCGCCCTCACGATTGCCGCGATCACCTTCGGCAACCTCATCGCCGGCTCCGTGATTATCGAGACGATCTTCTCCCGCAGCGGCCTCGGTCGGCTCACCCAGAACTCGATCAACACCCTCGACGTTCCCGTGGTGCAGGGAATCGTGGTGTTCGTCGCTGCCACCTTCGCCGCCATCAACCTCGTGGTCGACCTCATCTATCC
>JAODAO010000223.1 GCA_025463465.1 Glaciihabitans sp. | reverse complement strand
GTGGTGCGGCTTTCGCTCTGCGTCTGCTCGAGCAGTGCGCGACGCGACAGCACGACGTTGTTGCGATTCTTGTCGAGCTCGAGGATCTTCGCTTCGATCTCCTGGCCGAGGTACGGCGTGAGGTCACGAACGCGACGAAGCTCGATGAGCGATGCGGGGAGGAATCCACGCAGGCCGATGTCGACGATGAGTCCACCCTTGACGACCTCGATCACGGAACCGGTGACAACGCCATCGGCTTCCTTGATCTTCTCGACGTCGCCCCACGCACGCTCGTACTGAGCGCGCTTCGTGGAGAGGATGAGACGGCCTTCTTTGTCTTCCATCTGGAGGACGAGAGCCTCAACGCTGTCGCCAACCTGAACAACTTCGCTCGGGTCAACATCATGCTTGATGGAAAGTTCGCGAGAGGGGATTACACCCTCGGTCTTGTAACCGACATCGAGGAGAACCTCGTCGCGGTCGATCTTTACAACGATGCCCTCGATGAGGTCTCCGTCGTTGAAGAACTTCAGAGTCTTTTCGACCGCGGCGAGAAAGTCTTCAGCAGATCCGATGTCATTGATCGCAACCTGCTTGGGTGCCTTGGCGGTCGTTACGTTTGTCATGTAGTTAGTGCTCCAGTATGGACATAGCTAGGGCCATCGACGAGGAAGTTCTGGTGATTTCGCCAATGGCAGGCGGATAGAAGTCACAAATAGCGACCCCTTATCCTAGCGTCTCCGTCCAAAGTCACGCCACCTCGCTACACGTCGTGTCCCGGTAAGTCACGAGTGGCGTTTACGCCGGCTCCTTCAGGTGCGCTCCGCCGCGGTACCGGGCGCCGGGATGCGTGGCGGGGAGCCGCGCGTTCCCTGGGCCGAACAGGTGTTCGCGCATGGTGGAGGTTGAGTAGGCCGTGCGGTACAGCCCACGTTTTTGCAGCTCGGGGACAACGTATTCAACGAAGTCGTCCACCGTGCCCGGGGTGACGAACTGTCGGAGGTTGAAGCCGCTGATGCCTGTCTGATCCACCCATCCTTCTATGGCGTCGGCGATGTCCTCCCCCGTCCCCACGGCGAAAAACGGGCCACGGTCGAACCGGACGATCTCGTTCAGCGCTTCACCGACGGTGGCCCCGGGGGCGTAGCGGCTGGTGGTTGCTGCGTCGTGGCTGGATCCACCAGCGGAGATGATGTCCGAGATCCTGGTCGAGGGCGGGTAGGCCGCCAGGTCGATCCCGCTGCCCCCTCCGGCGTGGGCAAGGTAGCCCTCTGCGCTGGAGAGGCGGGCGAACTCCTCCGCTTTGCGGTGTGCATCCGCCCGCGTCCGCCCCGGAATGAGGACGGCACTGCCCAGGGTTCGCACCGCGTCGGGACCGCGACCCTGCTCCTCTGCGCGTCGGCCGATATCGGCGATGGTCGCGGCGAAATCGTTGAGCGACGTGCCACCCACAAATACCGCTTCGGCGTGCCGGGCGGCGAAGGCGCGACCGGTCTTCGAGCTGCCCGCCTGGAAGATCACGGGTGTGCGTTGCGGGGATGGTTCGCTCAGGTGCGGTCCGGCCACCCGGAAGTAGGTGCCGTCGTGGTCGATCGGGCGAACCCTGGCGGGGTCGGTGTACACGCCGCCGTCGACGTCCCTGACCACCGCATCGTCGTCCCAGGATCCTTCCCAGAGCTTGTAGAGCACATCGAGGTACTCATGGGCGCGGTCGTAGCGCTGGGCGTGGTCGAGTTCGTCGTCGAGACCGAAGTTCCGGGCAGCGTTGGGCAGGTAGGAGGTGACGACGTTCCACCCAAACCGGCCCTTGGTGAGGTGGTCGAGGGTGCTGGCACGGCGGGCGAAAGCGAAAGGTGGCTCGTAGGTGGTGGAGAAGGTGGCGACGAAACCGAGGTGCGAGGTAACGGCGGCCATCAGCGGGACGACGAGAAGCGGGTCGTTGTTCGGGATCTGCACGGCCTCGCGCAGTGCGGTCTCCGGTCCACCCCGGTAACCGTCGTAAGCCCCGATGACGTCGGCGAGGAAAACGGAATCGAAGAGACCGTCTTCCAATACCCTGGCGCGGTCCTGCCAGAACTCAATGTCCGTATACCGGTGGCGAGTGCTCTGGGGGCTGCGCCAGAGGCCGTGCGAGATGTGGCCGACCGTGTTCATCTCGAACAGGTTGAAGCTGAGCTCGCGGGTCATGCCCGGCTGCCCAGAAGGGTGGAACGGAGAGTGTCGAGCCCCACTCCGCCGAGGTTGAGGGCCCGTCGGTGGAAGTCCTTGATGTTGAAGGCTGCGCCTTCGCGCAGCGACACCTCGTCGCGAATCTGTTTCCAGATGCGCTGGCCGACCTTGTACGACGGGGCCTGGCCGGGCCAGCCGAGGTAGCGATTCACCTCGAAACGCACAAAGGCCTCATCCATATTCACGTTCGCCTTCATAAACTCCAACGCGTAGTCGGCGTCCCACCGTCCCTGGCCATCCGGGCGGGTTTTACCGAGGTGTACTCCGATGTCGAGGACGACACGGGCGGCGCGCATCCGCTGTCCATCCAGCATGCCGAGGCGGTCGCCTGGGTCGTTGAGGTAACCGAGGTCCTGCATCAGTCGTTCGGCGTACAGCGCCCAGCCCTCGGCGTGACCGGAGGTGCCAGCGAGCTGCCGGCGCCAGGTATTGAGCGTGCCCCGGTTGAGCACTGCCTGGGCAATCTGCAGGTGGTGCCCAGGTACACCTTCGTGGTAAACGGTGGTGGTCTCACGCCAGGTGTTGAATTCGGTGACTCCCTCAGGGACTGACCACCACATACGCCCAGCGCGGGAGAAATCGTCGCTGGGGCCGGTGTAGTAGATACCGCCCTCGTTCGTCGGTGCGATCATGCACTCGAGGTGGGTGACTTTCTCCGGGATGTCGAAATGGGAGCCGGCGAGTTCACGGACGGCCGTGTCGCTCAGGTTCTGCATCCACTTCTGGAGGGCGTCGGTGCCGT
>JAODAO010000197.1 GCA_025463465.1 Glaciihabitans sp. | reverse complement strand
GTACTGTTCGAACGAGGCGGTAAGTAACTCCTCGAGCGGCTTCGGGTGGGTGACCTGCTCGAGCAGTTCCATCCGCTGGTCGTATTCGATGCCCTCGGCCTTCATCGCCGCCACCGCCTCACCGCGGGCCTGGAACTGCTGCTGGGAGATGATCGGCCGGGGATCGTCCAGGGTCGCCTCGATCACGGAAATCATGTCGAGGGCGTAATGGCCGGTGCCTGCGCTTGTGGCGGGATCGGGGTCGAGGAGGTCGAAGACCGCAAGTGCGAACGGCGACAGGGGCTGGTTCAGGGCGAAGTTGGGCTGCAGGTCGAGCGTGAGCCGGATCTCGATGTGTTCCTCGAAAGACTCGTAGTCGTCGGTCACAACGTCGGGGACACTCACCTGGGTGACGATCTCCGCGGTGCGCAGGGTGCGGTAGATGCCGAGTGCCCGCCGGGCGAGGGCGAGTTGGCGGTGCCAGGGTTCGTGGTTGTCGAACACCAGCGAGCGGACATTTTCGAACACGTCCCCGCCCCGACCGATGACGTTGATCAGCATTGCGGAGGTCATCTGCATGCTCGAGGTCAGCAGCTCCGGTTCGGCGACGATGAGGCGGGTGAAGCTGGGCTCGCCCCAGGACACAAAACCCTCCGGTGCCTTTTTGCGGACAACCTTTTTCAGTTTCTTCGGGTCGTCCCCGGCCTTGGCCACCAGCCGGGCGTTTTCGGTCTCGTGGTCTGGTGCCTGCACCACCACCGTTCCCGCGGTGTCGTACCCGGCACGGCCGGCGCGACCGGCGATCTGGTGGAATTCCCGTGCACTGAGCTGGCGCATCCGGGTACCGTCGTATTTGGTCAGTGCCGTCAGCAGCACCGTCCTGATGGGGACGTTGATTCCCACCCCCAGGGTGTCTGTGCCGCAGATCACACGCAGCAGTCCACTCTGGGCCAGCTGCTCCACCAGCCGGCGGTACTTCGGCAGCATCCCCGCATGATGCACGCCAATGCCGGAGCGGATCAGCCGGGACAGGGTTTTGCCGAACACCGTGGTGAACCGGAAATCTCCGATCAGCTCGGCGATCTGGTCCCGCTGCTCCCGCGTTGCCACTTTGACGCTGGTGAGGGCCTGCGCCCGTTCCAGGGCCGCGGCCTGAGAGAAGTGCACAACGTAGATCGGTGCCTGCTGTGTGTTCAGCAGGTCTTCAACGGTCTCGTGCACTGGCGTTGTCGCGTACGAGTAGTGCAGCGGTACTGGGCGGGTGACACCCGTGACGGTGGCTGTCTCGCGGTTGGTGCGAGCGCTCAGGTCCTTCACCAGCCAGGAGACATCGCCAAGGGTGGCCGACATCACGATGAACTGCACCTTCGGCAGGATGAGCAGCGGCACCTGCCACGCCCAGCCGCGGTCGGGGTCGGAGTAGAAATGGAACTCGTCCATCACCACCTGGTCGACATCGGCCTCTGCGCCCTCGCGCAGCGCGAGGTTGGCGAGAATTTCTGCGGTGCAGCAAATGATGGGCGCGTCACCGTTGACGGAGGAATCTCCGGTGACCATTCCGACATTCTCGGCACCGAAGATGTCGACGAGGGCGAAGAACTTCTCCGACACCAGGGCCTTGATCGGCGCGGTGTAGTAACTGCGTTTGCCCTGGGCAAGGGCGGCGAAGTGCGCCCCGATCGCCACAAGCGACTTACCCGTGCCGGTTGGGGTGCTCAGCACAAGGTTGTTGCCTGACACGATCTCGATCAGCGCCTCGGCCTGCGCCGGGTAGAGCGGCAGTCCCCGCTCAACCGCCCACTGCTCGAAGTTCTCGTATGCCTGGTCGGCATCCCACGTGCTCGGCGCCCTCGACAGCAGCGGCTCAGTCATTTGATCTCCTCCGCGGCGATTGCATACGCCCCGAGTGTGTAGTCCCAGAATCCATCGACGTCCAACCGGACGGGGACAAGGGCGTTGGGGGATGTCGAATCGAAATCCACCACGGTCATCCCCGCGGTGAACGTGCCAGTGGTTTCGATGTCGACGCGGGCGGGACGCGATGTGAACAGCCCGGGCCGGGCGATGTACGCAACGGCGCAGACGTCGTGCACCGCCTGCCCGGTCAGCTCGGCGGTCTCCACGTCGTTCCAGAATGTGGAGAGCGGAACCACGAGTTCCTCCCCAAGGCGCCCGAGATTCTGCATTCTCGCGACAATCGGAGCGGTCGCGATGGCCTGGAGGGTGAGGTCGAGGCCAACCATCACGACCTGCCAGCCGGCATCGAACACGATCGCGGCTGCCTCGGGGTCGGCGAAGATGTTGTATTCGGCCGCCGGGGTGGTGTTACCCCGGGTGAACGACCCACCCATGATCACAAAAGACGCCACCCACTCAGGCAGGCGTGGCTCCTGCTGCAGGGCGAGGGCGATGTTGGTGAGCGGCCCCGTCGCAACAAGGTGCACCTGGCCGGGATTGCTGCGCAGGGTGCCGATGATGAGGTCGACCGCGTGCTGCGTCGACGCGGGAAGTGTCGGCAGCGGCAGGACCACGTTGCCGAGCCCCTCGGCACCGTGCACGTGTGCGGCGTCCTCGGCTGCCCGCACCAGCGGTACCGCGGCACCGGCGGCGACCGGCACCGTGGTGAATCCCAGGTACTCGCGCAGCTGCAAGGCATTCCTGGTGGTGTTGGGCAGGGCGACATTGCCACCGACCGTTGTCACCGCGACCAGTTCGATCTCCGGATCACCGTGTGCCAGCAGGAGCGCGAGGGCGTCGTCGAGGCCGGGATCGCAGTCGAGGAGGATCTTACGCATCCGACAACCGTGCCACAGTCGGCGGCCGCCGGAGTTGCACTCGCCGCCGTTGTGCGCCAGTGAGCCGCGATTTCTGAGCAGAACTTCCAATATCACCGCAAAACAGCCGAAGGCAACCCCTTCGGTCGATGTCGTTTACAATCTGATGTGACTTCTGGGGAAAATTCCATAACAGACGAGCCGAGCGGGGTAGACCCCGAGCTGCTGGCCATTGCGCTGAGCGTGCTCGAGACCATGAACGACCTCGACGAGGAACACCCCGACTTCATCGCCGTCCGCCGGGCTACAGCGCGCATGTTCAAGTCGGTGAAAAAGAACCGCCGGCTCGAAAAACGTGCGGTGATCGCGCAGGCCGACATGGCGGTGATCGCCGGTACCGCGACGGGTGCTTCCGACCGCATCGATGACGAGACGCGTGGCATCCCCCTCGCCGTGACAACGGAGGCGCCGACGGCTGGCACCCTGCTCAAGTCGCGGGCCTGCTACATATGTAAAAACCATTACACCCGCGTCGACGCGTTCTACCACCAGCTCTGCCCGGACTGCGCGTTGATGAGCCACAGCAAACGGGACGCGCGCACCGACCTCACGGGTAAAAATGCTCTGCTCACCGGTGGACGCGCCAAGATCGGCATGTACATCGCCCTGCGGCTGCTGCGCGACGGCGCCCACACCACCATCACGACCCGGTTCCCGCGCGACGCGGTGCGCCGCTTCTCGGGCCTGCCCGACTCCGCTGACTGGCTGCACCGCCTGCGCATCGTGGGAATCGACCTGCGCGACCCCGCACAGGTCATTGGCCTGGCCGACGCCGTCGCCGAACGTGGCCCGCTTGACATCCTGATCAACAACGCCGCCCAGACCGTCCGCCGCTCCCCCGGCTCCTACGCACCGCTGGCCGACGCCGAGCTCGCCCCCCTCCCGGATGGCCCACTGCCCGAGCTGCTGACCTTCGGCCACACCCTCGACGCGCACCCACAGGCGCTCGCCGCGTCGGTCGCATCCCACCCCATCCTCTCGCTCGCCTCCGAGAGCGCCGCGTCTCTCACCGCCGCTGCTCTGGCCGCCGGGTCGTCCTCGCTGGAACGCCTCGCCGCAGGCACCGCCATCGACGCCGGCGGGTTGGTGCCCGACCACCACGACATCAACAGCTGGACGCAGCACGTGCACGAGGTCGACCCGCTGGAGATGCTCGAAGTGCAGCTGGCCAACACCACTGCCCCCTTCCTTCTGATCAGCCGCCTTCGCCCCGCGATGGCCGCATCCACTTCGCGGCGCAAGTACGTGGTCAATGTCTCCGCCATGGAGGGCGTGTTCTCCCGCCGCTACAAGGGACCGGGCCACCCACACACCAACATGGCCAAGGCGGCGCTGAACATGCTC
>JAODAO010000187.1 GCA_025463465.1 Glaciihabitans sp. | reverse complement strand
CAGTGGCGCGGTGGTGACGTCGGCGGCGAGCAGGGCGGCGGTGCCGAGCCCGCAGTCGTAGTCGAGTTCGGGGACACTGGCCGCGAGAAACGCCCCCATCGATAACCCGACGGAGGTGTCGAGCGCGCTCGAGATGACAACGGGAAGTCCGGCTTCTCGCACGATCGCCAGTGCCGCGGAAATGCCGCCAAGCGGCTGTGCCTTGATCACGAGGATGTTGGCGGCGCCCGCGCGGGCCACCTCCAGCGGATCCTCCGCCTTGCGCACACTCTCGTCCGCGGCAATCGGGATGCCCATGTATTTCACCCTCTGGCGGATCTCGGCAAGTTCCTCAACCGAGGCGCAGGGCTGCTCAACGTACTCGAGGTCGTAGGGGGCGAAGGCGTGGATCGCGGTTTCGGCTTCGTCAACGTTCCAGGCGCCGTTGGCGTCAACGCGGATGCGACCATCCGGTCCGAGCAACTCGCGCACCCGCGCGACCCGGGCGGTATCGTCCGCGAGCAGCTGGCCGGGCTCGGCCACTTTGATCTTGACGGTGCGGCAACCGGGGAACCTGGCCAGCACCGCCTCCACCTCCTCGAGCGCGACGGCGGGCAGGGTTGCGTTGACGTGGATGCTGCTGCGCAAAGACGGTTTTTGCGGCATCCAGCCAAAGTCAATGGCCGCAGCCAACCACACCGAGGCCTCGGCATCGTCATACTCCACAAACGGGGAGAATTCGCTCCACCCCTGCGGCCCCTCGAAGAGCACCGCCTCCCGTGTTGTGATGCCGCGGAACCGCGTTGCCAGCGGAAGGGAAACCACTCGCGCCGTTGCGAGGAGGTCATTCAGGTGAACACTCATGGCATCAGTTTGCCGGACTGGCGGTGCGGTGGCACGCTGGGAACCATGATTGCAGGGAAGGTGGGTGCTATGGCTGAGACGAATGATCGCTCGAGAGATGGCGAGACCGACCCAGGCCAGGGGGATGTCTCCACCGAAGTAGCCGCGGAAACGGCGCCTCCACACGCGACCGCCGCGACCGCCGCGACCAGCCGGGACGCTGACGGACATCCAATCGTTCAGGCGACCGCCCCACGCCTCGCCGAAGGCTATCCGCAGCGCCCCGCGGACCCGTACGTTGCGCGCCCTACGGAACCATTCGGTGCGGGACCCTCGAGATCCTCGAACCCCAGCGCCGCCACACCAGCCGCTTCAGCTGCACCCAACGGCTCCACGCCCACCAGTCCCGCCACGCCCACCGGCTCCGCCGAGCCCACCGGCTCAGCAACGCCGACCGGTCCCGCCGAACCCCTCGTCGCGCGTCCGCGGTTCAGCCCCCTCGACCCGGAGTACAGCGCAGCGGAATTGCAGGCCCGCCCGCGCACGCGCGAGTTCGTCCGCGTCGACACCAATACCGGGCTCGTTGAATACGTGCCGGGCGAGTTCGTTCCGCGCGGAAACGGCCGCGACGCCACACGTGCCCGCCGGGCCAACCGCCTGAAACGCTCCGTTCCCGGCATCAGCTCGCTGGCGCTCGCCATCATCTCCGTTGTGCTGCTGGTCATCGGCATCCAGCTCGCAGTGTTGGACAACTACACGTTCTCCACCGCGGTCGCCTACGTGACGATGGCCACGTCGGTCATCGGTTTTGTCCTGGGAGTTGTTGCGGTATTCACCAACCGCGGCCGCAGCTGGGCCATCCCCGCCATTCCCGTCTGCCTGTTCGCCAACCCCAGCATGCTCACCTGGCTGCTCGACGCCGCAAGCACCCTGATTCCAACCTGACCCACCAGCCCACTCCCGCCAGCCACCACAGCCACCACAGCCACACATCCACCACACAGCTACACGGCCGCATACCCGCCCAAGCCACGCGTAGCGGCCACACCGTAGGCTGGGGTTATGAGCGCTGCGGTATCTGAACTGTTCGATTCGAGCGTGTGGGTGGATGTCCCCGGCTTCGACGCACTGACCGACATCACCTACCACCAGGACACCGCTGGCCGCGTCGCCCGCATCGCGTTCAACCGGCCCGAGGTGCGCAACGCGTTCCGCCCGCACACGGTCGACGAGCTCTACCGCGCCCTGGACGATGCCCGCCAGAACCCCCGCATTGGGGTGGTCCTGCTGACCGGCAACGGCCCAAGTCCGAAGGATGGCGGCTGGGCGTTCTGCAGCGGCGGTGACCAGCGCATCCGTGGGCGCGACGGCTACCAGTACGCCGAGGGCACCGCCCCCAGCGCTGCCGGTGCCTTCGGATCCGCCTCAAGCGGCCGCCTTCACATCCTCGAGGTGCAGCGCCTCATTCGCTTTATGCCCAAAATCGTCATCGCCGTGATCCCCGGCTGGGCTGCCGGCGGCGGGCACTCCCTCCACGTCGTCTGCGACCTGTCGATCGCCAGCGCCGAGCATGGCAAATTCAAACAGACCGACGCGGACGTCGGATCCTTCGACGGCGGATACGGTAGCGCCTACTTCGCGCGCCAGGTCGGCCAGAAGTTCGCCCGCGAGGTCTTTTTCCTCGCCCGCGAATACAGCGCCCAGCGTGCCCTCGACACCGGCGCCATCAACGCGGTGGTGCCCCACGCCGAGCTCGAGACCACCGCATACGACTGGGCCAACGAGATCCTCACCAAAAGCCCCACCGCCATTCGGATGCTGAAGTTCGCCTTCAACGCCGTCGACGACGGAATGGTCGGCCAGCAGGTCTTCGCCGGTGAAGCCACCCGCCTCGCCTACGGAACCGATGAGGCCGTCGAAGGCCGCGACTCCTTCCTCGAAAAACGCGAACCCGACTGGTCACCCTTCCCCTGGCAGTACTAATGCCCGTGGTGGTGATGCCCGCGGTCGCACCGATGCTAACGCCTGGCCGGTCCACACCGATGCCAACGCCTGGCCGGTTCGCACCGACAGTGCGGGGCGCGCGTCGCGACATGGCAGGGGGATGTCGAGCATGAGGCCGCTCGCAATCATCCCGGCGGATCCCAGCACCATCCTCGCGGCCCTCAGGGACGCCCTCAGCGGCAGCGGTCCCGCTGTCCTGCCGACCGAACTGATCCGGACACCCCCGCTGATCACAAGTGCCACCGCAGACATCCCACTGAATCCCGACGGCGACGGGAACCCCGCCCACGACCACGACCACGCACCGCAGGTCCCGCTCCGCATCGCCCTCGTTGTGGAAACCAGCGGATCCACCGGCCGCCCCAAGCGGGTCGCCCTCAGCTCCGAGGCGCTGCTCACCAGCGCTGCCGCGTCCGATTCCGTGCTCGGCGGCCCCGGCCAGTGGCTGCTTGCCCTGCCCGTCCACTACATCGCGGGCCTGAACGTCCTCGTTCGCTCGATCGCCGCGGGAACCGACCCGGTAATCCTGCCCGCGGGTCCATTCGACCCCCACGCTTTTGCGTCAGCAGCCGAACAACTGGATTCCTCCCTCCGCTACACCTCTCTCGTTCCGGCCCAACTCGGCCAACTTCTCGATACCCCCGACGCGCTGCCTGCGCTCCGCCGCTTCGACGGCATCCTCGTCGGCGGCCAATCCACGCCCGCGCCTCTGCTTGAACGCGCCCGTGAACTCGGCCTCCGCATCATCCGCACTTACGGATCGAGCGAAACAGCGGGCGGCTGCGTCTACAACGGCGAACCGATCGGCAACACCGCCGTCCGCATCGTTGACGGCCAGGTCGAACTCTCCGGAAGTGTCCTCGCCGACGGCTACCTCGACGAGCACTTCCAGCTCGACAACACCCTCACCGCCGAGGCCTTCGTTACCGACCACGGCCAGCGCTGGTATCGAACCAACGACGCAGGGCAGGTGGATGACGGAACGCTGGCCGTCACCGGCCGCCTCGACGACGTCATCATCTCCGGCGGCCTCAAGGTGTCGCTTGCCGCCGTCGAATCCGCGCTGCGCGCCCTGCCCGGCCAGCGGGACGCCGTGGTGGTCGCCGCCCCGAGCGAACGCTGGGGCGAGGTCCCGGTTGTTTTCACCACCACCCCGGCGGACCTGCCCACACTTCGGGCCGCCCTGTCAGCCAACCTCGGTCGCGCGGCCGCCCCCGACCGCATCATCGTCCTGGAGCAGCTGCCCATGCTCAGCTCGGGCAAACCCGACCGCCGCGCCCTCCGCCTCCTGGCCAAATAGGTCCGCGCAGACCCGCGCGCTCGCACGCAAGTACGCAGGCCCGCCCACCCGCGCGCGACCACCCGCGCGCCCGCGCTCCGGCCCGCGCGCTCGCATTCACGCACTGGCGCGCACGTGCGGGCGAGTCCGCACATGCCCACACACGCCCGCGCGCCTGCACTCACCCGCGCACGCCCACCGGCCCGCACACGCGTA
>JAODAO010000182.1 GCA_025463465.1 Glaciihabitans sp. | reverse complement strand
CATCGCCTGCACGTGGTCGGGGGTGATGGCGTCGAATCCGTTCAGCCACGCCCACGCCTTCGAGGCGGCGAGCAGCGCCGTGGTGCCGCGGGGGCTGACGCCGAGCTTCACCGACGGGCTCTGCCGGGTGGCGCGGGCGAGGTCGACGGCGTAACCGATCACGTCGACGCTGGCGCGCACGGTGGCGACGGCGGCCTGCGCTGCGGCAAGCGCCGCAGCATCCACCACGGCCGTCACACCGGCGGCGGCCAGGTCGCGGGGGTTGAAGCCGGCGGCATGGCGGACCAGCACCTCGACCTCGTCGTCGCGTTCGGGCAGCCCGAGGACAAGCTTCATCAGGAAGCGGTCGAGCTGCGCCTCGGGGAGCGTGTAGGTTCCCTCGTACTCGATGGGGTTCATGGTGGCGGCGACCATAAACGGCACCGGCAGCGCGCGGCTGACACCGTCGACGGAGACCTGGCGTTCCTCCATGGCCTCCAGCAGCGCCGACTGCGTCTTCGGGGGAGTGCGGTTGATCTCGTCCGCCAGCATGATGTTGGTGAAGACGGGGCCCTCGCGAAACTCGAACTCGCCGTTTTTGGCGTCGTAGACGAGGGAGCCGGTCACGTCGCCCGGCATCAGGTCTGGGGTGAACTGCACCCGCTTGGTGTCGAGGTTGAGGGTGTGGCTGAGGGTGCGCACCAGCAACGTTTTGGCAACACCTGGCACTCCCTCGAGCAGCACGTGGCCGCCGGCGAGGAGCGTGATGATCAGGCCGGTGACGGCAGCATCCTGGCCGACAACGGCCTTGCCCACTTCGGAGCGCACACGGGTGAAGGCGGCGCGCAGGTCGTCGTCGGTCGTCATACGGTTATTCTCTTCCATCGGTTGTGAACTGTTCTGTGAGCGAAAGGGCTGTGAGCGAGTGGGCTGTGAGCGAGGCGGCTGTGCCTGGGTGTGGTTGTCACGCCGGCCGTAGTTTCTCGGCGACCGTGCGTTCCAGCAGCAGCAGCTTGTCGGAGAGGCTGACCAGTTCCGCATCGGTGCGGGGGATGTCGTCGAGGAGAGTTCCGCGCACCTCGGCCTGCGGGATACCCGTGAGATCGGCTACGGCGAGCAACACCTGCTCCACCGTCGCAGCCATCGGCAATCCACAGAGTGTGGCGAGGCGCTGGACACCGCCGATGCGCAGGGCATCGAGGGCCCGCAGTCGCGCGGAGTTGCGCTCGTAGAGACGCGCACGACCCTCCATGGTTTCGCTGGCGCGCACCACAACGGGGAGATTCTCCACCACGAGCGGGCCGAACCGCCTGCCCCGCCAGAAGGCGGCGGCGAGGGCGACGATGCCGGCGAGGGCCATGGTGGGGACCACCCAGTCCGGCGAGAGTTCGCCGAGGGTCGGGGGCGCGCTGCTCTCCACGTCGGCAAGCGACGGCAGGTACCAAACGAGGGTGTCCGTGCTGCCGAGCAGGCCAAGGGCGAGAGCCGCGTTGCCCTCGAGGACAACGCCCTCGTTGGTGAGGGCATCGCCGGTGCCAATGACGATGCGGGTGGCGTCGTCGACATCCAGCTGCACCAGCGAGTAGACGTCCTCGCCGCTGGGAAGGCACGCTCCGACGAGGGCACCAGTGCCGGTGCCGGTCGTGTCGGAGTCGACCAGGCGGTAGCCCTCGGCATCCCCGGACACCGTGCCTGCGGCCTCCACGGCGGGAAGCGTGCATTCGACGGGGCCGTTATTAGCGTCGGCATCCGCCTCGGCGTCGGCACTCGCATCGTCGTCGGGGAGGCCACCGGATACCGAGCCGGCGGCGGCGACGCCGGGGGCGAGCGCCTGAAGGGACGTGAACGACGGCTCGATGAGCACGATGGTATCCGCGAGGGTACCGAGCTGCTGCAGCTGATCGGAGCTCAACAGGGCGGCGTCGTCGTAGAGGGCGATGGTGGTGTTGGCCGCTCCCGCAGCTTCGGCGAGGCGTTCGGTGTCGGCGAGGCTGGTGCTGCCGGTGACGTCGACACCCTGCTGGCGGAGGACCTCGGCGATGGCCTTGGAGCCAGCGGGCGACGGGCTGCCTGGCGAGAGTCGCTCCGCATCCTGGCTGGAGCCGGTAAGCCCGAGGCTGATCAGCCCAACGATGATGATGAACAGCAGCGCTGCGACCCAGAACACGGCGCGGCGGACGGTGCGGCCGAGGGTGGGAGTGACAACGGTGGATGTCGTGGTGGTGACAGTGATCCCGGACCCGGACCCGGCGTGCGAGTCCTGACCGTTGTTGCGCGGGCCGGTGCTGCCGTCGAGGCTCATACGGTCGCCGCCTGCAGCTGAGGGGTGGCCATACGCAGGCGGGATTCAAGTTCCGCGACGGCGTTGTAGTCGGCCTGGCTGCCGGGGCGGCCGAGGTAACGCACGTCATCGAAGGCGGTCGCGGCCGCGTCGAGGCCGGCGCGGTGGTCGGGGAAGGCGAGCGCGGCGCTGCCGGCGAATGCCCGGGCGGTGGTGCCGGGGGTGGTGCTGGTGATAACGCGTTCGGAGAGTCCCCTGGCGATGGCGCGGAACATCTCCGCGGTGGCCTCGGCGTAGTTTCCGGCGGCGGCCAGCTGCTCCGCGGCACCGCGTAGGGCAGCGGCGGAGCGGGTGTCGTCAACGCCGAAGAGCTCCCCGGCCAGGGCGCTGCGGCGTCGCAGCCGCGGCAGGCCGAAAACGAGGAAGGCGACCAGCAGCAGGACAACCACCACGGCGATCACAATGACTATGCCGAGAACCGGTGGGCCACTCGCCCCGCCGAAGTTGAGCGACAAAAACCAGTCGCGCACCGCGCTGGCCAGGCGGTCGAACCAGGTCGGGCGCGCCGCCTGGTATTCGGGCTTGGACAGCTCACGCAGCATCCACCGTCGTGCCTCATCGGCATCCGGACCGACCGGAACGGTCCCTGCTGCGGCCCGCACGGCCGCACCCCCCACAGCGAACAGGCTCATACCCAGGGTGAGTCTTTCGGTGGGCCACCGCGGTCATCGGTCGCGGTGCTGGCGGTCGGGGCGGAGTTGGACGGCGGGGCGGAGTTGGCGGTCGGGCCGGAATTGGACGGCGAGCCGTTCTGCGGGGTGGAGCCGAAGCCAGGCTGGCTGGATGTCGGGATCGGCAGGTACGGGTCGGCCACGCTGGTATCGCCGACCTGGCGTGCCTCCACAAACCGGGAGAGGGTGAGGTCGAGGCCCTCGCGGCGCATCCGCAGGTCGATGTAGATGAGGGCGGTGGCGGCCGTGGAGATGATCGAGGTGATCGAGGAGATCAGGGCCGTGAGGATGGTGGTGACGGCGAGCGTCACGTAGAACGTGTTGTCAACAACCTCGACGGAGCCGTTGGGGTTCGACAGGGTGCTGAAAATCGTCAGCAGGACGGTGACGGGCACCAGGACGACGTAGGAGGCGACGGAGACAATCGCCGCCACGAGAATCTCGATGCCGAAGGTGCGCCAGAAGTAGGTGTTGCCGCTGGTCAGAAACCAGGAGCGGCGGATGGCGGTGCGCAGGGTGGCGTGTTCGAGGAACAGCACACTCGGCACCAGCGACAGCTTCGTGCCCAACCAAATAGCGAGGGCGATCGCGATGGCGACGGTGAGCAGGCCGAGCAGGACGGCGCCGACGAAACCGGCGGTCGAGTTGGACAGGGCCAGCAGCACAATCAGCGTGACCACGATTCCGCCG
>JAODAO010000135.1 GCA_025463465.1 Glaciihabitans sp. | reverse complement strand
CCCATTTGGGCCGATGACGCTCGTGTGCAGCGACTGGTACAGATTAAACTTAGGTGTGGCGATATAGTCCTTGAATCGACCGGGGATCGGCGTCCATCGTGCATGGATGGCACCTAGGACGGCATAGCAGTCACGCAGCGAGTTGACGAGCACACGAATTCCGACAAGGTCATAGATTTCGTCAAAGTCACGACCGCGGACGATCATCTTCTGGTAAATCGAGTAGTACTGCTTGGGACGCCCAGCAACAGTGCCACGGATCTTCGACGTCTTCAGGTCGTCTTTCACCGCATCGATGACTTGCTGCACAAACTCTTCGCGCTGTGGTGTCCGCTGCCGGACAAGGCTTTCAATCTCAACGTAGAGCTTGGGGTGAATCACGGAGAACGCGAGGTCCTCGAGCTCCCACTTGATCGTCTGGATTCCGAGCCGGTGCGCCAGCGGTGCGTAGATCTCCAGCGTCTCCTGGGCTTTGCGAGTCGCCGACGCCTCTTCGACGAAACCCCAAGTCCTGGCATTGTGCAGCCGGTCGGCGAGCTTGATAACAAGGACGCGTATGTCCTTGGACATCGCGACGACCATTTTGCGGACGGTCTCGGCCTGAGCGCTATCGCCGTACTTGAGCTTGTCGAGCTTGGTGACCCCGTCGACCAGCATGGCGACCTCGTCGCCGAAGTCCGACCGCAACATGTCGAGGGTGTAGTCCGTGTCCTCGACGGTGTCGTGCAGCAAAGCCGCCGCAAGGGTTTTTGTTCCGATCCCGAGGTCCGCGAGAATCTGGGCCACGGCTACCGGGTGGGTGATGTACGGCTCGCCGCTTTTGCGTTTTTGACCCCGGTGGGCTTGCTCGGCGGTCGCGTAGGCGCGCTCGAGTAGTGCAACATCGGCCTTCGGGTGGTGAAGCCGCACCGTCTTGATCAGACGATCAACGGCCCCCGCCGGCTGCGCTCGGGAGAAAATCCGCGGCAGCAGGGCGCGCAGCGACGATGTGGACTGTGTGGTCGTCTCGGTCATCTGCCCACCTCTCTAGTCAAGTCTAAGCGAGCGGACGCGATGCGCCGTCCGGCTGGTCGCCGGTGACCACTTCGGCGCCCGATGCGCGAGCTGCCATCATGCCGCCGGTGACGTTGACGGCGTTGTAACCGACGTCCCGTAGCGCGGACGCTACCCGTTCGGATCGCGCGCCGCTATGACAGATGACAAGAATGTCCTTGTCGGTTGGGACTTCTTCCATCCGCATTCCGATGACCGACATGGGGATGAGGTGTGCTGCGGGGAGGTGTCCCGCGTCCCACTCGTCTTGCTCACGGACGTCGAGCAGCCATGCGTCTCCCGTGGCGAGGCGAAGGGCATCCTCGACGGAGATCGTGGTGTTATCGGAGTTCGCGTCAGGCATGCTAGTTAACCGATCCTGCCGCTAGAGCTTCTGCCTTGATGCGATCGGTCTTCTTTTTGATCGGCGCTTCGTTCTCCCGCATCTGCGAATAGAGCGGGGCGGCGATGAAAATGGTGGAGTAGGTGGCGACCAGGATTCCGATGAACAACGACAGTGCGATGTCCAGCAGGGTTCCCGCCCCCAGCAGGTTGGCTCCGATGAAGAGGATGGCGCCAACGGGCAGGACTGCGACAACAGCGGTATTGATCGATCGCACCAGGGTCTGGTTGACGGCGAGGTTCACCGACTCAGCGAAGGTTCGACGGGATTCCGGCCCGTCCTCCGCCGTGTTTTCCCGAATCTTGTCGAACACCACGACGGTGTCGTAAAGCGAGTACCCGAGGATCGTGAGCAGACCGATAACCGCAGAAGGAGTCACCTCGATACCGAGAATTCCGTAGATTCCGGCGGTGATCACGAGGTCGTGCAGCAGCGAGACCATCGCAGCTGCTGACATCTTCCAGGTGCGGAAGTACAGCGCCATAACGATTCCGGCGAGGACGATGAAGACCAGCAGCGCGCGGATGGCGGAGCCGGTGATGTCGGCACCCCAGGAGGGCCCGATGAAGGACGCGCTGACGTCGTCCGTAGCAACACCGAATGCACTCTGCAGGGCGTCGCGAACCTCGTTGGACTCAGTGGGAGTCAGCTGCGATGTTTGCACACGCAGGCCGTCGCCCCCCACAACGGATACTCGCGGGGCAGCGTCGTCCACGGTGTTGTTCACCGTGTCGGTGGCGAGGTTCTGCGCGGCAATCGGGTCCTTGGCCACATCGGTGACCTGGGTCACCTGGAACTGAGAACCGCCGCGGAATTCGATACCAAGGACAAAGCCACCGCGGGCGATGGGAATCAGGATCGACCCAAGGATCATAATCGCTGCGATCAGGTACCAAAGTTTCCGACGGGCAACGAAGTTGATCGAACGGTCTCCCGTGTAGAGGTCATTACCGAATTTGGCAAAGCTGGCCATCAGGAGTCCTTCCCGTTCGCGTTTTTATCGTTCGAGCCGGCGGTCAGTTCCGCGGCTTTGCGTTCGGCGATGGTCTGGCGACGGGCAGCCTCACGGCTCGCACCGGACTTCGCCGTTGACGTCACTGGTGTCCGGAACTGCGCCCGGCCTCTGTAAACAGCCCCAAGGGCGTTCGGGTCGAGACCACTCAGTTTGTGGCCGCTGGCAAAGTAACGTGTCTTCGCCATCAACTGCAGCATGGGGTGGGTGAAGAGCACCACAACGAGAACGTCGATCACCGTCGTAAGGCCGAGTGTGAGCGCGAACCCGCGGACGTTGCCGAGCGCGAGGATAAACAGCACTACGGCTGAGAGCAGGTTCACTGCCTTTGCGGCGTAGATGGTCCGCAGCGCACGTTTCCACCCTGCCTCCACCGCGGATACCAGCCCACGGCCGTCACGCAGTTCGTCTCGGATACGTTCGAAGTAGACGATGAACGAGTCCGCTGTGAATCCGATCGCGACGATCAGACCTGCCACTCCTGCGAGGGAGAGCCGGTAGCCCTCACGCCAGGACAGAATCGCGATCGCGAGGTACGTCAGGACACCTGCAACAACCAGCGACGCTACCGTGACGAGTCCGAGGAGGCGGTACTGGAACAGGGAGTAGATGACAACCAGTGCCAAGCCGATGAGGCCCGCGATGATTCCGCTCTGAAGCTGGGTCTGCCCCAGCGTTGAGGAGATGACCTCTGTGCTCTGGGTGGTGAAGGAGATGGGCAGCGCGCCGAACTTCAGCTGGTCGGCGAGGACCTTCGAGGTCTCCTGCGTGAAAGACCCGGTGATCTGGGGCTTGCCGTCGGTGATGATGGCGTTGGTCGTTGGTGCGGAAATAACTTGACCGTCGAGCACGATGGCGAATTGGTTCTGCGCGCCAGTGAGGCCGTACAGGCGGGTTGTGACCGCAGCGAATTCGTCCGAGCCTTTGGAGTTGAAGACGATGTTGACGCCCCACTGGCCCGTGCTGACGCCCTGGCTGTTGGCGACAAGGGAGTTGGTGGCGTCGCTGATTGTCTCACCGGCGACCTCTACCGGACCGAGGATGTACTTGTACTGGCCGAGGTTGTCGCAGGTGACGAGAGGCTCGTTTGCGGGTGCGTCACTGGCAGAGACCGCGTCAGCATCGGCACAGGTGAACGCCGTGTATTCGGCGGCCAGGGCCTCGGTGACGTAGGACAGGTCACTGGCGTCCGTCGGTTTCGCTGTGGGAACGCTGTTGAGGGAGGCGCTCGGAGTCGGTGTAGGCGTCGGCGTCGCGGTGGCGTCGTCGCCAACGGCCGCCGTTGCAGCAACCTCGGTCACGAGGACCGGGCGGAACTCGAGCTTCGCAGACGCTTCGATGCGGTTCAGGGTTTCCTGATCGGGAACGCCCGGGATGGATACCACAACGTTCTGCCCACTACCGCTGCCCTGGGTGGTGATCTCAGCTTCCGAGACACCACTGGCATCGATGCGCTGCCGGATGATCGACACAGCCTGATCGAGCTGCTCGCCCGTAACCGTCTCGCCGTCCGCCAGTTTCGGAGCAAGCACGATTTGGGTGCCACCCTCGAGGTCGAGGGCGAGCTTGGGGGCCCAGGACGAACTCGCCCAGACGACACCAGCACCGTTGAGTGCCACCATCCCCACAATGATGACCAGCAGCCAGGTCAGGGACCGCCAGGCCTTTTTGACCGGAGTCGATTTTGCCACCTGCGAACTCAGCTTTCTAAGAGTGTGCCCGCACGAATGTCGCACGGGCACGAAAGAGCGGTCCGATTTCCCCCGGGCCGCACATAAGGCTAGTGGTTACTCGTCGACCTTCTTGGACGATGTGCCCTGATCTCCGGGTTCGATGCGCTCGCCATACTCGGGCGCTGACGTCGCGTTGTTCTTGTCGAGCGACAGCGCGCGTTCCGCTTCCTCGCGGTCGGCTCGGGCGATGGCTTCCTCGACGGAACGGGGAGAGTCGGAGTCACCGACGACTGCGTCGGTGTGCGTGACAACCTTCGCGATGGTCTGGCGGTGGACGCGGACAACGTTGCCCGGGGAAGTCTCTACCTCGGCCTCGTTTGTGACCTCGTTGACCGAAAGAAGCTTGCCGAAAAGGCCAAAGTTCGTCATGATTTCAGCACCGGGAACAATCTGCGACTTGAGGTCCTCGGCAGCTGCCTTGCGCT
>JAODAO010000098.1 GCA_025463465.1 Glaciihabitans sp. | reverse complement strand
GGTCGGTGAACGCGGCGGTCGGGGCGGGAGTGACGGACGGGCCAGCGGCGGCGACACCCCAGGACGCTCCCCCGATGAGCAGGGCCATACTGGCGATCACCGCGATGCCACCATTTTTCCGGCCGCGAAGCACGGCCCAGGAACGACGGCCCGTGACCAACACGTAAAGCCCGGTCAGTAGCACGGTGGCGCTGAGCGCAACGAAAAACTGCGGCAGCGCCGAGGTGAACCAGCACAGCACCAGGAGCAGAACGAGAAGACCACCGACAACCCATGTGCTTCGCGGAAGCAGCGTGCGGCGTGGTGGTACTGAGTTTTCGGGCATTGCGTCCTCTCACGCGAATCCCGATCGTATTCGAACGAACGTTCTGTGACGAACCGGCGGGCGGGGTGTCCGCTGATTCGCATCCGACCGTGGCAGGGGCGCACCGTCGGCACCCTCGTCACGGGCAGGGCGTTACGACCAGGTCACCGTCGCATTACTCAGGAACGGCAGGACGATGTCCATGCCTGCGAAGATCTCCCCCACGCTCCAGCGGAAAAAGGCCAGCGAATGCAGGGCCGAGAAAATCACCCCGACCAGGACGATCACCAGGATTCCGATGGTGGTCGCACGGCGCTCCGCGGCGGCATCAAAGAGTTGGCGCCGCACCAGCACCATGGTGCCAATCGCCAGCACCACAATCACGAAATACACGTATTGCTCCGGCTTCAACTCCACCGTTACACAACCATCGGCGCCGGCACTGCCGAAACATTTGCCGATGCTGCCCACCGAGAACAGGGTGTAGCCGATGGCGACGACCACCGTGGCGAACATCAGCCGGGCGAAGGCAAACCCGGACATCCGGGTCGGGTCGTTTCCGCGTCCGCCTCGGGTGGATGGTGTGCGCGATGCCATGGAAACTCCTGTGTGCTGCTGTGTGCGGTGAAGGCCAGCCCCCACTCTGCCATCGTGAGAGCATTAAGGATGCCGTTGGACGACTTTCCCCTGGTGGATGTCCGCGACATCATCAAGCTCGTGGGCTACACCACATTCGAGCGCGGGTTCGAATATGCAATCGATGGTGCCGTCGACGGTCTCGAGTGGAACGTTGACGACCGGATGCTCAGTGGCAACGTGTTCGGTTCCGGTTCGGCTCCTTACCTCGTCGACATCGACCTGAGCGCGACGGCCGGAGACTTTTGGCAACTCGACGACGCGACCTGCACCTGCTACCTCGGTTATGGCTGCAAACACATCGCCGCCACCCTGCTCTGTTCCGACGCCATGGTGCTCTCCGAGATGGAATCTGCCGGCGTCAACCTGCACGTTGTGCTGCAGCAGGCGGCGCTGCTCCCGAAGGAGCCGGCGATGTACCGGCGATCTCCCGGCGGAACACGCGCCCCCGTCGCTGGCTCCCCCGGGGGCCCGGACACGGCGACCCCCACCGTTCGTGCGAAACCGGTACCAAAATGGAAAACCACCCTGGTACCGCCGCCACCGCCAGCACCAAAACCAGGCCCAGCCGCCTTCAGCGCAGCCTCCTCCCTCACCGTTGAAACCAATGTGCCCATGGCGCTGCAGTTCGAGGCGCGGGAGGTTGTCCCGCGCCGCCGCGGCAAGTGGCGTCCACCCACCCAGACGGTCACCCTTGACACCCTCGAGGCATCCGCCGCTTCGAAAAAGGCGCCCGTCTACCGCCTCGCCGTGCGACCCTTGATGCGCAGCACCAGCACGGGCAACTGGGTAAAGGGCAACCTGAGTTGGAACTCGATCGTCTACCAGGCCTCCCGGTTCGGGTTGAATCCCGATCACAGCCGCTGGTTCGCCCAATTCGCTGCGCTCTACACCGCCGGATCCCCCGCGGCCTACTCGGTCGACCCGGACTGGTTTTACCTCGACGCGTTCGAGAGCCCGCTGTTCTGGAACCTGCTCGAGCAGGCGGAGAGTCTCGGTATCGCCCTCGTCGGCAGCAAAAAGACCGTGTCCGTGCAGATCGGCGGTGAGGTGGAGTTAAGCATCGACGCTGCAACTACCGCGGTGGCCGCGAGCAAACGCACCAAACCTCCCCTGCAGCTCACCTCCCGGCTGACTATCAACGGGCGGGCTCAGCGCACAGACCATGCCGGCGCCATCGGCGACCACGGGGTCTATTCGTTCCGGATCGAAGCACCCGCCGTTTACACGATCGCCCGGGTGCCGGCCGCCCTCAGCCCGGAGCAGCGCGCCCTGCTCGGCCGACCGGCCGTGGTCAGTGTGCCAGGCAAGGACATCGATGAGTTCCTCACCGACTACTTTCCGCAGCTTCGACGCAGCATTCCCATCAATAGCGGCGACGGTTCGGTCACGCTTCCCGAATTCGTCCCACCCGTCCTCGTCCTCAGCGCGGTCTTCGAACCGCAGCACGTGCTGCGGCTGACGTGGGACTGGGAGTACCAGCAGGGTGGCGCAGTGCTTCGGCTGCCGCTGCGCGTGGGCGACAACACCGTAGCGGGTAATGGCACAGGCGCGGGTGTCGGCACCCACGCGGGGCTCGACAGCGTCCGTGATCCCGAGCTCGAACGCGCCACTCTGGGCGAGGTGGAACGCCTCCTTGCGACTTCCACCGCCGTCGAGGCGGCGCCTGGCTCCGCCACGGAACGCCTGTCCGGGGCCAGTGTGCTGACCGGGCTCAAAGCGGCGGAGTTCACGGCCCGGTACCTGCCCGAGCTGCTGGACCTTGACACCGTACGCGTGCAGATCAGCGGCGAGGGGCCCGACTACCGGGAGCGTGTGCAGGCCCCACGCCTGACTCTCACGTCCGAAGCACCCGCCCCCCGCGACTGGTTCGACCTCGGGGTGCTTGTCAGCGTCGACGGTAAAGACATCCCGTTCGGACCGCTGTTCCTCGCCCTGTCCAGCGGCGAGGAACAACTCCTGCTCGAGGACAACTCGTTCCTCTCCCTCGACCAGCCCGTGTTCGGTGACCTGAAGAAACTGATCGACGAAGCATCCACCGTCAGCGAATGGAAGACCAACACTCCCCGCATCAGCCGCTACCAGGTGAGCCTCTGGGGCGAGCTAGAGGGGCTCGCCGAGCACACCGAACAGTCCGAGAGCTGGCGCGCAGCCGTGGGTGGGCTGCGCGAAATCGGCTCGGTCGAACCCACACCCCTTCCCCCGGGTGTGCAGGCATCCCTGCGTCCGTACCAGCAGGAGGGTTTCGACTGGCTGGTGTTCCTGCACAAGCACCAGCTCGGAGGTGTACTCGCTGATGACATGGGACTCGGTAAGACCCTGCAGGCGATCGCCCTCATCGCCCACGCGGTGGCAGAGCGGGAGCGCACAAACGCTTCGCGACCAACCAGGGAAGCCGTCCAAGCACTGCCATTCCTGGTGGTCGCCCCGACCTCCGTGGTGTCCAATTGGATAGCGGAGGCCGAAAGATTCGCTCCCGGCCTCGTCTCCCGGCCCGTCACCACCACCCAGGCCACCGGCGGTGAGACCCTGGCTACGGTCTTTGCCGGTGCCGACCTGGTGGTCACCTCCTACGCGCTGTTCCGACTGGACTTCGACCGCTACCAGGAGCAGTCCTGGGCAGGACTCATCCTCGACGAGGCCCGGTTTGTGAAGAACCCGGCGTCGATCGCGCATCGCTGCGCAGTGGATCTCGCGACCCCCTTCAAACTCGCCATCACCGGCACCCCGATGGAAAACAGCCTGAATGACCTCTGGTCGCTGTTTTCGATCGTCGCCCCCGGGCTTTTCCCCTCGGGCAAAACCTTCATCAACGACTACGTCAAACCGATTGTCAACGCCGCCGACAACGCCGCCGAGCTGATGGACAGGCTGCGCCGGCGGATCCGGCCCCTGATGATGCGCCGCACCAAGGAACTCGTGGCCAAAGACCTGCCGGCCAAACAGGAGCAGGTGCTGCGCATTGACCTCTCCCCGCAACACAAAAAGCTCTACGACACCTACCTGCAACGTGAGCGCAAAAAGTTACTCGGCCTGATCGACGACCTCGACAAAAACCGATTTATGGTGTTCCGCTCGCTCACCCTGCTACGGATGCTCAGTCTTGACGCCTCCCTTGTTGACGGCAAATACGCGCATATTGCCTCGAGCAAACTGGACGCCCTGTTCGAACAACTCGAGGACGTCGTCGCCGAGGGTCACCGCGCGCTCATCTTCAGCCAATTCACCTCGTTCCTGAAGAAAGCGGCAGAACGCCTCGACGCCGAGGGCATCCCGTATGCCTACCTCGACGGCTCGACGCTCAAGCGCGGCGACGTGATCAAGCGGTTTAAAGAGGGTGACGCGCCGGTCTTCCTAATCAGCCTGAAAGCAGGCGGTTTTGGGCTGAACCTCACCGAAGCCGACTATGTTTTCCTTCTCGACCCGTGGTGGAACCCGGCGACCGAGGCGCAGGCCGTTGACCGCACCCACCGCATCGGCCAGACCAACAACGTGATGGTCTACCGCATGATCGCAACCGGCACCATTGAGGAGAAGGTGATGCAGCTGAAAGAGAAGAAGTCGAAGCTGTTCGACGCCGTGATGGATGACGACGCCGTCTTCAGCTCCGCCTTGACCGCGGACGATATCCGGGGACTGCTGGACTGAACCGACCGCCCGGTCGCCGCCCGCCCCTCAATACGGTCGTGAACACCTATGGCGGTCGGGGTGGGAGGATCGTTTCGTGATCGACTTCGAACTGGTGCCCCTGCACGGCGGCACCGTTACCCTGCACGATGCGAGGCGTGCGCGGCGGTGGAGTGTTGACCTTGATCCCTTCTTCCTCGGCCGCGTCCCGGTAACGGCGGAGCTGTATGCCCGGGTGTCGGGGACCACGCCCGTTGAATCCCGCGTACCGGTCGTCGGAATCAGCTGGTGGAAAGCGGTCAGGTTCTGCAACGCGGCGTCAGCTCGCGAGGGTATGCCTGCCGCCTACACGGTAACCGGTGGGCTGGTCCGCTGGCACCCGGAACGCCCAGGTTATCGGCTGCCGACCGAAGCGGAGTGGGAGTACGCCTGTCGAGCGGGCAGCAGCGGCGCCCAGTACGGCGAGCTGCGCGACGTGGCGTGGACAGCAGCCGACGATGTGCCGGGACCTCAGCCCGTTGGTCTCAAGACTGCCAACCGTCTGAGGTTGTTCGATACCCTCGGCAACACCTGGGAATGGTGCTGGGACTTTCTGGACCCTGCCCGGTATAACGACTACCGCGTGTTCCGCGGCGGCGGATTCGCCGACGAGGCCTGGAACGTGCGAGCGTCGGTTCGTCGCGGCGGAGCGCCCGACATGCACCACGAGGACCTCGGTTTTCGTATTGCCTGGGGACCGGTTGCCTGCGGTGACGTGGTCCAGGGGTGGTCGGACACCGGTGATCGGGAGCGGGCAGCGGTGCCGGGACCTCGTCCCGTCGGCTGGACCCCGCAGCGCGGAGAAAGCGGCCGACAGGACTGAAAGCGTGTGCGCCGCGGGATGACGGCCGGCGCGAATCGTCAGGTGTCGGCCGAGGAGAACTCGGCCAACCGGTTGCCCGCGAGTTGTCCGCGCATCTGGCGGACGACGTCCACACCAACAAGGGCAAGGACGTCGTCGTCGTTGAGCCGTGCGCTGAACAGGCCAACGAGGGGTTTGTATTTCGTCGCCTGGCGTTTCACATACACACGGTCCGTCGAGTGGTGCAGGGACAGGGCATTGTCGGCAAAGTCGACGAACTTCGCCACAAACACCTGGGGCGAGGCGATGGCCGAGCGAACGTGGTCGAAGTACGCACTGTTCTTCTGGGCGCGGCCAAGGCCGTCGGGAAGCAAGGGGTTGGACAACCCACGAACGATCTGGGAGACCCCGGTACCGAACCGGTCGGCAATGAACCGGAGCGCATTCTCCCGGGCCTCGCCCTCGCTGTCGGCGGGACGCCCGGCGATGACGGTCGAAAACTGCTGTGGTTCATCTTCGACCGTGTCGTGCAGGACAATTCCGATCAGGATGTCTGAGTCGATCACCCCGTAGCGCAGTGCGCGGAGCGTGTTGCGCAGCGGATGTTCGATGTAGTGGACGAGGCCCATCGCACCGCGCTGTTTGCGGGTCTGGTCGCGGTGCAGGTAACTGGCGATGTCGATGGCTTCGGTGAAGTCAGCGGTGGACAGACCGAGCGCTGCGACCCGTTCGAAGATCGCGCTACGCAGCAAACTGGCTTCCATGTCCTTGAGGGACAGGGTGGCAATGGCGGCGGAGACGGTTGTGGGCATGTGCCCACTCTGTCGGGTGGGAACGGCATTCGCCAACCCTCGCCATCAGCCGAGTCTCCGCACGGTGACCGGTTCACGGTGGGCTGCACACGGCGGGGTTCAGGCGCGGGTGGATTTGTACGGCATGTCCACACGAGCGATGCCGGCATGCACGGCGACGGCGTCGAGGACGGCATCGGACCTGTTGCCCGAACCGACCCGGCCGATCCGCTCGGCGATACGTTTGCGAGCACTCACGCCCCAGGGTCTCCCGGAGGAGACGCCCTCGAGGAAAACATCCACGGAACGATTGTTGGGAAGGAAAAGTTCCGCGGCGACGTCCCGCAGCGCCGGGGAGCCAAAACCACGGGTCGCGCCGAAGGATTCCTCATCGCGGAACAGCAGGCCAATCGGTTTGCCCGTGGCTAGGAAGTCGACCCACACGCTCGAGTAGTCGGTGATCAGCGCGTCGGACAGTGCCAGGAATTGGTACAACGACAGCCCGGCGTCGGTCAGCATGGGTGAGGTGATCACGGGAACACCCCACGCATGGAAGGCACTGGCGTCTTCTGCCGGGTGCATCTTCACCACGAGGGTGATGCCCAGCTGTTCGCACCGCTGGTGCGTATGCCGCACGGCATCGTCGAAACCCGGGGTATCCCACAGGGGCGTGCCCTCCGTCCACGACGCATTTTTCATGTTTCCAGTCATCTCGCCCGCCCCGATTGCCGCATTGCGGTACGTGGGCAGCCACACCACAAGAGGTCGGTGCGGGCTGATTCCGAGGCCGCTGAGCTTGCCATGCAGGAGGGGCTCGTGGAAAGCGTCCTCGCGCGGGTTCCCGACCGCAAGTACCGCGTTGGGTTTGGTGATTCCCTTCGCGCGGATGGCGTCGGTTCCCCAGGTTGTGGTGTTGGTGACGGCGAGGTCCGAGAAGTAGTGGCGCTCGACACCGACGGGTATCGCCGATTTTGGGCCGTGTCCGTGGCCGAGAAGCACATGGATACGTCGCCCACCGGAGCGAGGATTACCGAAGGTGCTGTGGGTGTAGAACACCACCCGGGACAGGACGAACACCATAAATCCGCGCACCGAGTTTTTGGTCACAAACACTGGGCTGACCGCGTGCAGGGGCGAGAACGTTGTGGCAATCGCAAACGCGCGGGCGGCTTCGGTGGGTGTGTCACACAGCACGTATACCCGGGTGCCGGGTTTGGCGCGGCGGGCGACGGCATCGGCAATGCGGAGGCTGTTCTCCTCGGTATCTGGCCACCCGTCGACCGTGACCCATGGTCGTGCGCGCAGCACACGCATCAGCACCACGGCAAGAGTGTTCAGCGGGGTGCGCACGATTGGGCCTCGGATACATGGCGGCTAAAGCACTCAGTCTGCCGCATTCGCCGACCGCGGTGGGCCGGGTTGTGGTGACGGGGCGCGAAGGTCCTCCCCATTGCCCCCTAACCCAGGACATCCCGGACCACGAGTGTGGTCCGGGATGTCCTGCCAGCTGCGATGCAGCGGGGCTGTCGTTACTTGCAGGCCAGGTTGGTGACGCCCTTCTTGGCCAGGGTGGTGTCACACGCGACGATGTTGCCGAGCGATGCTTTGCCAGCGATCTGAACCTCGTAGCCGGGAACCTTGCCCGTGATGGTGTTGTTGGTGAAGGTGTTCGTGCGACCCCAGCCGGCGTAGACGTCGTGCACCTGGAAAGCGTCCAACTTGGCATCCGTGCCGGTGTTGCCGGAGATGAGGTACCCGTTGCCCTTCACATCGACCCACGAGTCGGCGTCGTTGGCTCCGGAGTACCCGGAGTTCTCGAATGTGTTGCCGAGGAGCTTTCCGCCGGTGGTGCCTTCCTTCACGTCGATGCCCTCTGCGGCGGTGTTGCGGATGGTGTTGTTCTGCACGAGCACGTTGTCCGACTTGTCTGGTGTTGAGGAAGAGCCCATGATGGCGCCCCAGTTGGAGTTGGCTGTACCAATGTAGATGCCCTCTCCGGCCCCAGCCTTTGCGATACCGGTGTCGTGCACAACGTTGCCGCTGACTACGGCGTTGGCGCTGCTGGTGCGGACGTGGATGGCTTCCATTCCCGTGTTACCAACATCGAGGCCAACGATCCTGGTGTTGTTCGAACTGTCGATCACAATGCCCTTCTGGGCTTTCGAGATGCTGAAGCCGGAAAAAACGAGGTAGTCACCGGTTCCGTGCATGCCATAACCAGAACCGGTGGAACCGGTGGTGATGACCGCCTTGTGGGAGCCGGTCAGGGTGATCGGCGCTCCGGACTTGCCGGAGGCGGTGAGCTCGAAGCGGCCCGTGTATGTGCCGTCTTTCATTGTGATGGTGCTGCCGGCGGTGGCCGACTTCAGAGCGGCTGTCAGCTCGGCTGAGGTGGCGACCACCTTGGTGGTGGTGGCGGCGCTTGCCGTGTTCACATCGACCGACGCGAGCACTCCCCCAAGTGCCAGCGTGCCGAGTGTGGTCAGTGCGACAGTCTTCATGCGAGTTGTTGCAGAGATGGTTCCGAACAATATGATTCCCCCGAATCGTGTGAAGCCCGCCCCCTCGGCGGTAAAAACTTCTGTGCCAACTGTAAGAAAACAAACCCGATTTGCCAATAGACACTTGTCGATTGCAAAGATTTTCAAGGGCTTGAACAAATGGGTTTATTGTGATTTGCGACAGGTGTTGTCAACGCGCCCGACACAACTGTTGGCTACCAGCCCCACTTGACCGGCATTTTCATCAACAGGTGTTTATTAGTAACGAACACTCAGTTTTGCAACACTGATCTGAGAATAAAAAAGAATGTTTTTGTCATGTTTCGTATTGGCCTGTCCGAGAGCGACGAACACCATCGGCAGCCCGAAGCTGGTCATTTCTCAGGTAAAACGGGACGTCTGAGGAGCGGCCGGTCGGCGAGAGGGGCGAGTCGTACAAGTGGTCAGACGCCAGCTGCGACATCCGCTCCAATGGGGTTGTCACTGTAGCCGTAAGGGTTGGCCAGCTGGAACTGCCATGCGTCCTCGCACATCTGACCTAGGTCGCGGCTTGTGCGCCAGCCCCACGCGGCGGCCACCCGTGACGGGTCCGCGACCAGGGTGTCGACATCACCGACCCGACGGGGCGCCATCTCAACGGGGAGTGTGCGGCCAACGGCGGCCTGGAAGGCCTCCGCCAGCTCGAGCACGCTCGAGCCGATGCCGGTTCCGAGATTGAACCGTTGCAGCCCGGCCGCGTCCTGCAGGTGTTGAAGGGCGACACGGTGCCCGTCGGCGACATCCACCACGTGGATGTAATCGCGTACGCACGTGCCATCGGGGGTGGCGTAGTCGCCGCCGAAAATTTGGAGGCGTTCGCGACGCCCCACGGCGACCTGGCTCAGATAGGGCATCACGTTGTTCGGCACTCCACGTGGATCCTCCCCGAGCATTGCGCTGGGATGGGCGCCCGTGGGATTGAAATAACGCAAGGCAATAGCCCGCAGTTGGGGATACCTGACGCACGCGTCGGCCAGGACCTGTTCGCACATCCACTTGGACCGGGCGTATGGATTGGTGGGGTTGGCCGGGTCGTCCTCGTTCAGCGGAACCTTGGTGGTCGCCCCATAGATGGAACATG
>JAODAO010000086.1 GCA_025463465.1 Glaciihabitans sp. | reverse complement strand
CCCAGCTGGTCTGACGTGTTGCTGTCGCTCATAGTCCTAAATCCTACCGCTCGGTGAATGGTGCTGCTCAGCGTTGCACGCTGTGCACCGCTGACATCTGGGGGATGCCGCTGGCGACGCTATTGCGCGTCCGGCCAGGCTGCTGCGATCTCTGCCCTGACTTCGCCGAGCAACCGGGGAACCGCCTTCGTCTGGGCGATAATCGGAAAGAAATTGGAATCCTGTGCCCATCGGGGCACAACGTGCTGGTGCAGGTGTTCCGCTATCCCGGCGCCGGCGATCTTGCCTTGGTTCATCCCGATGTTGTAACCGTGCGCCCCGGAAGTCGCCGTCAGCACTCGCATCGCCGTCTGGGTGAGGCTCGCTATTTCCGCCGTTTCCTCCTCCGTCGCCTGGTCGTAGGTCGAAACGTGGCGGTACGGGCAGACCAACAGGTGGCCGCTGTTGTAGGGAAACAGGTTGAGCAGCACATACGCGTGCTGCCCGCGGGCGACAATCAGCGCTTTCTCGTCGTCCATACTCGGGGCCAGGCAGAACGGGCACGATTCCTCTCCGGGAACCTGCCCATTCTCGATGTACACAAGACGGTGCGGTGTCCAGAGGCGCTGGAACGCGTCGGGAACCGCGGCGAACTCGTTCGACGATTCCACGTCGTAGTCGACACCGTCGATGTCTGTTGCCCTGTGCCTGCTCACGATTAGACCTGTGCTCTCGTCGCTATCGCCCCGGTGATGCGCGCGATTGCATCGGCGATCGGCACGCCGTTCTCCTGGGTTCCATCGCGGAAACGGAAGCTGACCGAACCCGCAGCACGGTCTTCTTCGCCGGCAATGAGCTGGTAGGGAACCTTCTCCTTCGCCCAGGTGCGGATCTTCTTCGGCATCCGGTCGCTCGAGGTGTCCAGCTGCGCGCGGACCCCTGCGCTCTTCAGCTGCTGGATGACATCGCCCAGATAGTCCTCGTACGCCTCGGCGACCGGGATACCGACAACCTGGATCGGCGAAAGCCACACGGGGAAGGCACCGGCGTAGTGCTCCAGCAGGACGGCGAAGAACCGTTCGATCGATCCGAACAGTGCACGGTGGATCATGATCGGACGCTGGCGAGTGCCATCGGCCGCTGTGTACTCCAGCTCGAACCGTTCCGGCTGGTTGAAGTCCAGCTGGATGGTCGACATCTGCCACGTACGCCCAATCGCGTCACGCGCCTGCACCGAAATCTTTGGGCCATAAAACGCCGCCCCACCCGGGTCGGGAACCAGCTCGAGACCGGATTCCGTCGCAACCTCGCGCAGTGTTTCGGTGGCGGAATCCCACAGCTCAGTGTCGCCAATGAACTTGGGGTTACCCTCCTCGCGTGTAGACAGTTCGAGGTAGAAGTCGTCGAGGCCGTAGTCCTTCAGAAGGTCGAGCACGAACTTCAGGATGCTGGTGAGTTCACCCTTGACGAGCTCAGGCGTCGTGTATATGTGGGCATCGTCCTGGGTCATTCCGCGCACGCGGGTGAGGCCCTGGAGCGTTCCGCTCTTCTCGTAGCGGTACACCGAACCGAATTCGAACATCCGCAGGGGAAGCTCACGGTAGCTGCGCCCGCGGGCCCGGAAGATGAGGTTGTGGTACGGGCAGTTCATGGGTTTCAGGTAGTAGTCCTGGCCCTGACGCGTGACGTTTCCCTCGGCATCCACCTCTTCGTCAAGGTGCATGGGCGGGAACATCCCGTCTGCATACCACTGGAGGTGGCCCGAGGTCATAAACAGGTTCCCCTTGGTGATGTGGGGCGTGTTCACAAAGTCATAGCCGGCTTCGGTGTGGCGCTTACGCGAGTAGTTTTCCATCTCCTGGCGGATGATTCCACCCTTGGGGTGGAACACGGGGAGCCCAGAGCCGATCTCCTCCGGGAATGAGAAGAGATCGAGGTCGGCGCCGAGCTTGCGGTGGTCTCGCTTCGCTGCCTCTTCCAGTCGAGACTGGTAGGCGCGCAGCTCGTCCTTCGTCGCCCACGCGGTGCCATAAATACGCTGGAGTTGCTTGTTTTTCTCGGAACCACGCCAATAGGCGGCCGCGGAGCGCATCAGCGCGTATCCATTGCCGATCATGCGGGTAGAGGGCACGTGGGGGCCTCGGCAGAGATCCTTCCAGATCGTCTCGCCGGACTTGTCGACGTTGTCGTAGATAGTGAGTTCTGCACCCCCGACTTCGACCGACTCGTTGTCGCTTCCCAGCAAAGCGTCGTGCTCATGGGTAGATCCGACATGCGGTGCGTCGTTCGCCAAACCACCCTTGAGCCCGATCAGGTCGAGCTTGTATGGCTCGTTCGCCAGCTCGGCGCGTGCTTCGTCGTCGGTGACGACCCGGCGGGTGAAGCGCTGGCCGGCACGAATGATCCGCTCCATTGCCTTATCGATGGCTTTGAGGTCCTCGGGGGTGAACGGGGTGTCCACATCGAAGTCGTAGTAGAAACCATCGGTGATGGGAGGACCAATTCCGAGCTTCGCCTCGGGGTTGATCGACTGCACGGCCTGCGCCATAACGTGGGCCGTGGAATGGCGAAGGATCGACAGGCCCTCGGGAGAAGTGATCTCAACGGCTTCTACCTCGTCACCATCCGTCACTGTCGCGGCCAGATCTTTCAGCTCGCCGTTGACGCGCATCGCAACGATGCTGCGGTCAGTGAATAGGTCGAATCCGGTTTTTGGTGCACTCATTCCCCCAACTTTAGTGCGCTGAGAGTCGGCACCTTGCAGCATTACGTCGCCCTTGGCTCGGCGGTCGAGGATCTGGGTCGGCGGGGCCACCCACCCCGATCGAAAATGCGGAAGGTAACCGCAGCCAAAGCGCTCCGTTCGACCGGCACATCGGGTGGAGAAGTTGGAGGTGGCGACCATCGTTCTGCCGACCAAGGGACCCGGGGACGATGCGCGCGAGCCAGGTAGGACGAGAAATGAAATCGATCGATCGTCGTAACCAGATCCGAATCGGCCCACCGGTTCAGACGCCGCAGAGCGTTAAACAAAAAACCCCCGGAAAACCGGGGGTTTTGATGGTGAGCGATACTGGGATCGAACCAGCGACCTCTTCCGTGTCAGGGAAGCGCGCTACCGCTGCGCCAATCGCTCATGCTAGGTAATTCTAAAACAGTCCGGCGGTAGCTGAGCTGTTCATTTATTTCACATCGGAGTTTCTTTCCGAGGTGGCGACGGGATTTGAACCCGTGTGGACGGCTTTGCAGGCCGCTGCCTCGCCTCTCGGCCACGCCACCATGAGGTGGTTTTTCCCGCCCCGGTTACCCGGGACGGGATTTCACTCGAGCGGACGACGAGATTCGAACTCGCGACCCTCACCTTGGCAAGGTGATGCGCTACCACTGCGCCACGTCCGCACTTGCTGGCATTTCTGCCTTGCTGCATTTCTGCGTGCATGGAGACTCTAGCCCACCTTCGTCGCGCAAACCAATTCGAGGGCCGAAATCACGCAACCCGGGCGTGTCTCCCCTGAAACCCGGGCTTCTTTCGAGTTGATGATTTGTGGGGGAAATTCTGAGGAGGAAACTGTGGCAGGATTGTGGCGTTAGGGCGATTGGCGCAGTTGGTAGCGCGCTTCGTTCACACCGAAGAGGTCATCGGTTCGAGTCCGGTATCGCCCACAATGAAAACCCCCGCTAACCCGGGGGTTTTTCTTTTTGGTGCTGGCCGCAGCGTAACCGGCAGCACATCTGCTGGACCACCTCATTTCAGCGGCTGACCCGCTAGGCCGTGTCCGGTTCCGCCGGTCCCGCGATAGCGCACCACGAGCGTGCTCTCTCACCGAGTGCTCGTCCACGGCAGCCGGAGATATTGCACTGTTTCTCCATCGCCCACTCCAGCCGGGGGACAGATTGCAACTCCATCAGCTGCGGCCAGTCCTCGCATCATCGCTGAACCGCTCCAGGGTGTTCCGACAGCCCGCCCATTTTCGAGGACGAATGGAACCAACGTCGTCACCCCCTGTCGCCCGTCTACTCCGCCGGTCAAAACAACTGCCTGAAGAGGGCCGGCTGCCCCTCCCCCGCTGACGGTGATGAGCGGGCCTAGAAGCCCGATGACTCCCATCATCGCCGCGAGAGGGTTGCCGGGAAGCCCCAACACCAATCGTCCGTCCGCCAAGCGCGCGAGGAGTGTTGGACCTCCCGGGCGCACCGCGATCCCATCGAAGAGAAAGGTTGCTCCCATGGCATTGAGCGCGCCGTGGAGGAAATCAACATCCGAACTCCCTGTTCCACCCGTCGTGACCACTATCTCTGCAGGCCGGATCCCGGCCG
>JAODAO010000067.1 GCA_025463465.1 Glaciihabitans sp. | reverse complement strand
TAAAAGGCTTGAAATGTCGTCCAGGAATTGCGGTCGGTCATGTTTCACGTGAAACATTGTTAAATGCGCCTCCTCCAGGAGGACAGTAGCTATGGAGGGTGGGGATCGGGGTTGCCGCGACGGGGTGCAAATTAATGAGATGGCGCAACAATTACCGTATGGACGGCGCTGCGGTCGGCTAGTTACGACTAGGGACCAAACTGTCGCGAAACGGTTCAGAATGTTTCACGTGAAACATCGCGGGGCTCGCGCCGGATGGACACGAACGGTCTGCCGACTTCAGTGTCAGACAGCAGCACCGAGAGATAGGTGGGTGGGATGTAGCTTGCGACCTCGGTTTCTCGTCAATCGCGTGCTGAGCAGGCCACACCATCGGTGGTGCTATCCGCACGTCCTGATCACGAGGCGAAACGATGGGGGAGAGGGTGTCGGTCCCACCGTGCGACACGTCAATCGATTACACGGACCAATCGAGTCTGACTCGGGCAACGACGCACAACGCCAATCGTCGAAATCGAATTCAATGTTTCACGTGAAACATGTGTTGTGAGCGTCGCTCGCCCTGGCACGCCGCGCCAGCTTCCACCGTCGCGCAGCGCAAGCTGATCAGGCCTGCGCGAAGCATCCTGCGGGTTGGAAGGACGGACATGTGACACGTCGCCGATCCGCGCAGTTTAACCTTGGCTGCGTATGGTCAGCGACCCGCCGCGGAGCGCGGAAGGGTCGCGGTTCACCCCAGAAGGAGGATGCGCACCTGCCTCCGACTCCCTGCGCTTCGAATATTCGAAATCAATCCACGCAAAGCGGTGTTGTGACCACAACGGTAACCCGGTTGCAAGATACAGTGGACTAACGATGGCCGTCTTCAAACGCAGAAAGTTTCACGTGAAACATCCCGACGGCGACGCAGTTCAGACTTCCCCGGAAGTCCAGACTGGGTCACAAAGCGACGGGATCAAAGAGCACGTGACATCCGAACCAGTACCGTCCAGCGCGACTGAGATAGCTCCCCGTGGGAACGTCAAGGCGCCTGCGGTCGTTATCCCGGATGCCGATTCCACTATCAATAGTGACGCACCGCTCGCGCGCGAGATCGCGGAGATGACGCGGCGTCGCCGTATTTTGGCGTCAGAGAACCTGCCGCTCCCCGCTTCCCCTCGCGTGATCACCGTCGCCAATCAAAAGGGTGGTGTTGGTAAAACCACATCCACCGTGAACCTTGCGGCGGCGCTAGCCCGCACGGGTGCACGGGTACTTGTGATCGACCTCGACCCGCAAGGCAACGCGTCCACCGCTTTGGGTGTTGAACATCGATCGGAAACGCCCAGCGTTTACGATGTGATCATCAACGAGCTTCCGATCAGCGAAGCGATTCAGAAGAGCCCCGAGTATGAATCTCTGTTCTGCCTGCCCGCCACAATCCATCTCGCCGGTGCAGAAATTGAGCTTGTTTCGCTGGTTGCTCGTGAGCAGCGGCTTCGCTCCGCGCTTGACCAGTTCCTCAACGAGAGCGACCCTCCGTTTCACTACGTTTTCATCGACTGCCCGCCGTCCCTGGGGTTGCTGACCATCAACGCGTTCGTTGCTGCGCGGGAGGTCCTCATCCCGATCCAGTGCGAGTACTACGCGCTTGAGGGGCTGAGTCAGTTGCTGAAAAATATCCAGTTGATTGAACGCCACCTGAACCCTGTCTTGGCCGTGTCGACGATCCTGCTCACCATGTATGACGGTAGGACCAACTTGGCCAACCAGGTCGCACAGGATGTTCGCGACCACTTCCCCAAAGAGGTGCTCAACACACTCATCCCCCGATCCGTTCGTATTTCGGAAGCTCCGAGCTACGGCCAGACGGTTATCAGTTACGACACCAATTCCGCCGGCTCGCTGTCCTACCGTGAGGCAGCAGCCGAAATCGCACGCCGAGGAGCACCGGTTTAATGGCAACACCCCGACGTACAGGACTGGGCCGAGGAATCGGCGCCTTGATCCCGACCGTGGACGACGTCACCGCGTCCCGCCCCGTAGATGTCTTTTTCCCCGAGGGACGCCTCCCCGTGGAAGACCTCGTTACCGTTCCCGGCGCCCGCCTGGCGAATCTGTCGCCGTCGGACATTGTGCCGAACTCTCAGCAGCCCCGTCACGAGTTCCGCGAAGAAGAGCTCGCTGAGCTGATCCATTCCATCCGCGAGATCGGCGTGCTTCAGCCGATCGTTGTACGACCACTCGTCGGCGCCGTCGCCAACGGACCACAGTACGAACTCATTATGGGGGAGCGGCGTCTTCGGGCGACCAAGCACCTCGGGCTCGAGAGCATCCCCGCCGTTATCAAGAACACGGCCGATGAGGACATGCTCAGGGATGCGCTGCTGGAGAACCTCCACCGCGCAAACCTGAACGCGCTCGAAGAGGCGTCCGCGTACCAGCAGCTCCTGAGTGACTTCGCCATCACCCAGGATGAGCTCGCAGAGCGTATTGGCCGCTCACGCCCGCAGATCACGAACACCCTGCGTCTTTTGAAGCTGCCGCCGAGCGTCCAGAAGAGGGTTGCCTCTGGCGTCCTCAGCGCAGGTCACGCCCGCGCGATCCTCGCGGCCGGCGAGATCGATGCCATGGAGCGCCTATCGGACAAGATCGTTAATGAGGATTTGTCGGTTAGAGCTGCCGAAGCCGCGGCGGGTGAAACGTCCGCCCGTAAGCGCACGCGCCCGGTCGCGGGCCGCAAGCAGGATCACCTCAACGAGATTGCCGATCGCCTCGGAGACCGCCTCGACACCCGCGTGAGAGTAGCGCTCGGTGCCAATAAGGGAAGCATCACGATTGACTTCGCCAGCATGGGCGACCTCAACCGTATTCTCACCGAATTGGGTGTGCCCGTATCCCCGGACGCGCCTGCGGCCCTCTGATGAGGCCGCAGACGGCTCTCTAACGGTCTGAAATGGCCGCGTCGGCCAACGCCGAGTAAACCCAACCCAAATCGTGTCCAGCGGCCTCGAGGGCCTGCGGAAGCAGCGACGTTTCCGTGAGTCCTGGTAGCACATTAGCTTCCAGGAACCACGGCGTTCCCGCGCCGTCAACGATCATGTCGACGCGGGAGAGGTGGCGAAGGCCTAGTGCGACGTGGGCGGCCACGGCGGCTTCGGCAGCACGCTGCGTGATCTCGTCGGACAGGCGCGCGGGGGTGTAAAAACGGGTCTCTCCGGCGTTGTAGCGCGCTTCGAAGCTATACACGCCAGACAGGGGAACAATCTCGACGGCGGGGAGGGCTACAGGGCCGTCACCGGTGTCGATGATGCCGATCGCGATTTCGGTTCCGACGATCTTCTGTTCGATCAGGGCGACGTCGCAATACGTGTACGCATCCACCATTGCGCGGGGCAGGTCGGCGATGTTGTCGACGAGGCTGACCCCCTGGGCGGAACCGCCCTGCGCGGGCTTCACTACAACGGGGATGGGAAGCTCGTCGGAGATGGCGGCCAGGACGCTGTTGGCGCCGAGTTCGCGGAAGGCATCGCGGGTGAGGGTGATTGACTTCGGCGTCGAGACGCCGGCGCGACCGACGATTACTTTAGCGGTCGGTTTGTCCCAGGCCAGCCGAGCGGCATCAGAGCGGGAACCGACGTACGGGATACCCATGAAGTCGAGAAGGCCGCGCAGGGCGCCGTCTTCACCGCTCGCGCCGTGCAGGGCCGGCCACACCACGTCTGGGGAGGTTTCGCGGAGGTAGTCCAACAGCGACGCATCGGGATCACGCAGGACCACGCTGATGCCGTGCTCGAGGAGGCTGTCGGCAACCCGGCGGCCGGAGCGCAGGGAGATGTCCCGCTCGTGCGAGATTCCGCCGGCGAGGACTACAACACGGGGTGAGGTGGATGTCATGGTGTCCTAGCCCAGGTTCGCAGGCGGGTTGATGGCGTTCTTCTCGGGCCGCTGGGTACGTAGTGGCCCGGTCTGAGAGAACGTGGAGAGCAGTTCCAGCTCCCCGTTGATAACCGTAGACAACCGGCGGATTCCCTCACGGATGAACGCGGGGGTGGGGTAGCAGAATGCGAGACGAATGTTGTTTCGACCACTCCCATCAGCATAAAAGGCGGTTCCGGGGGTGTAAGCGACCAGTTCCTTCACGGCACGCGGAAGCATCGACTTGCTGTCAAGGTTGTCGGGAAGTGTCAGCCACACGTAGAAACCGCCGGTGGGGTTGGTCCAGCTCAGGTCGGGCAGGTAATCATCCAGCGCCTGAAGCATTGCGTCGCGTCGCTCGCGGTAGACACCACGGAAGGTATCGATCTGACCGCGCCAATCCGCGGTGGAAAGATACTCCGAGATGATCATCTGGGTGAACGAACTCGGTGACAGCACCGCGGCTTCGTTGGCGAGGATGACCTTCTCACGAATCGCATGGGGAGCCAGTACCCAACCCACCCGGAAACCGGGGGCTAGAGTCTTCGAGAAGGTGCCGAGATACACAACACCGTCCTCCTCGACGGAGCGCATGGCGTGTGGGGGTGGACCGTCGAAGTAGAGCAGCCCGTACGGGTTGTCTTCCAGTACCAGGATGTCGTTGGAACGCGCGATTTCGAGGATCTCGAGGCGTCGCTCCCAGGTCAGGGTGACGCCGGCAGGGTTGCTGAAGGTCGGCACGGTGTAGAGAAATTTGATGCGCTGGCCCTCGGACTTGAGCGCGGCGATACGCTGGCGCAGCGCCTCGGGAACAAGGCCGAATTCATCCATCTCGACGTGTTCGACCTTGGCCTGGAACGAGCGGAAAACAACCATCGCGGTGACGTAGCTCGGGCCCTCGGCCAAGACCACGTCGCCCGGGTTGATAAAGAGCTTGGTCACCAGTTCCAGCGCGTGCTGGGAGCCGGTGGTGACAACGATGTCGTCGACGTTGGCGCGGATACCCTCGAGCGCCATCACGTCGAGAATCTGCTCGCGCAGGGCGGGAACACCCTGGCCGGAACCGTACTGGAGCGCGGTCGGGCCGGAATCGCGCATAACGCGTTCCATCGCACCGGTGACCAGGTCCTGGGGCAAGGCTGAGACAAACGGCATTCCCCCGGCGAGCGAAACGACCTCGGGGCGAGAGGCAACGGCGAACAGGGCGCGAACTTCGGAGGCGCTCAGTCCGGCGGTGCGGTCAGCGTAGTGGTTGTACCACTTATCGAGGTTGTTGCCCTGGTTCGTCATATCAAGTCCTGTTTTCCGGTTGGTGCATCAAGAATATGGGGTTAAACAAAAACGGCCGCCCAGAAATAACTCTGGGCGGCCGTTCCGAGCGTGTGATTTACGCGAGGAACTCCGCCAGGTCGGCCTCGAGGGCCGGCTTGGGCTTGGCACCGATGACGGTCTTAACGACCTCGCCACCGCGGAAGACCTTCATCGCCGGAATTGACGTGATCTGGTACTTCATGGCCATTTGGGGGTTGTCGTCGACGTTGAGCTTAACGATCTTGATCTTGTCGGAGTGCTCCGAAGCGATCTGGTCGAGGATGGGAGAAACCGCGCGACACGGGCCACACCATTCCGCCCAGAAATCCACCATGATGGTGTCGCTGGAGTTGAGCACATCTTCTGCGAACGAGGCGTCAGTGACGTCCTTAGCGTTGGACATATCTTCCTTCTTTCGTACTGCGTGACGGTAACGGCGTTATGGGCCGAACCGGGGTAATGGGGGTTGAGGGTGCCTAGGCGTTGATCGGGCTGGGCTGGACGACGGCTGTTTCGTCCTCGACCTCGGCGAGATCGGCGGAATCGATCGATCCTGCACGTGCCGCGAGCTCAGCGGGAAGGCCAGCGAGGTAGTGCTCGGCGTCCAATGCAGCGACCGTTCCCGACCCTGCGGCCGTAACGGCCTGGCGGTAGGTCGGGTCGATGACGTCACCGGCGGCGAACACGCCGGGCAGATTGGTGCGGGAGCTGCGACCTTCGACGGCGATGGTGCCGAATGTGGTGAGATCGAGCTGGCCGTGCACCAGGTGGGTACGCGGGTCGGCACCGATGGCGATAAAC
>JAODAO010000050.1 GCA_025463465.1 Glaciihabitans sp. | reverse complement strand
CGGCCCCTACCCACGGAGCGGGTACTGACCCAGTTGCTTGCCCGGTCGATCACCAGGCCGATCCCGAGGGCGGCGACCACGGCGATGGTGGCACCGAGGATGGGGTTGTCCCCGAACCAGGCCCCGGCGAGCATTCCCACCAGGATGGAATAGCCGGCCCAGGCGACGGCCGACACGGAGCTGAGGGCGACGAAGCGCCGCCGCGGCATTCCACTCGCCCCGGCCACGAGGTTCACGGCCACCCGGCCGACCGGCACGAACCGGCCGGTCAAAACCACCGAAACTGGGCGGCGCTCGAGGCCTGCCTTTGCGCCGCCGACCAGGCGGGAGATGCGCTCCCCCTGCATCCACCTGAACCGGGTGAGCCCAACCCGGCGCCCGATGTTGAAGGTGATGTTGTCGCCGAGGAACGACCCGACGGCCGCGACCAGGAGAATCAGGGCGACGTTCGGCGTTCCGGAGGCGGCCCCGATCGCGGCGAGCGCCACAATCGCCGTCTCGCTGGGAACGGGTGGGAAAAACCCGTCGATGGTCACCAGCAGAAGCAGGACCAGCATCACCAGCGGGGAATCTGCCAGCGACAGGATGAGCGCGTTGAGGGCGTCCATTGTGGGTGTTCTTTCTCTCGCGGGGAACACGCCTCTTGGTGGTGCCGGGGCGGCGCGAACCGGATAACTACGACGCTACGGACGCGGCAGGAATCCCTCGACGGAGGTAGCTCGTCACTTCGGGTAGGGCCAGCCCTACCCCTTGCCGATCCGACTTTGTGTTGATACATTGCTACAACAACGGTACAAACAGATTGAGAAAGTGGGGGACCCATGGACTGGCGCATCCTGATCCTGATCGCCATGGCGATCCTGCTTGTGGTGCTGATGGCACTGGAGGCGTCGCCGCGCTATCGCCGCCGGGCCGCCTGGCAGTTCTCCCGGCTCGTCGACCTGCCGCTCACCGAACGCATCGTTGATCCCCTCGGCCGCCGGCTCGCCCGGCGCACGGTGTTCTCCGGCGCAGCGGGGCTGCTCAGCCTCCTCGTCTACGGGCTCCTCTCCCGCCTTGTGCCCGATCTCTTTGCCCTCAGTGTCGCCAGCCAGGTGTTACTGGCCCTGTTCGTGGCCGTCTTCTCCCTGGGACTCGCGACCGCCGCGTTCGACCAGTTCGCCAGGGTCCGCAGCCACGATGCACGCGTCGCCCGCCTCGCTGCTCCCCGCCTCAGCGATTACCTCGCGCCCGGCTGGTTGGTCACCGCGGTGGCCTGCACCGTGGCCGGGCTGGTTGCCGTGGCCATCATCGTGCCAGCCACGGTGTCGAGCGGGTCAACTGCCCCATACTCATCCGGCACAAACATGGCCTTCACGATCAGCCTCGCCGTGGTCAGCCTTGTGGTGTTCGCCGCCACGGTGCTGATCTCGCGGCGGCTGATAGGCACCCCGCAGCCCGCCGCCAATTCGCTCGAACTCGCCTGGGACGATGCCATGCGCGCCCGGGCTCTGCGCGACCTGTGGTCTGCTCCGCTGGCCCTCGGCCTGGCCACCCTGCTCGCCGCGCTCACCTTCGGCGGCGGGTCGAATGTCAGCTTCCTCACCGGCTTCTTCTTCCCCTTCCTGATGTTCTCCACCATCGTGACCCCGCTGGGCAGGCGCTTCCAGAAACGTCTCTGGCCCGAAACGGTCCTCCGCGCCTCCGATCGGCCGCCGCTCGAACCGGAACTGGAGGAGATGCTGCACGGCTCGCGCCCGCCCGGGAAGCCCAGCGCTGCTACTGTCACCAACGTGAACCCCGAAGACACCCTCCGATGATCACCCTCGACCCGCGCTCGGCCACCCCGCCGTTCGAGCAACTCCGGGTACAGATCATCACCCAGATCACCGAAGGCACCCTCGCAGCGGGAACCCGCCTTCCCACTGTCCGGCGCCTCGCTGACGACCTCGCGATCGCACCGAACACCGTCGCCCGGGCGTATCGCGAGCTCGAGGCCGATGGTTTCATCGAAACGCGGGGGCGCAACGGCTCCTTTATCAACGCGCAGGGGGATGTCTCCGAGACGCAGGCCCAGCTCGCCGCCCGCGCCTACGCCGACAAGGTCGCGCAGCTCGGCATCACACCCTCCGTCGCCCTCGGCTACGTGACCGCGGCTCTCAAGCAGCGGTAGGACACCAGGCCCGACACACTCTGACGCCGGCGGTCGAGCTGGCCGGCTGGCGGGCTGGGCGGCCGTCTGGGCGGGCTACGGGATCAGGTCGGCCAGCGCCTGCTCCGGCGTTTTTCCACTCCGCCGGGCGAGGGCCGCGAGCCGATCCCGCTGCGCCGGGGTCAGTGCCACGGTCAGCGGCGCGGTCGACGCGGCCTGCGGTTTATCCTGCGGCTCATCAAAATCGAACAGGCTGGGCGCCTCGGAGGCGGCTGCGGCTGCCTTTTTGGCGGCACGGGCGGCGGCGACGCCACCCACCACAACGGGCTGGGTTGGCTCGGCCGACAGGGAACCGGTGGATGTCGCGCCGACGGTTCCGTTCGAGGCGGGCTGCTCCAGCGGGGGTCGTGGCGAAGCATCCCCATTGCGCACCCAACCGGGGCCGCTGGGGATCGGTTTTCCGCGCTGGTAGGCCTCGGACACGGCGCGGGCGCGACTGTCGGCGGCCTCGTTCAGCGGGTGGTTGGCGTGGCCCTTAACCCATTCGAAGCGGTATTTGCGGCCGATCAGTGCCGCGTCGATGTCCTTGAGCAGGTCGAGGTTCATCACGGGTTTGCCGTCGGCCTTTTTCCAGCCCTTTTTCTTCCAACCCGGCATCCACTTGGTGACGGCGTTGATCACGTACTGGCTGTCGCAGAGGATGTGCAGGTCGTCGTCGAGGTGGGCGGTGGCGCGGAACAGTTGCAGCACCGCCATCAGCTCACCCTGGTTGTTGGTGGCGTGTTTCCAACCACCGGCCGCCCAGCAGGTGTCGTCGACGTACCAGGCCCAGCCGGCCGGGCCGGGGTTTCCGAGGGCTGATCCGTCTGCCGCTGCGCGGATTGTCATGCTGGTCCTTTGTGTGGCTGGATGGGAACACTCCAGTGTGCCGCACGGCGCCGTCGGCAACTACCGCGCGGGCAGCGGCTGGGGAGAACGGCGCGGAGCGCCCGCCGTTACAGGTGCAGTTGCGCCACGGCGCGGTCCGGGGTGCCGAAGCGGTGCGCGGTGATGCTGATGACCTGTTCGCGCAGGAACGCCATCAACTCAATCCTGCCTGCGCTGGTGACCTCGCCGTCGTAGACCGCGATGTCAGGATTCCCGCCGAGGGCTTCGGCGAGCAGCAGCCGGTCGCCGCTGATGAGGCGCACCCGGCCGGTGGCCAGCCCGCCCGCGGCCACGCGCTCCAGCCAC
>JAODAO010000047.1 GCA_025463465.1 Glaciihabitans sp. | reverse complement strand
ACGAAGGACGGGTGGCTGGTCCGCACGATGGCGGTGCAGGGCAGGATGCCGTCGATACACACGGTGGTCAGCGACTGGGCGACCTTCTCGAGGATGAGCACACTCGTCCCGCACGGGTTGTCGAGCTCAAACGACTCGGCGTGGGGCACCCGGACGACAAAGATATGCCGCCCGAGGCGCATCCTATTTCCGCGGCGGCCCTTCGGCGTCCTCAACTCGATCCAGCCGGACATCCAAAATGTTCCGTTATCAATGGCCGCCGTCTGGACATCCAGCTCCGGATCACGCACATCGGTAAATGACAACTTCATTGCAACCGCACCCCCTCCGCCGACGACGGAGCGGGTTGTGATCCCCGGCCCGAACGTTCAGCGGTTCGCACCAGTGAAACCCCTTGACGAGACTTTAGGTGCAGGGTGAATCGCAAACCAGAGTATTTGTATCGCGGTGCGGTAACGGTTTCGTTTATTCGACAGGTGTTGTCAGATGTTCACCGGCGCTGTGGCCTCAGTCGGCGACATCCACCAGCATGGCCGGCGAGTTGTCGACCGTCACCGAGGTGAAGTCTTCGAAACCGTCGGGGATGGTGATGACCGAGGTCCACAGGACGTAGGGCTCATTGCAGGACGTGATGCCGTCGTCCTCGTGGCCGGTAACGAGGACGAGGGTGCTGGGATCGGCCGTGGACAGGTATCGCTTGGGGACGGTGACACAGCCGTCACCACCGACCGTCACCGTCAGCTCGCCGTCGGCGGGCCCGGCGAACACCCACGCGCCGGTCTCGGGGGAGGCGGGCTCGTCCGGGATCTCGGGTAGTGGCATATTCGCCTCAACGATGTTGATCAACTTGAGGTCCGCCTCGGGAAAGGTCGGTGTGACGTAGACGGAGGGAAAGTTGCACTCTTCCTGGCCAACGGGTTCCCTATTTCGGCAATCGAGTTCGTTTGGCGGGACCAAGGTGAGGACGGCGAATCCGATCGCCGCGGTCGCGGGGACGGTGATCTCGGTAGCGAAAGAACCGTCGGCGGCCACCGTAAACTCCGGGGACGACGTTGTCACAGCGCCGGCAAAGCCGCGGGTCTCAAACTCGATACGCTGCACGGTGGACGGCAGCATCGTCAGGCATTCTGGCCCCGCTTCCCGCACGATACGCACCGGCTCCCCGAGGATCACGTCAGTGCCGTAGGGCCCGGAACCGCTGATGCCGATACCGCAGCCGAAGGCGTCCGCGGGGGTCGCGATCGGGATCGGAGTGGTGGTTACGGTGTTGCCGCCGAGGCTCGCGCAGCCACTTGCCATCACCAGCGTTGCGAGCGCCGTCAGGCCCAGCCGGACCATTCGACGAGGGAATGTCGGATTGGGCACGCGGCCAGTCTGGCGTGGAACCGGGCATCTGGCCAGACCAACCAATTGCGTCCGTCAAACGTCATCCGACATGGGGCCATGGCCACTTTCGCGGGTTGAGCGACTTTCAGGTCATACCGGGGAGACGGGCGCACAATGAGCGTATGAAACTTGGTGTGCACTTCTCGAACTTTACCTTTCCGGGCGGCCCGGCCGCGCTCGCCCCGGCGCTTGCCGCGACGGCCCGCGCAGCCGAGGACGGTGGCGCTTCGACGTTCACGCTGATGGACCACTGGTTCCAGATGGAGAGTGCGACGGCGGTCTCCGAGGATCCCATGCTTGAGGGATACACCTCGCTGGGATTCCTGGCGGGCATCACCGAGAAAATGCAGCTGGGGCTGCTGGTGACCGGTGTCACCTACCGCCACCCCGGCCTACTCGCCAAAACCGTCACCACCCTCGACGTGCTGTCCGGCGGCCGTGCCCTGCTCGGCATCGGTGCCGCCTGGTACGAGCGCGAGCACCTCGCCCTCGGAGTGCCGTACCCCGCGATGGGCGAGCGGTTCGAGCGGCTCGAGGAGACGCTGCAGATCGTCAAACAGATGTGGAGCGACAACAACGGCCCGTACTCCGGGAAGCACTACCAGCTGGCCGAGACAATCTGCGTGCCGCAGCCGATCCAGCAGCCGGCGCCGCCCATTCTCATCGGTGGCGGGGGCGAGAAGAAAACCTTGCGCCTCGTCGCCCAGTACGCGGACGCCTGCAACCTGTTCGACCTCGGCGTCGATGGTGTCAGCCACAAAATCGACGTGCTGAAACGGCACTGTGATGATGTCGGACGGGACATCAACGACATCCACCTCACCATGATCTCCGGTGATGACCCGCTGGCCGACATCGATGGGTTCCTGGAGAAGATGACGGCTTTCGCCGCCCTCGGCATCGACCAGGTCTGGACCGGCCCGATCGGCGATGACCCGGCGGCGTCGATCGCCGCGGTCACGGCCGCGCTGGTGCCCCGCCTGGCAGACCTGTAGCGGTCGCGCCCTACGGCTGCAGCGTCGGGTCGGGGAACTGCACGGCCACCTTGGGCTTGTTGCGGGCCCTGGCCCAGACGAAGAACCCGATCAGGGTGAACGCTCCGTAGAAGACATACATAAACGCCGAGGCGTAGAAGCCGGCGCCGATCAGCAGGGGAACACCGACGAGGTCAACGGCGACCCAGATCAGCCAGAACTCGACCCAGCCCTTCGCCATGCCGTAGGTGGCGAGGAGTGAGCCCATAAAGATCCAGGCGTCGGCCCAGACCGGTTCGTACGAGCCGAGGGCGCGGAAGATGGGGGTGAGGATCGCGGTGCCACCGACGAGGGCGACGATCAGGAAAATGCGGTTGCGCATCCCTGCCCACTTCGGCTCAACCGAGGCTCCCGCGGAGTCGCGGCTGTGCTTCCAGGCGTACCAGCCGTAGATCGACACGATGATGAACATCACCTGGCGGCCGGCCTGGCCGAGCAGGTTGACGGGGTTGGGGGTGTCGAAGACGGCCCCGAGGAACACCGTGAACAGCAGGGCGTTGCCGATGATGCCAACCGGCCATGCCCACACCTTGCGTCGCATCCCACCGAGCGCACTCAACAGGCCGAATACGTTGCCGATGATCTCGCGCCAGAGCACGGTCTGGTCGCCGATCACCAGCTGGGCATCAAACAGCCAGCGAATCAGCGTCATGGGTCTCTCCTGGTGCGTGCGGTTGTCGACGGCGGGGCTGGCTGGCCGTCGGGCGACGGCGCCAGCAACACAAGCGCAACGTCGAGCTCGCCGGAGTGGGCGGTGGTGGTGAAGATGAGGTGGTGGTGATGGTGTTGCTCCATTGTGGTGCAGCATCCGTCATCTCGGTAACACCCCGGCAGGCGTAACAATTCCGATCACCGTTACAAGGCGATTGGCGTTCTGGCAAGTCCACCGGAGCCACAGGTTCGCCG
>JAODAO010000026.1 GCA_025463465.1 Glaciihabitans sp. | reverse complement strand
CCGCGACGAAGCACGTGCCGCCCTGCGCGAGGCGGGCTGGGAGTGATCGCCCTCAGCCTGGGAGAGATCTCCGACATCGTCTCGGGAACCCTACACGCCGGGACATCCACCCCGGAGACCATCGTTGATGGGTCCGTGCAGACGGACTCCCGCCTTGTGACGGCTGGATCCATTTTCTTCGCGCTACCCGGCGAGGTGACCGACGGTCACCTGTTCGCCGGGGCCGCCGCCACCAACGGAGCAGCGCTGCTGATCACCGAACGTGAACTCGATCTACCCATCGCGCAGATCGTGGTGGCCAATGGGCTCGACGCCCTCGCTGCCCTCGCCACTGCGGTTGTCGCGCGCGTGCGCACGGCCGGTGAGTTGACGGTGATCGCCATCACCGGTTCCAACGGTAAAACCACCACCAAGAACCTGCTTCGCTCGATCCTCTCAGCCAAGGCACCCACGGTGGCGCCGGAGGGATCTTTCAACAACCAGGTTGGCGCCCCTATTTCCATGCTCGGGATCACCGAGCAGACCCGCTACCTCATCGTTGAGATGGGTGCGAGCGGTGCCGGCGAGATCGCCCGGCTTATCAAGATCGCGCGCCCAGACATTGGCGTGGTCCTCAAGGTCGGGCTCGCCCATGTCGGTGAGTTCGGCGGAATCGACGCCGTCCAGCGGGCCAAGTCCGAAATGGTCACCGACCTGTCCCCGGACGCGGTCGCGATCCTGAACGCCGACGACGGACGGGTGGTGGAGATGGCGGAGCTGACCAAGGCCCGCGTCCGCTACTTCGGCCTGTCTGACAGCGCCGACGTTCGTGCGGAGGACATCGAGGCCTCGGCTACGGGAACCACCTTCACGGTGGTCACCCCGTCCGGCTCTGCACCCGTTTCGCTGCGCATCCTCGGTGAGCACCACGTCTCCAACGCCCTGGCAGCCCTGTCCGTTGTGGACGAGCTCGGTCTCGACATCGTCGAGGCCATCACCGCCCTTGACGGTGTCCAGCGCGCGGAACGCTGGCGCATGGAGGTCCTTCGTCGCACCGACGGTGTTGTTGTTATCAACGACGCATACAACGCCAGCCCCGATTCCACCGTCGCCGCCCTCAAAACTCTCGCCCAGATCGTGCGCCCCGGCGAACGTTCCGTCGCGATCCTCGGAGAAATGGCCGAGCTCGGCGAATTCTCTGACGAGGAACACGACCGCGTCGGGCGGCTCGTTGTGCGCCTGAACATCCAAAAGCTCATCGTCGTTGGCCACCGTGCCCGCCACATCCACAACGCTGCCGGGCTCGAGGGCTCCTGGGATGGGGAATCCGTGCTCGTGGACACCATCGACCAGGCCTACGACCTCCTTCACAACGAACTGCGAGACGGAGACGTCGTACTGGTGAAATCGTCCAAGTCCGCAGGGCTCCGTTTCCTTGGTGACCGCCTTGGCGGGGTGACCGAGTGATCGCCCTCCTCGTCGCCGGCGGTTTCTCGCTCGCGTTCTCCCTGTTCCTCACCCCGGTCTTCATTAAAATCTTCACCCGCCTCAAATGGGGCCAGTTCATCCGGGACGACGGCCCGCAGAGTCACCACTCCAAGCGCGGAACACCGACCATGGGTGGAATCATCATCATCCTGGGAGCCGTTCTGGGGTACCTCATCGGTCACCTCGTCGGCGATATCCCGTGGACCCTCGTGGGCATGCTGGTGCTCTTCCTGATGGTCGGCCTCGGGTTCGTCGGGTTCATCGATGACTTCCTGAAGACGCGCAACCAACGCAGCCTCGGCCTTGGTGGTTGGGCCAAAATTTTGGGGCAGGTGGTTGTCGCGTCGATCTTCGCGGCGGTGGCCCTTGCATTCCCCGATGAGAACGGCCTCACCCCGGCCTCCAGCATGATTTCCGGGGTCCGCAACATCGAGTGGCTCGACTTTATGAGCCTTGGGCTGATCCTTGGCATCATCGCCTTCGCGCTCTGGTCGACCGTCATCATCGTCAGCGCCTCCAACGGGGTGAACGTTGCCGACGGTCTCGACGGACTCGCGACCGGTGCGATGATCCTGTCGATGTCTGCCTATATCTTCATTGGCTTCTGGCAGAACAACCAATCCTGCTACGGAGCCAACCTCGATCCCGACGTTGCTGACATTTGCTACAAGGTGCGCGATCCTCTCGACCTTGCCGTTGTTGCCGCTGCCATCGTTGGCAGCCTCATCGGCTTCCTCTGGTGGAACACCTCACCCGCCCAGATCTTTATGGGTGACACCGGGTCCCTCGGCCTCGGTGGAGCCCTCGCCGGCCTCGCCATCATGAGCCGCACCGAGCTGCTGCTCGTCCTCATCGGCGGATTGTTTTTCATCGTTACCGGCTCCGTCATCCTGCAACGCGCCTATTTCAAAGTCACCCGGGGTAAACGCATCTTCCTGATGAGCCCACTCCACCACCACTTCGAACTCAAAGGTTGGGCTGAGATCACCGTGGTCGTCAGGTTCTGGCTGATCGCGGGACTTTTTGTCGCCGTTGGTGTTGGTCTGTTCTACCTCGAGTGGGTGAGCCAGTCTTCGTGAAAAACCTCGACGAACTGACCAGCTGGCGATCGGACTGGTCCGGCCTGCGTGTCGCCGTCCTCGGGTTGGGTGTCACCGGATTCTCCGTGGCGGACACCCTCGTTGAGCTCGGCGCAGACGTGCTGGTAGCCGCTTCCTCCGCCGCCGACGAGCAGCGCAAGCTGCTCGATGTCATCGGTGGCAGCTTCCTCCAGCACGACCTCACTGCCGTTCCTCCGGAGGTCGTCGAATTTTGTCCCGAGGTGATCGTCACCTCTCCCGGGTTCCACCCCGACAACGCCGTGCTGCTCTGGGCGGCGGCTGAGGGCATCGCCGTCTGGGGAGACATCGAGCTAGCCTGGCGCATCCGCGACAAGGTGCAGCCAGCTGCTGAGTGGGTGCTGGTCACCGGCACTAACGGCAAAACCACGACTACCCAGCTCGTCACCCACATTCTCGAGGGTGCAGGCAAACGGGTCGCCGCCGTTGGCAACATCGGTATCCCGGTGCTCGACGCGGTTCGCTATCCCGCTGGCTTCGACGTATTGGTCGTTGAGCTTTCCAGCTACCAGCTGCACTGGCTCAACCGCACGGAGGCCGGAACCCTGAGTCCCTGGGCCAGCGTCTGCCTGAACATCGACGACGACCATCTCGACTGGCACGGGTCCCGCGCCGAATACGAGCTGGCAAAGGGCAGGGTCTACACCAACACGAAGGTCGCCGCCGTCTACAACCGCGCCGACGCCGCCACCATCCGGATGGTCGAAAACGCCGAAGTGGTTGAGGGATGCCGTGCGATCGGCTTCGGCCTGGACACCCCCGGCCCCAGTGACTTCGGTGTGGTCGACGGCATCCTCATCGACCGTGCCTTCCTGGAGGACCGCCGTAATTCGGCGCTCGAACTCTCCACCCGCACCGAGCTCGACTCCGTTGGCCTTGGCGCCCCGCACAGCGTGAACAACGCCCTCGCCGCGGCCGCCCTGGTGCGCTCGCTCGACATCGACCCGGCCGTCATCCGCGCGCAGCTGCTGACCTTCACCCTCGATGCCCACCGCACCCAGCTCGTCTCCGAGATCGGGGGAGTGGCCTTCATCAACGATTCCAAGGCCACCAACCCCCACGCCGCAGCGGCATCGCTGCGCGCATACGAGTCCGTTGTCTGGATTGTCGGCGGCATGTTCAAAGGGGTGGATGTCGATGCGCTCGTCAAATCGCACATCTCCCGCCTCAGCGCCGCCGTCCTCATCGGAATCGACCGGAACGAGCTGCGAGCGGCATTCCAGCGACACGCGCCAACACTTCCGCTCTTCGAGGTCGACACAGCCGACACTGGAGAGGTGATGACGGCGGCCGTGGCACTGTCGGCGTCCGCCGCTCGGCCGGGGGATGTTGTGCTGCTTGCTCCCGCTGCCGCATCGTTCGACCAATTCGCTTCGTACGGCGACCGCGGCACCCAGTTCGCCGCCGCCGTGCTCCAACTCAAGACTTATAGGAAAGGGGACGCGGATGGCGACTCCGACTCCGCGCACCCAGCGCCCTAACCGTCCCCAGCACCCCGACGGCCGAACCGCCGGGGCAATCGTCGCCGTGAAGCGGGTGTTCGCCGCCGAGACCGGAAACTTCTTCCTTGTCCTCGGTACCACCCTGTTCCTGGTGGTCTTCGGCCTCATCATGGTGCTCTCGTCGTCGTCCGTGGAATCCATCTCCGCGAACGGCAATTACTTCACCTCCTTCCTTCGCCAGGGCTCGTACGCCCTCATCGGCGTTCCCCTGATGCTGGTCGCCTCGCGAATGCCAGCATCGTTCTGGAAACGCTGGGCATGGCCGGCGATCATCTTCGGGTCATTCCTGCAGCTGCTCGTGTTCGTCCCGGGACTCGGCTACGGCTACGGCGGTAACCGCAACTGGATCAAGATCGGCGGCTTCACCGCCCAGCCCTCCGAGCTGGTGAAGCTGGCCCTGATCGTCTGGCTCGCCTGGATCGTCACCCAGAAGGCGCACCTCTTCACCAACTGGAAACACGTCGCCATCCCCATCGCACCGGTGGCCGCCGTTGTGATCGGTTTCGTCCTGGTGGGTAACGACCTTGGCACGGCGATCATCATGCTCGCCATCGTGCTCGGCGCCCTGTTTTACGGAGGGGTGAAGCTGCGCTACATCGGTGCGGCTATCGCATTTGTCAGTGTTGTCGCCTTCGCCTTCGCCCAGTTGAGCGACTCCCGCACCTCCCGAATCTCCGCGTGGCTGACCGGCTGCACCAACCAATCCGACTTCGCCAGCGACTGCTGGCAGACCGTGCACGGCTGGTGGGCCCTCGCCGACGGCGGCATCCTCGGCTCCGGCCTCGGCGGTTCCCGTGCGAAATGGAACTGGCTGCCGGAGGCGGACAACGACTTCATCTTCGCCATCATCGGCGACGAGCTCGGCCTCATCGGCGCCATCGTGGTTCTCGTCCTCTTTGTGGTTCTCGCCATCGGGTTCATCCGCATCATCCGCTCAAACCCCGATCCGTTCGCGAAAATCGCCACCGGCGGTGTGATGATCTGGATCGTCGGCCAGGCTTTTGTGAACATCGCGGTGGTGCTCGGTGTGCTCCCGGTGCTCGGAGTCCCGCTGCCGCTGATCTCCGCGGGTGGATCTGCCCTGATTGCATCCCTGATGGCCATCGGTGTTGTCCTGTCCTTCGCGCGCCACCACCAGGACGCCGAGGACGACGCCACGGCCCTGCTTACCCCGGCTGAGCGTTCGCGCAGCGCCTCGTCCCAACGATCAAGGAAAATCCTGTGACCACATACCTCCTCGCCGGTGGCGGCACGGCGGGCCACGTCAACCCGCTGCTCGCCGTCGCCGATAGGATCAGAGACCGCGAACCCGACGCGACCATCCTCGTTCTCGGCACAAAAGAGGGACTCGAGTCGCGTCTCGTCCCCCTGCGCGGCTACGAGCTGCTTACGATCGCGCGGCTTCCCTTCCCCCGCAGGGTGAATGGTGCAGCGCTTCGTTTTCCTGCCGGATTCCGGGCCGCCGTCAGCCAGACCCGTCGCTACCTCACCGAGCGCGGCGTCGACGTTGTTGTGGGCTTCGGTGGCTACGCATCGGCACCGGCCTACGTCGCGGCGTTCCAGGCCAAGGTGCCTCTCGCCATCCACGAGGCCAACGCTCGCCCGGGCATCGCCAATAAGCTCGGCGCACTGTTCACCCGCCACGTCGGCGTCGCCTTCCGTTCCACCCGCCTTCGTGGTGGGCAATTCGTCGGGATGCCGTTGCGACGCGAGATCGAGGAACTGGACCGCTTCGCCAAGCGCACCGAGGGGATCAAATTCTTTGGCCTCGACCCGGCCAAACCCATCCTGCTGGTGACGGGTGGCTCGCTCGGCGCCCGCAAAATCAACACCACGATCTCCCAGTCCGTCACCACTCTGCTCGGCGCCGGCTGGCAGGTGCTCCACATCGCCGGGGGCACTGCCGACCTGCAGGACCCCAGGCTCGCCGGTTACACGCTGCTGCCCTACTGCGACCGGATGGACCTCGCCATCACCGTCGCTGACCTCGCTGTGGCCCGCGCCGGAGCTGCGACGGTCAGTGAGTTGAGCGCCGTCGGCGTTCCCGCCGTGTATGTTCCCTACCCGGTGGGCAACGGCGAACAGCGTTACAACGCCAAGGACGCGATGGACGCCGGAGGCGCACTCCTGGTGGAGGACAGCATCTTCACCCCCGCCTGGATCTCCTCGCAGCTCCTGCCCCTGCTGGGGGACCGTTCACTGATTGCGGAGATGGCGGCCGCTAGCATCACGGTCGGCACGCGCAACGGGGCCGACCTGATGGTCGACCTGGTCACCTCAGCACAATCCCCAGCGACCGCTACTAACATCGAAGCCAAATGATCAAGCCCGATTTTTCCCAGGCCCTGCCGAGTGAACTCGGCGCCCTTCACTTCGTTGGCATTGGCGGTTCGGGAATGAGCGGAATAGCGCGCCTGTTCCTTGCCGCCGGGTATACCGTGACCGGGTCGGATCGCTCCGAGAACCATAACACCGAGGCCCTGCGGGCCCTCGGCGCCACAATCTCGATCGGTCACAACGCCGAGAATCTCGGTGGCGCAGACACGCTGGTGTTCACCGGCGCGCTTTGGCCTGACAACCCGGAATACCTGCTCGCGGTCGAGCGCGGAATTCCCACTCTCCACCGGTCGCAGGCCCTGGCATGGCTGATCAACAGCCAGCGTCTCATCGCCGTCGCCGGCGCCCACGGCAAAACCACCTCGACCGGCATGATCGTCACCTCGCTCCTCGCCCAGGGTGCGGACCCGAGTTTTGTCAACGGCGGCGTGATCCAGTCCCTCGGTGTGAGCTCTGCCCCCGGGTCCGGCGAGCTCTTCGTTGTGGAGGCTGACGAGTCGGACGGATCGTTCCTTCTCTACGACACCGCCGTTGCCCTGATCACCAATGTCGATGCCGACCACCTCGATCACTACGGTTCCCACGACGCGTTCGACGCAGCATTTGTCGAATTCGCCGGCAACGCCTCCGAACTCGTTGTGGTATCCAGCGATGACCCGGGCGCGGTGCGGGTCAGTACTTCGCTTGTCGCCTCTGGCGCGCTCGAGGGCAAAAAGCTGCTGAGCTTCGGCGAGGCCGACGGGGCCGACGTGCGGATGCACTCCGTTGTCACGGACGGCCCCGTGTCGTTTGTGATCAACTACGCCGGTGTCGACTACCCGGCAGTGCTTCGCATTCCCGGCCACCACAACGCCCTCAACGCCACTGGCGCGTTCGCGGTCCTGGTTGGTCTCGGCTTCCCGCCAGAGGCAGCCCTTGCCGGTATCGAAGCGTTTGGGGGAACCGAGCGCCGGTTCGAGCTGCACGGCACGGTGCGGGGGGTCAGCGTCTACGACGATTACGCCCATCACCCGACCGAAGTCTCCGCTGCCCTGTCCGCCGCGCGCAGCGTCGTCGGCTCCGGCAAAGTTATCGCCGTGCACCAGCCGCACCTGTACAGCCGCACCCAGATGATGGCGGGCGACTTCGCCCACACGTATGAGCAACTGGCGGACCACACCGTTGTGCTTGACGTCTATGGAGCCCGTGAAGACCCGATCCCCGGGGTGACCGGAGCCCTGGTTTCGGAGCGGTTCGAAGACGCAGGCAGGGTCAACTACCTTCCCGACTGGCAGGAAGCGGCCGACTATGCCGCGTCGATCGCCGAGCCCGGGGACATCATCATGACCCTCAGCTGCGGTGACGTGTACCGCATCGTGCCTCAGATCCTTCAGTCACTCGCCAACTCGAGCGGCAGCGTAAACAACGCCGGACCCGTCGGCGACGCCGAGGCCGCGGAGCTGACAGCATCGCTGGGCGGGCCCGCCAGCACACCGGGGAAGTAGAGCGGTTCAGTGAAGAGGCCAGAAGGGTTCGACGACCGGCGCTCCGCGTCGCCCCGTGTACCCGAGCAGGACACTCCGGCGCGCAGCCGCCGGTTGCCGTGGAATAAACCGGAGCAGGTTCGGCCCACCGAGCAGTCCGCAGCGAACGCTCGGCGTGGGTCCACCGAAGCATCGGCTCGCCCCGCAACATCGGGCCGTCCGACGGCACCACCGCCGCCAGCACAAACGCCGCGGGCGCCAGCGCAGTCAGCATCAACTGAATCGGCTCGAACCTCGTCGGCTCCAACACCGTCGGCCGCGGCCACGCCAGAGGCGACTCGGCCAGGCCAGACTCAGCCTGCTGCAACCAGGTCAGTGCCGCCAGCCGGAACACCGGCAGCCCCAACCCGGTCAGCACCGCCGCGGCGACCGATCAACCCAACCGGGACCGGCGGTCCGACTACCCCGGTGGCCGGCCGGACAACCTCCGCGCCGGCACAGAAGACGTCGTCACCGCCCTCACGGGCGCAGGCACCGGCCACCGGGTCCCCGGAGAATGCGGGCGCCTCCAACGCGCCACCATCCCCCCGCACCGGCAGTCACTCCGTCACCCCACCCACAACGAAGAAACGTGGTGGAACGGATGCCGAGCGCGCTGCGCGCCGCGAGCACCGCAAGGCGGCCCGGCTTCGTCGCCGGTTCGAGCGTGCGGAGGTGCGACGGTTCACCCGTCGAAGTCGTCGACGTCGTGCAACACTCCTGACGATCGGCGGCATTGTCGCCGCCCTCGCGCTCGTGCTGGCCGTTGCGATCTACTCGCCGATCCTCGCGTTGCGCGAGATCACCATCGACGGCACAACACGGGTATCCCAGCAAGACGTCCAGGCAGCGGTCGATTCTCAGCTTGGGACTCCACTGGCACTGCTCGACTTTGACAAGATCCGCAGCGAACTCGCCGCGTTCCCGCTCATCCGTAGCTACGTCACCGAGACCGTGCCGCCGAATACCCTGCGGATCCATATTGTCGAGCGCGAACCGATCGCCGCCCTGGTGAACGGTTCAAGCTTCGACCTGGTCGATCCGGCGGGTGTGGTGATCGCCTCGACGACGGACCGCTCCGGTATCCCGGTGCTCGATGCCGGTGCCGACGGGATCACCGGCACGGGATTCACCTCCGCCGTTGAGGTCCTCCTGGCGATGCCTGACTCGGTGATCGCGCGCATCGACACCATCACGGCGCGAACCGCGGACGACGTTGGCCTCACCCTCCGCGACTCGACCCTTCGTGTGGTGTGGGGGAGTGCGGACGACTCCGAGTTGAAGGCCCAGGACCTGGAGCGGCTACTCGCCCTGCCGGATTGCACGGCCTTGCCCGTCATCGACGTTTCGGCCCCGCTTGCGCCAATTTGCGGGCCAAATTAACTTTTCTTTTCCCGACTCGCCGCGACACGCGGGGCGCCTGTCGGGTTCGACCCTGATCGCCACATATGGTCGATTTAGGAAATGCATACTGAGCATAACTTTAATCCTCAAGTTGAGGTTGAAAGTTACCAGCGGAGGCTTAAAGTGACAACGAACCAGAACTACCTCGCAGTGATCAAGGTGGTCGGTATCGGCGGTGGTGGCGTTAACGCCGTGAACCGCATGATCGAGCTCGGCTTGCGCGGAGTCGAGTTCATCGCCATCAACACGGACGCCCAGGCGCTTCTGATGAGCGACGCCGACGTCAAGCTCGACGTCGGCCGCGAGATCACTCGGGGCCTCGGCGCCGGCGCTGACCCCGAGGTCGGCCGTCGCGCCGCCGAGGACCACGCGGAGGAGATCGAGGAAGCCCTTGCCGGCGCCGACATGGTCTTCGTGACCGCAGGCGAGGGCGGCGGCACCGGTACCGGTGGCGCACCCGTCGTGGCGCGCATCGCAAAGTCG
>JAODAO010000395.1 GCA_025463465.1 Glaciihabitans sp. | reverse complement strand
ATCGACGTGATGAACGCCACCGGCTCGCGTGACCTGAAGATCTGGCTCGCCGACGGCACCAACTACCCGGGGCAGCAGGACATCCGCACCCGTCAGGACCTCCTCGCCGACTCGCTCGCCCAGATCTACGCACGCATCGGCGACACCCAGCGGATGGTGCTGGAGTACAAGTTCTTTGAGCCCGCGTTTTATCACATGGACGTTCCCGACTGGGGAACCTCCTACGCCCAGGTCAGCGCCCTCGGCGAGCGCGCGCTGGTGTGCCTCGACACCGGCCACCACGCCCCCGGCACCAATATCGAGTTCATCGTGGCGCAACTGCTGCGCCTCGGAAAGCTCGGAAGCTTCGACTTCAACTCCCGCTTCTACGCCGACGACGACCTCATTGTGGGCGCCGCCGACCCGTTCCAGCTGTTCCGCATCATCTACGAGGTGGTCCGCGGTGGTGGCCTCGGCCCCGACAGCGGGGTCGCTTTTATGCTCGACCAGTGCCACAACGTCGAGGACAAAATTCCCGGCCAGATCCGTTCGGTGCTAAACGTGCAGGAGATGACGGCTCGCGCCCTGCTGGTCGACCGCGACGCCCTGAAGACGGCCCAGCTGGCCGGCGATGTGCTCGGCGCCAACGCCATCCTGATGGACGCGTTCTACAAGGACGTCCGCCCCGACCTGGCCGCCTGGCGCGAAGAGCGGGGACTCCCCGGCGACCCGATGGCGTTTTATGCCGCCTCCGGCCACCAGGCGAAGATCGCCGCAGACCGCGCGGGTGGCCAGCAGGCCAGCTGGGGCGCCTGATCCTCCACCTCCCCCGGCCAGCGTGAGCTGACCGCGGCGAGCGCGCCCCAACCACTGCGTGGTGGCAGGGGTTGGGGCGCGCACCACACTTCGCACCACCAGCTCCTTGAGCACCAGTAACTACTTGAACATCAGTAACTTCACTACCAGCCACTCCGAAGGAATCACGGGACATGACCAACACGACCGCTGCCGAACTGATCGCCCGCTCCAACCGGCTGGGCGCCGATCCCCGGGTGACCAACTACGCGGGGGGCAACACCTCCGCCAAGGGCACGGAGATCGACCCGGCGACGGGCGAGAGTGTTGAGCTGCTTTGGGTCAAGGGGTCCGGTGGCGACCTCGGCACCCTGAAGGAGGCGGGACTCGCCGTGCTCCGTCTCGACCGGATGCGCGCGCTCGTCAACGTCTACCCCGGCGCTGACCGCGAGGACGACATGGTCGCGGCGTTCGACTACACCCTGCACGGCAAGGGCGGCGCGGCGCCGTCGATCGACACCGCCATGCACGGGCTGGTGGATGCTGCGCACGTCGACCACCTGCACCCCGATTCCGGTATCGCATTCGCCACCTCCGCCGACGGTGAGGAACTCACCAAAAAGGCCTTCGGCGACAAGGTTGCCTGGGTGGCCTGGCGCCGTCCCGGTTTCCAGCTCGGCCTCGACATCGCCGCGATCAAGGAAGCCAACCCGCAGGCCATCGGTGTGATCCTCGGCGGCCACGGCATCACCGCCTGGGGTGACACCTCAGCCGAGGCCGAGACGAACAGCCTCTGGATCGTGGAAACCGCCGAGAAATTCATCCTCGACAACGGCAGCGCGACCCCGTTCGGAGAACAGCTCGACGGCTACGCTGCCCTGCCAAAGGAGGAGCGCCTGGTGAAGGCAGCCGCCCTCGCCGCCCACATCCGCGGTCTCGTCTCCACCGACAAGGCCCAGGTCGGTTCGTTCACCGATGCCGCCGTTGTCACCGACTTCCTCGCCACCGCCGAGCACCCGCGGCTGGCGGCGCTCGGCACCAGCTGCCCCGACCATTTCCTGCGCACCAAGGTGAAGCCGCTGGTCCTCGACCTGCCCGCCGACGCCTCCATCGAGGATTCCCTCGCCCGCCTCGACGAGTTGCATGCGCAGTACCGCCTCGACTACCAGGCCTACTACGACACCTACGCGGTAGAGGGATCCCCCGCGATTCGCGGCGCCGACCCGGCAATCGTGCTTATCCCCGGCGTCGGAATGTTCAGCTATGGCGCCAACAAGCAGACCGCCCGTGTCGCCGGCGAGTTCTACATCAACGCCATCAACGTAATGCGAGGCGCCGAAGCCCTCTCCACCTACTCCCCCATCTCCGACGAGGAGAAGTTCCGCATCGAGTACTGGGCCCTCGAGGAGGCGAAGCTGCAGAGGATGCCGAAGCCCAAACCGCTGGCTGGCCGAATCGCCCTGGTCACCGGCGCCGCCTCCGGCATCGGCAAGGCCATCGCGACCCGCCTCGCCGCGGAGGGTTCCTGTGTGGTGATCGCCGACCTCGACCTCGAGAAGGCCAAAGCCGCTGCCGCTGAACTTGGCAATACCGACGTCGCCATCGGGGTCCAGGCCAACGTGACCGACGAAGCCCAGGTGCAGGCGTCGGTGGATGCAGCGCTGCTGGCGTTTGGTGGCCTCGACCTGATCGTCAACAACGCCGGGCTGTCGCTGTCGAAGTCGCTGCTGGAAACCACCGTCGCCGACTGGGATCTCCAGCACAACGTGATGGCCAAGGGCTCGTTCCTCGTGTCCCGCGCGGCGGCGAAAGTACTCATCGACCAGAAGCTCGGCGGTGACATCATCTACATCTCCTCCAAAAACTCCGTCTTTGCCGGGCCGAACAACATCGCCTATTCCGCCACCAAGGCCGACCAGGCCCACCAGGTGCGCCTGCTCGCGGCGGAACTCGGCGAGTACGGGGTCAAGGTCAACGGCATCAACCCCGACGGGGTGGTGCGCGGATCTGGCATCTTTTCCTCCGGCTGGGGCGCGAAGCGCGCCGCCGTCTACGGGGTCCCCGAGGAGGAGCTGGGCGCCTACTACGCCCAGCGCACCCTGCTGAAGCGCGAGGTTCTTCCCGAAAACGTGGCCAACGCCGTGTTTGTGCTGTGCACCAGCGACCTCAGCCACACCACCGGCCTGCACATCCCCGTCGACGCTGGCGTCGCCGCCGCCTTCCTGCGCTGATGAAGGCCGTCGCCGCCGTTGACCTCGGCGCCACCAGCGGCCGGGTCATCCTCGGTTATGTCAGCCACAACGAGCTGCGTATGCGCCACATCGCGCGTTTTCCGAACCAACCAGTCAGCCTCCACGAGGGCACCGGCCACGACGGGGCGCCGCGCAGCGGCCTGCACTGGAACATCCTCGAGCTGTACCGGTCGCTGACGGCTGGCCTCGCCAGCGCCGTGCGCGACGAACCAAATATCGCCTCGATCGGGGTGGACTCCTGGGCCGTCGATTACGCCCTGCTGCGCGACGGTCGGATGCTCGGTACCCCGTACCACTACCGCGACGAGCGCACCGCGGTGGGGGTGCAGGCGGTGCACAGCCGGATGGACGCCGCCGAACTGTATGGGCGAAACGGCCTGCAGCATCTTCCCTTCAACACCCTGTTCCAGCTGGCGGCCGACCGGGCGGCCGGCACCCTCGAACTCGCGGACCAGGCCATGCTGATCCCCGACCTCATCGGCTACTGGCTGACCGGGGTCGCCGCGACGGAAATCACCAACGCGTCGACGACCGGCCTGCTCGACCCCCGCAGCAGGACCTGGGACACGGCCCTGTTCACCAGCCTCGACCTGCCCGCCGGGCTGTTCCCTGGCCTGATCGAACCGGGCGAGAACCTCGGAACACTGCTGCCATCCGTCGCAGCGGAAATAGGCGCACCGACCTCGCTGGCCGTGTCGATGGTTGGCTCCCACGACACCGCCTCCGCGATCGTCGCCGTCCCCGCCGCCGACAGCGATTTCGCCTATATCTCCAGCGGCACCTGGTCCCTCGTCGGTGTGGAGACCAGCTCCCCGGTGATCAGCCCGGAATCCCTCGCGGCGAACTTCACCAACGAGGGTGGCGTGGACGGCCGCATCCGCTTCCTCAAAAACGTTTCGGGGCTGTGGTTGCTCTCCGAGGCCGTCCGCAGCTGGGAGCGGTCGAGTGGCACACCGATCGAGTTGAACGCGCTCCTGGCCGAGGCCGCGGCGGTGTCCGGCCCGGTGTCCGTCTTCGACGCCGCAGACGATCGTTTTATCCCGCCGGGCGACATGGCCACCCGCATCGCCGAGTGGTGCACCGAGCGGGGACTCGCGCCACCGCAGAGCAAGGCCGAGGTCACCCGTTCGATCCTGGAATCCCTCGCCGCGGCCTACTCCGCCACCATCAGCACGGCGGAGGAGCTCGCCAACACCCGCATCTCCACCATCCACATTGTTGGCGGTGGTTCCCAGAACGCCCTGCTCTGCCAGCTCACCGCCGACCGCACCGGGCGCACCGTGCTGGCTGGCCCCGTGGAGGCGACGGCGATCGGCAACATCCTCGTCCAGGCCCGCGCCGCCGGCATCCTCACCGGGTCGATCGAGTCAATGCGTTCCATCGTCGCCGCCGCCTTCGAGCCCGTCCGCTACACCCCGGGCACCCGGTGACAGTCCCACAGGGCAGCCGCCCCGCACCCACAACCCGCTTCCGGTGCCGTGCGCCCACAACTGTGGACTCCCGCCGAGATGCGCGGTACCTTTGTGGTCTGACCACACGGTCTGACCACAACTCCTGACCACGTGCGCTGACCACAACCGCGAACAGTTCCTCCTAACAATGGCGTTATGACTCCCCCACTCCCTCTCCCCTCATCCACCAGCGCAGTCGCGGCATCCACCGGCGCCTCGGGCACCGACCGTGCCTGGGAGACCGTGCTGCGTCGCATCGAGACGGACCTGCTCGAGGGCACGCTCACCCCGGGTGACCATCTCGCCTCAGAGCGCAGCCTTGCCACCGAGCTCGGCGTTGGCCGCTCGTCGGTGCGCGAGGCGCTTCGGGTGCTTGAGGTCCTTGGCCTAATCCGCACCCAGAGCGGTTCGGGGCCGCAGTCCGGCGCGATCATCGTTGCCCGGCCCTCCGGTGGGATGGCAGCCCTGATGCGTCTTCAGGTCGCCGCACAGGGGTTCGCCGTCGTTGACGTGGTGAAAACCCGGCTGGTGCTGGAGGCCGCCGTTGTCGCCGAGCTCGCCGGTGCCGGGGCCACCCCCGACCTGCGCACCGCCGAGGAACTCCTCACCGCGATGGATGCCGGAGGCGTGGTGGATGTCGGAAGCGCGGAGGATGCGGGTGGCGTGGCACCGGAGAGCCCGGGCGCCCTCGGCCCCGAGCAGTTCCTCGCCCTCGACGCCGCGTTCCACCTGTCGCTGGCCGTGGCCTCAGGCAACGAGGTGATCGCCTCGATGATGTCGGGCCTGCGTACCTCGGTGGAGAGCTACGTGCTCGCCGGCGTCTCGGCGATCCCCTCCTGGCAGCAGACTTCGGCCCGGCTGCGAGCGGAACACCACCACATCCTCGCCGCCATCGCCGACCACGACCCCGAGACGGCGAAGGCCCGCGTCCACGACCACATCGCCGGGTACTACGCCGAGACCAACTTCCCGAATACCCGCGCCGGGTTCTGAACACCCCGGCGGCAGCATCCACCACCCTCATCCCGTTCGTCATCCACTGCGTTCTATCCCAGAGAAAGACATCACAATGGTCCAGAGACAGATCCCCAAGATTCGCGACCTCGCCCCGCTGATGCAGTTCAAAAAGCCGGAGCTCAACCTCAAGAAAGCGCGCCTGGAGTCGGCTTACACGATCCAGGACCTGCAGAAAATCGCCCGCCGGCGCACCCCGAAGGCCGCCTTCGACTACACCGAGGGCGCGGCGGAGGCAGAACTATCGCTGGCGCGGGCCCGCCAGGCGTTTGAGGACATCCAGTTCAACCCGGCGATCCTGCGCGATGTCTCCACCGTCAGCACCGGCTGGGACGTGCTCGGCGCACCCGTCTCACTGCCGTTCGGCATCGCGCCGACCGGTTTCACCCGGATGATGCAGACCGAGGGCGAGATCGCTGGCGCCCGCAACGCTGCGAAGTGGGGCATCCCGTTCTCGCTGTCGACCATGGGAACCACCACCATCGAAGACGTCAAGGCGGCCAACCCGACCGGGCGCAACTGGTTCCAGCTCTACATGTGGAAGGACCGGGACCGCTCGATGGCGCTCGTCGACCGGGCGGCGAAAGCCGGTTACGACACCCTCCTGGTGACCGTCGACGTTCCCGTTGCCGGCGCCCGCCTGCGCGACAAACGCAACGGGTTCTCCATCCCGCCGCAGCTGTCCCTCGGCACCGTGGTCAACGCCATTCCCCGACCGGAATGGTGGATTAACTTCCTCACCACCGAGCCGCTCGCCTTTGCCTCGCTCGACCGCTGGTCTGGCACCGTCGGAGAGCTGCTCGACTCCATGTTCGACCCCACCGTCACCTTCGACGACCTGGCCTGGATCCGCGCCCAGTGGCCGGGAAAGCTGGTGGTGAAGGGGGTGCAGAACCTCGCAGATGCCAAGCGCCTTGCCGAGCTCGGGGTGGACGGCGTTGTCCTGTCCAACCACGGTGGGCGCCAGCTGGACCGCGCCCCGATCCCGTTCCACCTGCTGCCGGAGGTCGTCCGCGAGGTCGGCAGTGAGTACGAGGTGCACCTTGACACCGGCATCATGTCCGGCGCCGACATCGTCGCCTCCGTCGCCCTCGGCGCCAGGTTCACGCTGGTCGGCCGCGCCTATCTCTACGGACTGATGGCGGGAGGCGAAGCAGGGGTGAACCGCATGATCGAGATCCTGTCCGAGCAAATTACCCGCACGATGCGTCTTCTTGGGGTCACCTCCCTCGAAGAACTCACCCCCGGGCACGTCACCCAGCTGCAGCGCCTGGTACCCCGCGAACTCGCGCCGCAGTTCACCACAACGGAATAAACCAGCACTTATTGACGGGCCCCGGCCCCACCGAAAGGTGGCGCCGGGGCCCGTGGCGTTTCACCGCCGAGGACCGGGTCAACAACATCCCCGGTGGACGCGGGTGGCCGGGTGGCCCTCGCCAGCTGGCACCTCGACAGAAAACGAGAATTCATAGGGTTTTCATATAGATGTCAATACCTTGACCGCTTTGGGGGGCTGGACGCTAACCTCAAGGTCCTTACCGTGCAACCAAAGGACCCGAAACTGATGGTCGCGTCAATTTTTTCTACTAAGTCACGCCCGGATTGCCGAAGATCACGGCTGTCCCCCGCCTCTTACCCGGCGGGCTATTCCACTGAACTGTCAACCGAACGCGCCTCGCAGTGGGTGATCGAATGCTCTGGCTAGGTATTGTCCTGACGAGCGCCTTCGGCATCCTGCTGATTGGCGCCATCTTCCAGGCCGGCTGGATCCAACGACACATCAAGCACCCTCGCACCGTCGTTGGCTTAATCGTGCTGGGGTCGATCGTCGCGATTCCCGCGAGCCTGGCTATCGCACTGGCCGATCCCGAGCACGTGCTGCCGTGGGCCCAGTACGTGATCGGCGGCGTCGCGATCGTGTTTGTCGGCCTGATCTCGATGGTGTTTATGCTGCGCCATCCGAATCTCGCCCCGTCGAAGGTGCGCAGGGTGCTCGCCATCGGCGCCCACCCCGACGACCTCGAGCTCGCCTGCGGGGGATCGCTTGCGCGGTTCGCCGACGAGGGCCACGAGGTGATGGCCATCGTGATGAGCCAGGGCGACAACGGCGGCGATGGCGACATTCGCCGCCGGGAGGCGCTGGCGGGAGCCGAGAGCCTGGAGATTGCGGGCATCTCGGTGCAGGACTTCACCGACACGGCCATGTCGACCGAGATCGACCGGATGGTGAAGGTAATCGAACTGGCCGTCGACCTGTTCCGTCCCGATGTCATCCTCACCCACTCGGCGCACGACCAGCACCAGGATCACCACGCCGTGCACCTGGCGACGATGCGGGCGGGCCGGCGTTCGTCGACCATCCTCTGCTTCGAGAGCCCGTCGGCTACAAAGGAGTTCGCGCCGAGTTATTTCGTCGACATCTCCTCCTACGTCGACGCGAAGGTGGCGGCGGTGAAGCGCCACAAAAACCAGTCAGGGAAGCCATACATGGGAGCGGAGGTGCTGCGCGGGGCGGCCGTGTTCCGCGGCAGCCAGGCCAGGACCGAGCACGCGGAGGGGTTCGAGGTGATGCGGGCCCTGTCCTCGGGGGTCGGCGACCTCTGACCCGATAGCCGTTTGTCTGACAAGCGTTTATCTGACAAGCGTTTGTCTGACAAGCGCTGACCGGGCGCCCGGTGACCACCTTCACGGTGGTCGCCGGGCGCCCGGTCAGTTGCACCTACTCCAGCGGTCCAAGCAGGTTCGTCGCGACGGTGTTGTGCACGGACTCCGGATCGGAGGGGTGGAAGATGCCGGCGATGACGTCCCGGGAGAGCCGGGACAGTTCGCTGTCTGCCCGATATGCGCTACCGCCGGAGACTCGCACCGCGGCATCCACCACCGTCCTGGCCACTTCGATGGACTGGTGTTTCACCCCGACCAGGCGGCGGAACCAGTCGCGGCCGGAGTCGACCAGGTTGTCGACGTCGGTGGCGACCGTGCGGATGACCGGTCCGACGGTGTCGGCGGCGAGGGCCGCCTCGGCGATCCGCCAGCGGATGTCCGGATCCTTGGCGTAGCTGCGCCCGTCGTTTTTCAGGCTGTGGCGACCCTGCACGGCCGCGACCATCAACTCGAGGGCACGGTCGGCGATACCCGCATAAACGGCGGCGATGAGGGTCTCGAACGCGGCGAAGATGGCAAAAACGAAGGGATCGGCCGACGGCCCCACCGGGACGGTGCGCACAATGCGGTCGGCGGGCACCCTGGCTCGGTCGAGGACGGTCGTATTGCTCTGGGTGGCGCGCATGCCCAGGGTGTCCCAGTCTTCAAGGATCGTGTAGCCGGGGGTATCCCGGGTGATGAACCCGTGCACGAGGACCGGGTTGGCCGGGTCGGTGTCGTCGCGGCCGAAGATGCCCAGCCGTGTCCAGGCCGGGGACATCGACGTGAACACTTTTGTGCCGGTGAATTCGTAGCTTCCATCTTCGCGCGGGGTGGCGATGGTGGTGGAGTCCTGCAGCACCAGGTCGTTGCCCCGCTCGCTGATGCCGAAAGCGAACAGTTCACCGGTCGCCGCTTCGTCGAGCAACCACTGCAACGACGCGTCGCCGCGCACCTTCAGGATGCGGGCGACCGCCGTCCAGACCAGGTGCATGTTGATGCCGAGCGCCGTTGCCGGGGCGTGGGCGGCGAGCAGGCGCTGGTCGGCTGCGGCGTCCAGCAGGCTGCGGTCCAGCAGGTAACCCGCCTCGCGCAACTCGGCCAGGTCTTCGCTGAAGAAGGCGTTGTCCCGGTCGTAGCCAGCCGCGCGGGAACGGATGCGGCCGAGCAGATCTGCGGTGAGCACTGACATCCCCCAAGGCTACGCGCCGGCACTAACAACGGAGACGGCTCTCCACCAGGATTCGTCGGATGCTTCACGAATCGGTGGGGTCACAAGATGGTGCGTGCACCTATGCTTCGGGCATGGACGATACGACGACGATCGTGTACGAAAACGGCTGGTGGTGGTTCGCCCTCGCTTTAGTCAACGCAGGGCTCGCCGAGAGCAAGGGTCGGCGGCGGTCGATCTGGTTTGTGCTGTCCCTGTTCCTTGGGCCGCTCGCGACCGCGCTGATTGTGGTGTGGCCGCGCCCGAAAAAGACCCCTCCGTCTCCTTAAGGATCACCCGGCGTAGCCTCGCGGGATGATTGGCATTGCTTGGATATCTCTGTTTTCAATTGGATTTGTGGGAGGATGGTACTGCCGTAGCGCCCACAGAACGGCCGCACCTCACCCACAACGACGTCGGACGAGAGAACCCCATGACAGACCATCACCCCCTGGGCGTCGCGGCCTCCCGCCCGCTCGTCGGCTCCCTCG
>JAODAO010000385.1 GCA_025463465.1 Glaciihabitans sp. | reverse complement strand
TTCGACAGCCCAACGCCCAGTTCGGGATGGACGTTCGTTCTCGGTGATATTGACGCGGACATGCTGCGGATAAGCGCTGTTACCGCGACGGGGGCTCCTGCGACGGCCACAGACCTCGGTTTCAGATCTGGATTCAACTACTGCGCTCCCGGAACAACGGGAAAACCTTCCTGTACCGGTGACCCTCTCGACGTGCCGTCGTGGGACCCCAGCACATTAACACTGACGGGCAACACAGCAGCAGCTGACACTTCAGGTGCAGCCGCCTGGTTCGAGCCCAACGTCGCACTGGAAAGCCTGACCTTCAACTTCACCGCCCGTTCGGGATTACCGATCTACCAAACCTGGTTCGCGTCGATCGCGAGGGATGTCGGCGGCGTCGTCGCCGATCCGGACGGTGTACCCGAGGTCGGGGCAACACTCGAGCTGTTCGACACCAACGGGGCACTAGCTGCCACAACCACCACAGACGCGACGGGTGCCTACTCCTTTACCGGATTTACGGCGGCCGACGGCTACACCGTCGAATTGACCACCCCGAACGGTAAGGCCGTTATCGGTTCGAGCAGGACTCCCGTGGATATCTCGGACTCTGATGCCCTCGACGTTGACTTCACGGTCAGGGAACTGGGTGGTGCCCAGCTGAGCGGGCAAGCTCGCAACACCTTCGACATCCCCCTGGGTGGCATAGAAATCATCCTTGAGGATCAAGACGGCACGCGGGTCGTCATTACAACTGATTCCTCGGGAAACTACCAGTTCGATCCGGTCGCGGCAGGAACCTACACCGTCACAGCATCTACCCCCGCCGGCTACAGCCCGCAGGGGTCTGCGATCGCCATCACGATTCCGCCAGACTCCGAACTACCCGTGGACAATCTGGACTTCGTTTTCGCTCAGCTCTCCTCGCTCAGCGGAATTGTCACCATCGGCGGCGAACCTGCAGCCGGGATACCTGTCGAGATTAAGGGGCCGGACGGGAAATCCACCATTACTACCGACGTCGATGGGCGCTACGCCGCAGATGGTCTCGCGGGAGGTTCGTACACGCTGACAATTGCTGTTGCCGATGGCACGTATGCGATTGGCGAGACGACCCGTGAGATCGAGATTGAGAACGATGGAACCACAATCACGGACGCCAATTTCGAATTGGGCCGCGAAGGCTCGATTGGTGGAAGGGTCAGTGATCCAACAGGATCTGCGATTCCTGGATCGCTAATCACATTGACGAGAGATATCGACACAACCGAGCTCACTTCAGCGGCCGACGGCGGCTTCACTGCCGGTAAACTGCCCGCCGGACAGTACGAACTTACGTTGACGGTGCCCGACGGATATCTCGCAGCATCGCCCACCAGCCAAGAGGTAAGCATCTCGACGGCAGGCGAAAATGTCACGGACGTGAACTTCGAAGTGGTTCTCGACAGCGAAGGTGTGCCCACCGTCCCTGCACCAGGTGAACCAGGTGAACCAACGATCCCGGAGCCCGGTAATCCCACCATTCCGGAACCCGGACAGCCGACAATGCCGGAACCCGGGGAGCCCACAGTCCCGGAACCCGGCCAGCCAACCGTTCCAAACCCCGGGGAACCAACCGTCCCGGAGCCCGGTGACCCTTCCGTTCCTACCCCCGGCACGCCGTCGGTCCCTGAGCCTGGCGAACCCGGAGATCCGGAACCCGAACAGCCCCCTGTTCCGGAGAATGTGGCACCCGCCGTACCGGATACGAGTGAGTCGACCGCGGACGCTCCTGTTGTCCCGGGCTCGGCGGTACCGTCCGGCGGAACACTGGCGTCAACCGGTCAAGAGGTTTCCCCACCGGTCGTCGCGTTTGCTTCGGCAAGTGTTTTACTCGGTGTACTCGCTATGTGGATCGCCCGACGTCGTCGATCCTTCCCACGGGGCACAACTCGGCGGGGGTAGGGCACTGCAGAACTCGTCGAAATTCGACAGCTTTCGGACAACGCAGACATCACCAAACGGTCCAGATTTCTCAGGGTCTATGTCGACCCACGAAAATGTTGCCGCAATGTCTGACACTGTCGCAATCGCCGATGTCGGCGTTGCACCAGCGTCGACGTTCGCCTCACGCATAACAGCGATTTTCGAAGCAATTCCTCGTGTGCTCGGCCTCGGCGCGACGGCGATATCCCGAACGCGGTTGCTATTGAGCAGGGGGCCGACGCCCGCGCTGTAACAGACGCGCCGGTCACGGAGCGAGCAGAAGCGACGTCCGGAACACTCGTTCCCGGGCGTCGCTTCTGCGACTAAGACATACCTGCCCGAAGTTGGGCGCCGCCCTGTAAGCGAGCGTGCCGCCGGGTCGCCTCCGTTATCGGCCGCTATGAAACATCAACGGAGGCGACGTGCCCAGTTGTGACAGGGCCCCAACTGCCCCGATCGGCTCGGTCAGCTCGGTCAGCTCGGTCGACCGGCTTACGAGAGCGCACTCGTCACAACCGCAGCCGCCTCGGCGACCTGGGCATCGGAGTACTCGGCGTCCTGCGCCGCGCGGTCCGAGAGGATGGCGAGCACAATCGGGTCCCTCCCGGGTGGCCAGAGGACCGCGATGTCGTTGCGCGTGCCGTAATTTGCTGCCCCGCTTTTGTCGGCAACGGTCCACCCTTCCGGCACTCCAGCGCTGATCAGTGCGGCGCCGGTGCTGTTGCCCGTCATCCATTTGGTGAGCAGGGCGCGGCGGTCGGCGGGTAGTTCATCCCCCAGCAGGTATGCCTGCAGGCCCTCGCCGAGGGCGTTCGGGGTGCTTGTGTCGCGCAGGTCGCCGGGCACGGCGGTGTTCAGCTCAGGCTCCCACCGATCGACGCGGGTCGTGGTGTCCCCCACTAGTGCGAGTTCTGCGTCCAGTCCGTCGGGACCACCGAGGGCGTCGAGCAGCAGGTTGCCCGCGGTGTTGTCGCTTTGCGCCACGGCGGCCTCGGCAATCGTGCTGAGGGGCAGCCCAACACCCACGTATTCGGAGGTGACGGGCGAGTAGCTGACGATATCTGCGGCGTCGATCGGCACCGGTGCCGCCAGTTTCGCGTCGTCGCTCGTCCGTAGGACGGCAGCAGCGGCGAGGGCTTTGTAGGTGGATGCGTAGGCGAAGCGCTCGTCGGAGCGGTGATTCACCTCCCGGCCGGTGGCTGTGTCCAGCGCCCACACCCCGAGCCGGGATTCGTAGCGTGCCTCCAGCTCGTCCAGTGCCGCGGTCACCGCGGGGTCAGTACTGGTGCTGCCAGGGGTGGTGCTGCT
>JAODAO010000340.1 GCA_025463465.1 Glaciihabitans sp. | reverse complement strand
CCCTGATCAGCCAACTCGCCGGCGTTCTTCTGGATCCCGCTCGTGCGGCATCCCTCACAACTGCGACATCAACCGATGAGGTCTACGCGCTCTTCGAGTAGGGAGCGGCAGGGTCCCGTGTGGCGGTCCACTAGCTGCGGCGCTCCGCTCGATTCGGAAGAGATGGGTGATCCGGTGATTTAAGCTTCGGGTATGCCTGTGGAGATTACGCACACCCCCTCACGTCAACCATCGGAGATCGATGCCATCGCCGAGCGGTGGGTCAGCACTCTCGCCGAACTCGACCCCGACGTCGCCGTATGGATCGGCCTGCCCGGACATCACGACCAACTGGGCGATTTTTCTCCCGCCGGGCACAAACGATACGACGCCGAAGCGGCGAGGGTGGTGGCACAGTTACGTGCCGCCACGGCGGTAGACGAGGTTGATACCGTCACAAAAACGGACTTGTTGTCCACCTTGGAGCTGGAGCTCGAGTCCTCTGAAGCAGGCCTCTGGAAACGCGACGTGAACGTCATCGAGTCGCCGGCGCAGTCGATGCGGGACACCTTTGACCTGATGGCGCACGACACCCCGGACGACTGGTCCGCGATCGCCGGACGAATGACCAACCTGCCGGCCGCTGTCGACGGCTACATCTCCTCACTCCGGCAGGGAATCCGCGATGGTGTTGTGCCGGCGCGGCGCCAGGTCGTCGAGGTTGCAACCCAGGTGCTCAAACACGCTCAGGCCGACGGATTTTTTCGGGAGTTCGCCGATGGAGCCACCCTCGCGGACGGCGCGGAGTTGAGCGCCGGGCTCCGCAGCGACCTCGACCGGGGCGCCACGGCGTCCGCCGAGGCGTATGGAAAGCTCGCCGCCTTTATGCGCACCGAACTGGCAGCGGCAGCGAGCGACATCGACGGGGTTGGCCGCGAAATGTACGCGCTGCAGTCGCAGCGCTTCCTCGGTGCGAAAATCGACCTCGACGAGACATACGAGTGGGGTGTGCAGGAGCTTGCCAGGATGGTTGAGGAGCAAACCAGGATCGCCTCCGAAATCAAACCGGGCGCGTCAGTGGAAGAGGCGGTCGCCATCCTCGAAGCCGACGAGAGCCTGAAGCTGTTCGGTACCAATGCACTCCAGCGCTGGATGCAGAAGTTGAGTGACACGGCGATCGCTGAGCTTTCCGCCAGCCACTTCGACATCCCCGAGCCGGTCAGAGCACTCGAATGTATGATCGCCCCCACCAAGGAGGGCGGCATCTACTACACCAGCCCGAGCGACGACTTCGCCCGTCCCGGCAGGATGTGGTGGTCGGTGCCCGAGGGGGTGACGGAATTCGACACCTGGCGAGAGGCCACAACCGTTTACCACGAGGGGGTACCCGGTCATCACCTGCAGCTGGGGCAGGCCGTATACAACCGGGCGACGCTGAACACATGGCGCAGGCAGTTGGCCGGCAGCTCCGGCCACGCGGAAGGATGGGCCCTGTACGCCGAACGCCTGATGGAGGAACTCGGTTACCTGGATTCGCCCGCTGACCGTCTCGGAATGCTCGACGGCCAGCGGATGCGGGCCGCGCGCGTGGTGCTCGACATCGGTGTTCACCTCGGAAAACAGCGTCCCGATGGCGGCGGAACCTGGACGGCGGACTACGCGTTCGAATTTATGTCCAAGAACGTCAACATGAACGCGTCGTTCGTCCGCTTCGAGGTGAACCGTTACCTCGGCTGGCCCGGGCAGGCTCCGTCCTACAAAGTCGGGCAGCGCATCTGGGAGCAGATCCGCGACGAGTACAAAACCCGGCAGGGCGCGGCGTTCGATATCAAGGCGTTCCACAAAAAGGCCCTCGATCTCGGCGGGGTTGGCCTCGACACGCTCAAGTCCACCCTGCTCGGAGCTGCAGAATGAGCGGGGAACTGAGCTTCAACCTGTTCGAGATGAACACGGTCGGTCATATCTCCCACGGGCTGTGGCGTGCGGCGGGCAACACCCGTCAGAACTACACCGACCTCGAGTTTTGGCAGAACCAGGCGAAGCTGCTGGAAGAAGGTCTTTTCGACACGATGTTCCTCGCCGATGTGATCGGAACGTATGACGGCTATCGGGGTGGCCCAGAGACGGCGCTGCGCGAAGCTGTGCAGATTCCCAACAACGACCCGCTGCTGGTGATACCGGCGATGGCAGCAGTCACCAGCCATCTCGGATTCGTCTCGACTTTTTCGACCACGTACGAGCCGCCATTCGCGTTTGCTCGTCGCGCCAGCACCATCGATCACCTCACCAAGGGCAGGTTTGGGTGGAATATTGTCACGTCCTATCTTCCCAACGCGGCCCGCAATTTCGGGCTGGCGGATGAGCTCGACCACGCGCAGCGGTACGACAGGGCCCATGAATACCTCGACGTGCTCTACAAATTGTGGGAAGGATCCTGGGACGACAGCGCGGTGCAGCGGGATGTCTCCGGTGGCACCTACACGGACCCGTCGCGGGTACGAGCGATCAACCACAGCGGTGAGTATTTCACCGTCGCGGGTCCGCACCTGTCAGAACCGTCACCCCAGCGGACCCCGGTCCTGTTTCAGGCCGGCAGCAGCGCGACGGGACGGGATTTCGCGGCGAAACACGCCGAGGTCGTTTTCGTCGGTGGGGCGTCCATCCCCGACTTCGCCCGCAGCATCGCCGACATCCACCAACGGGCCGACGACTTCGGTCGCGGCCCCGGCGCGGTACGAACGCTGGGAAGCGCTGTCCTGATTCCCGGGAGAACCCGCGCCGATGCACAGCGCAAAGCCGAGGAGTACGAGCGCCTCAGCAGTGCCGAGGGGTACCTTGCCCACGCGGGCGGCGGAAGTGGCATCGACCTTGCGGCGTATCCGCCGGAAACCCGGATTGCCGACATCATGGCCGGAGCTGGCGGCAGCCGCGATGCGGCTACCACCGCACGATATGCCCCCGGCGCGACCGTCGGGGAGGCCCTGAAAGAGATAACGCGTTTTGACCGGGGGCCGTTCTTTGCCCTCGGCACCGGGGTAGAGATTGCCGACGCCATAGAAGGCTGGGTGGGGGAGACGGGAATCGACGGATTCAACCTGCGCCAGTTCGTCACCCCCGGCACGCTCGAGGACTTCATCGAGTACGTTGTCCCGGAGCTGCAAAAACGTGGTCTCTACCGAACCGCGTATTCCTCCACAACACTTCGAGAGAACATGTTTGGGGCCGGGAACCGACGGCTGCCGTCTGAGCACCAGGGGACCCGCTATCGCGGCGGAAATAACCTCGATTGATCCGGCGGCAAGGAATCGACTCGGCGGTGTCGCAGGCGGGAGAAGCCATGCATTTCTTTCGCCGAACACACCCACCGGGCTTTTACCGTGTGGTGGCATCGCTTTGGCCGGAGACGCTAGGATGAGACGTCGCGATTTGTGACATCTATCCGCCTGCCACTGGCGAAACCACCAGATATTTCTCGTCCGTGGCCCTAGCTATGTCCATACTGGAGCACTAACTACATGACAAACGTAACGACCGCCAAGGCACCCAAGCAGGTTGCAATCAATGACATTGGTTCTGCTGAAGACTTTCTCGCCGCGGTCGAAAAGACTCTGAAGTTCTTCAACGATGGAGACCTCATTGAGGGCATCGTTGTAAAGATCGACCGCGACGAGGTTCTCCTCGACGTTGGGTACAAGACCGAGGGTGTAATCCCCTCCCGCGAACTCTCCATCAAGCACGACGTTGACCCGAGCGAAGTTGTTCAGGTCGGCGACAGTGTCGAGGCTCTTGTTCTCCAGAAGGAAGACAAAGAAGGCCGCCTGATTCTCTCCAAGAAGCGCGCTCAGTACGAGCGTGCATGGGGCGACGTCGAGAAGATCAAGGAAGCCGATGGCGTTGTCACCGGTTCCGTGATCGAGGTCGTCAAGGGTGGACTCATCGTCGACATCGGACTCCGTGGATTCCTTCCCGCGTCGCTCATCGAGCTGCGCCGCGTTCGTGACCTCACGCCGTACCTCGGCCAGGAGATCGAAGCGAAGA
>JAODAO010000327.1 GCA_025463465.1 Glaciihabitans sp. | reverse complement strand
AGCCGACTGACGTGGAGCTGCTCGTCGATCGCGCCGAGGTGCATCAGCGCCAGGCGGTCCGGAGGGGCTGCGGATGACGCATTGCTGGATGACGCGGTGGTGGATGATGCGGCGCTGGATGGCGCGGCAAAGGATTCGAACAGGGTGCGAGCGAGGCCGACCGCCCCGCCATACCAGCAGGCGGCAACCCCGATGCCGCCCCAGGAGAACCCGGGGCGCTGCAGGTACCAGCCGGCGTCGCCGACGGGAAAAACGGGCACGCTGTCGAACCGCACCGGGCCGCTTGGAATCTCGGTGAGGCCCCGCGCCTGCCAGCCGGCGTCTTCGACGGTCACTCCGTGGTGGGCAAGGTCAACGGCGAACAGGCGCCGCTCGCCGTCGGCGGTTGTGGCAGAAACCAGCGCTGCCGTGAGACGGCCCGCCAGCGAACACCATGGTTTGCTGCCCACCAACATCCACCCGGTAGTGGTCTCGGTGCCTGTCTGGTTGTGGGTCGAAGTTTCGGTCGGCACAGCGACCAGCGGATCGGGCCCGCCCTCCGCGGCGAACACGCCCCAGCTGCAGTCGCTTCGCCCGGCCACCCGGGGTAGCGGCGTTGCGCCGGCCTGCGCGAGGATCGCGATCGCGTCGAGGTGCGGCTCGACGGTGCGAGCAGCGCCAAGATCGTGGGCGGCGAGGCTGGCGAGGGTCTCCCAGAGCTCTCGCGTGTATCCCGTGCCGGGAACCGCGCCTGCTTCGCCAAGCCGGAAGGCGCACTGAAGCGCCTCATCCACCGTGGCCGGCATGTCGCCCGTGTGCGGGTCGATTGCCCCTGCGAACGCGTTGCCCGGCTCACGCCCGAGGGAGACAAGCCCAGCGCGGTCGAGGCGAAGAGTGTTCACTGCTGGTTACCGTCTCCGCCCGGCCGGCCGATCGCCCGGCATGCCGGGTTGAGTGCTGGTGGGGCTGTGATTCTGTAGGTCGGCGATTCTTTAGGTCGGCGCGACAAACTTCCCCGCGTTCGGATCATTATGATAAATGACCCCATCCGTCATAAACAGGGATTGTGGGGGGATGTCGAGGTTTTCACAGGTCGGTCACCGCTAAGGCGTCCGCCCGGGGCGGCTGACAAGGTGGCTGTCAACAGAGACCCCGCTCTTGTAGCGTGGGGGTCAGCGGGCTGCCGTACCCCGCGCTGGCAACTGCCGGTGCCCGTCAGCCCGGAAACGGAGACGATCCCCAGTGGACAACATGACGATGCAGATGATGGAAATGCACAACAAGGACATGCCGATGATGGGCATGGGGATGGACATGGCGATGATGCAGGAGTGCATCGAGGCATGCTCCGCAGTCGAGCAGGCCTGCACGATGTGCGCAGACCAGATGATGGGCGCCGAGATGGCGATGTGCCGCAGTATGTGCATGAACGCCGCGGACATGTCCAACACCATGATGCGTATGATGATGCGCTCCGCCGGTATGCAGATGGACACCATGAAGGCCATGCTGCTCGCCACGATGATGATGATGACCGCCTGCGCCGACGAGTGCATGAAGCACGCGGACATGAGCGACGAGTGCCGTATGTGCGCAGAGGTCTGCCGCCAGTGCGCGATGACCTGCCAGAAGATGATGGACTCGATGTCGATGGCGTAATTCCAGCGACGAAGCTGCATTACAACCAGGTCAGGCGGACGGTCACACGACTCAGGTCACACGCGACCGGTCAGGCGGGGCACGCTACACAGAGTGTGTGTCGGTCGAACACCGGCGGTGAAGCATCCCACCCCGTGAGGGACGTTTGTGCTGCGCTCGATTCAGCCGATCGGCTGGGCGACGAGCACGTTGAGTCGCTGGTGACCGATTGCGAGCGTGTGATACAGCGAGTGCAGTGCGACCGGGGAACCAGCGACGAGCACGTCGCTGAGCGTTGCGTGGTGCCAGGTCCAAACGGATTCGCCGTCGAGAAGGTCGAGGGCGATCCAGCCATCCGAGGAGACGGAGCGCACAACGGCGTCGCGCCACTTGCTCGGGGTTGCTGCGGTGACACGTTCCTGGAGCGTGAGCATCGCGTGGCCGGCCCCATGACCCTCGCAACGATTCCCGGAAACGGTTTCGCACTGCATGGCGTTACGCACTCCTGGTGTCAGATTGGTCATCTTGGCCTCCTCCCGATGTTCGAAAACCGGTGCTGTTGAAATCACCGTTTCCAGAAGTGTAGGTTTCCGTTTCCTCGCCGTCACCTAAGGCCGTCACACAACGAAACACACCACGAAACACACCACGAAACACACCACGATCGCACGACGATCACGGGCCAGCGCGGTGGCTCAGCGACGCAGGGATCCCATTCCGCGGGAGGCGATGAGCGTACCGGCGGCGAGCACAATCACGGCCGCCAGGACCGCGGTGATCGGGAGGTTCCAGCCGCCGCTCGCCTCGTGCAGCGCCCCGACCACACTGGGGCCGGTGGCACCGATTGCATAACCGATGCCCTGCGCGAGAGCGGAGTATCGGGCGGCCTCGGCGTCGGAGCGTGCGAGTTCGACAATCACGATGAAGATCATGGTGAAGATACCGCCCTGCGCAATACCGCCGAGGCTCAACCAGAGCCACCAGGAATCGGGTGCCAACAGCAGTCCAACCGGGACGGATCCCCAGAGGGCGCTGAGCATCACGAAGATCGACCAGTATGGCAGCCGTTTCGTCAACATTGGAGCCCCGAGCGCCCCGACGATCGCGCAGACCTGGAACAGTGACGATCCCGCCGATGACACGGCCGGTTCGAGTCCGCTCGTGGCGGCGAGGATCTGCGGGAGCCAGGCCGTCAGGCCGTAGTAGGAGAACGCCTGGCCGCCGAAGCCCGCCGCGAGGATAAGGATCCTCCAGCGCAGCGAGCGCGAGAGGCGACGATCGGCGTGGGCGAGTTGGAGTGCCTCCGTATTGGGATCCGGGTCAATCTCGACGACCGTTCGGTCGATCCGTCTCGGATGGGAGAAGCGGCGCCATCCCACGGCCAATGCCCACACCACCAGCGCGCCGACGGCAAGACCGGACCAGGTCTCAAGCCCCCACTGCCAGCCGACCGCATCGGCCAGCGGCACCGTCGCGACCAGGGTCAGCATCGATCCGACGTTGAGGGCCGCGGTGTAGAGGCCGGTGACGCTGGCCCGATGGGCCTCGCTGTAGTTGCGTCGGATGAGGACGGGAACCATGACGTTGCCGAGGGTGATGGCGAATCCCATGATCACCGTCCCGACGAACAACGGAACGATCGATCCAGCTGACCGTATCGCGACACCGGCGATGATGCCGAGAAGCGACATGGCGACCGCGAAGTCCGGCCCTATCCGGGTGAGCAGGGCTGCGGCTATGGGGGTTGTCAGCGCAAACGCTAGGACCGGCAACGAGGTGAGCAGGCC